>NZ_JBFUMS010000005.1:0-368320 GCF_054049255.1 Roseateles sp. P5_E4 | reverse complement strand
TGACCTGCCCCCAAACGCCGTGCCAATTGATAGTTCGGAGCCCTGGTTGAAGGTTACTGGATCTCTGTATTGATGAGTCCGGCGTGCAGGGCGGGATCGGCCGCGTTTCTGCGGTGCTGCTCAGCAAATTGCGCCGGCGGTATTCGTCCAATGCTGCCGTGCGGACGGACCTCGTTGTAGTCACGGCGCCAGGCGGCGATCTCGGTTCTGGCCTGCTTCAATGTCTCGAACCAATGCTCGTTCAGACATTCGTCCCGGAACCGGCCATTGAAGCTCTCGATGTAGCCGTTCTGCATGGGGCGACCAGGCTCGATCAGGATGTGTCGGATGGCGTGGCTTTGCGCCCATGCGATGAAGGCCCTGCTGGTGAACTCCGGCCCGTTGTCAGTTCTCACGGCGGCTGGGTAGCCGCGGAATCGCGCAGCCTGATCCAGCAGCCGGACCACATACTGGCCACTGATGCCGTAGTCCACCGCGATGTCGACGGCCTCGTGGCTGAAGTCGTCGGCAACGGTGAGGCACTTCAGGCGCCGTCCGTTGGCCAGGCTGTCGCTGACGAAGTCCATGCTCCACACCTCATTGACCTGGGTGGCGATGTTCAGCGGCGTGCGCTCGGCAGCCGGGCGCCGCACCTTCTTGCGTTTGCGCACTGCCAGGTTCGCGTCGCTGTACAGCCGATACACGCGCTTGTGATTGACGCCAGGGAAGTCCAGGCGCAGCAGGTCGTGCACGCGTCGGTATCCAAACCGTCGGCGCGCATGCGCGATCTCGACGATCTTGGCCTTGAGCGCCGCGGTCTGCGCGCTCGCCACCGGTGGATGCCGGTAACTGTCTCGGCTTAGCCCCACAAGTCGGCAGGCCCGCCGTTCGGACAGCTGATCGAGTTCGCGCAGCCGCCGGGCGTCGCTCGCCTCCATGCCGCCGAACTTGGCCCGCCACTTGTAGAACGTCGCGTCTGAGAACCCGCCCTTGCGGCAGATCTCCGCCACGGCCAGCCCCGCCTCGGCCTGCTTCAGGAACCCAATGATCTGTTCCTCGGTGAACTTGCTCTTCCTCATGTCCGTCATTCTCCTGATGAGCGGACTCCTTGCTACTTCAGCTTGGTATGGCAGGAAGGGTGCAGGTCACGAACACGCGCCCCTTGGCCAGCAACGCCCAGACGATGCGCGCGTTCTTGTTGGCCAATGCGACCACGGCCTTTTGCCAGCCCACGCGGGCGAGCAGTTGCACCAGCCATTGCGAGATCTTGTCGGTGCGCTTGTGGGCCGTCATGACGGCCGACTTGGCGCCCTGGATCAACAGCGTGCGCAGGTAGTCGTCGCCCCGCTTGGTGATGCGCCCGAGCTGCGTCTTGCCGCCGCTGGAGTTCTGCCGGGGCACCAGACCCAGCCAGGAGCCGAACTGCGCGCCATTCTTGAACTGCCTGAAGTCGCCCACCGTGGCGACCAGTGCCGAGGCCGTCACGGGGCCGATGCCGCTGAGCTGGGCCGCTGCCTTGGCCTGCTCGTCCGAACGCACGTGCGCGGTGATGCGTTCGTCGCAACTGGCGATGTGGCATTCCAGCTCGACCCAGTGCAGCCGTGCCTCCTGCAGCGCCAGCCGGGCGATGCCGGGTAACTCGTTGCTGGCGTCTTCCAGCACGTCGGCCAGGCCCAGGCGCAGAGCGTCGGGGCTTTGCGCGAAGACGATGCCGAACTCGGTGAGCAGGCCGCGAATGCGGTTGATGCAGGCGGTGCGGTCTTCCTTGTAGCCCTCGCGCAGCCGGTGGATGGCCAGCAGGGCCTGCTGGGCGGGCGTCTTTACGGGGACGAAGCGCATGTGCGGGCGGCCGGCGGCCTCGCAGATCGCGGCGGCGTCAGCGGCGTCGTTCTTGCTGCCCTTGCCGGCCATGCGGTAGGGCGTGACGAAGTGGCCGGCGATGAGCCGCGCATCCAGGCCGAAGCCGCGCAGCTTGCGTGCCCAGTGGTGGGCGCCGCCGCAGGCTTCCATGGCCACGAGGCAGCCCGCTGGCAACTGCACGCACCAGGCGGCGAACTTGTCGGCGGGCAGCGCCTTGGCCACCACGACGCGACCTGCCGCATCAACGGCGTGGACCTGGATCACGCGCTTGGCCAGATCGACCCCGACTCGGGTAATCTCGTTCATGGGCTTCCCCTTTCACATGGCTGCAGATTGACGATTCGCACCATCAATCTTGGCGCCTCGACGCCGTGGGCCAGAAGGTGGGAAGTCCCTTCGTATTCCTTCAAGCGGACGTGCCTTCGGCACGCCGCTTAAGTCAAACGTTGAACGGCTGCTTCCGCGAGGTGCCTGAACGCTTTGCCGAATACGAGGCGCAGATCCGCCGCGAATACGCCCATGTGCCGGCGGCCGTCTTCAATGAAAAGCGCGGTGCCATCCTGGCCGGCTTTCTGGCGCGGCCCGCGCTCTACGGCACGCGCCCTGCGCGAGCGTTTCGACGCGCGGGCACGTGCCAATCTGCAAGCCGCGCTCAGCGGCTTGGCACAGCCGGCCCCGCCTTGAACTCGCTGCGGCCCGAAGGCTTGAGCAGCAGATAGAGCAGCGGCCCGAAGGACCCGGCGGCCAGCGTGATCAGCGCGAACGGCCAGACCGTGCGGCCGGTCTGCCGCGCGTCGCGCCAGATGAAGCCCAGCGCGATCCACGACATGATGACCAGGTCCGCCAGCACCTGCCAGGCACCGAGGCTACTCATGCCGGCCTGCCAGATGCCGAGGTAGCCGACCTGCCACATCACATAGGTCGAGAAGGCACCGAAGGCGGCGAGGGCGAGGATCAGAACGGTTCGCATGGCAATCTCCTTGAGGGACGGTTGACGGGTGGTAGATGGCGCCATGCTCGCCAGTCGTGCGCAGCGCCGCAATGACCTCCGAGGTCATCGCGGTGCCGCCGCGCGTGGCCTATGGTCCGGTTCTATGAAGCTGCTCGTTCCCATCACGCTGGCCCTCGTCGCCCTGCTGCATGCGCTGCCGCTGGCCGGCGTGCTGGGCGCCACCAAGCTGTCAGCGCTCTACGGCGTCGATGCCCGCGACCCCACGCTGGAACTGCTGCTGCGCCACCGCGCCGTGCTCTTTGGCCTGCTCGCGGCCCTTCTCGCCTGGGCCGCCTGGCGGCCGGCGCTGCGCGGCCTCGGCCTCATCGCCGGCCTGGTCAGCGTTGCATCTTTCCTGGTGCTCGCGTTGCCGGCGGGTCCACTGCCGCCTGCCCTAGCCACCGTTGTCAAGCTGGACATTGCCGCCCTGCTGTTGCTGCTGGCAGCCGCTATCGTTCACCTGCTACCCATGCCATCTCCATGACCGCCACCCTCGCCGCCCTGCGCAAGTCGCGCCGCGTCAGCCAGCTGGAGCTGTCGCTGCGCACCGGTGTTTCGCAACGCCACCTCAGCTGCATCGAGACCGGCCGCTCCCGCGCCGGCCGCGAGACGCTGATCGCCCTGCTCGACGCCCTCGGCGCCACGCTGCAGGAACGCAACCAGGCCCTGCTCGCCGCCGGCTATGCACCCGCTCACACCGAGCGCGCGCTGGACGCGCCCGAGATGGCGCCCGTGCGCGCCGCGCTGGAGCAGCTGCTGTACGCCCACGATCCGACGCCGGCCCTGGTGCTGGACGGCGAATACAACCTCGTCATGGCCAACGCCGGCCTGGCGCGGCTGCTGGAGCTACTTGGCCTGCCGGCCGATCACTTGCTGGCGGGACCCTTCAACCTGCTGCGAGCGGTCTTCCGCCCCGATGGCTTGCGAGCGCTGTGCGTCAACGAGGCCGAGTTGTGCGGCGAGATGTGGGCCCGTGCCAGCCGCGAGGCCGAGCACCTGCCGCGCCTGCGCGCCCTGCTCGACGAGTTGAGGCCGTCGCTGCGCCCCTGGGGCACCATCGAGACCAGCGGCCTGCCCGTGCTGGCCCTGCGGCTGCGCGCCGCGGACGGCCAGACCCTGAGCTTCTTCTCCGCCTTCACCAGCTTCGGCACGCCGCTGGACATCACGCTGGCGTCTCTGAAGGTGGAGCACCTTTTCCCGGCCGACGAGGCGACGCGGTTCGCGCTGGCTGGTGGCTAGGTAGGGCAGGCCGACACTCGCGTCGGCCTGCAACCTCACTTCCTCGGCGCCACGCTGCGCTCCAGCAGGTCCTTCATCCGCTTGTCCTGCAGCGCGTCCTTGCTGCCCGGCTGGTACTCCTGTCGCTTGATCGGCGGCAGCCCCTGGCCACGGTCGACCAAGGCCGCCTTCTCCTTCGCCGCACGGTCCTGCACGTCGGACAGGCGCGTCTTGAGCAGCCGTTCGAACTCGGTCTTCAGACGCTGCGCGTCACGTCGCAGGCCTTCGCTGCCGTCTTCGGCGAGTGCGGCCACGATGCGCTGGGCCGCGGCATGCACTTCGGGTGTGATGAGCGGGCCGTTGGCTTTCTCGAATTCGACGAGGCGGCGGTTCGTCGTCAGCGTGTCGCCCATCTGCGAGAAATGGCGCATCACGGCGAGGGCGTCGGGCAGCAGCGCCGGGCGGCGCAGCAGCACGAGCGCGATCTCGGGGCTGTTGCGGTAGTACAGGTTGGCCAGCTCGCGGCCGCCGGGCCAGGGCAGCAGCGCGTGGTCGCGGAACCTGCGCAGGCCAGCGAGCACGCCGTCGCCCTCCTTGTCGGGCAGGCTGGTGGCCGCCACCTTGGTCGCGACGCAGGACGAAGGCAGGATCACCGGCATCCAGTTGTAGTTCATGACGGTCTGGGCGGCCGGGCGCTGCGTGCTGGTCAGCTCACCCGCCAGGTCATTCCAGAACTCGATCACCGTCGAGTGCTGCGTACCCACCATGGTGTCGCGCAGCATCGTGGCCAGCGCCACGGTACTGCCGGTGTTGCTGTCGGAGGCGCCGTTGCGGCCGAGGTTGGTGTTGCCGCCGTTGCTGTCGTTGTGGGTGTCGAACATGTCCAGCAGCGCCGCGGCCACGCGGCCTTCGCTGCTGTCGCCCGTCTGGCAGGACGACGAGAAACCCTCGATCTCCTGGCCGCCGTCGCCCTCGTGCCAGTTGTAGCGCCCATCCTGGCGCAGCGTCAGCATGAAGGCCGTGGCCCAGCCTTCCGACCATGACAGCGCCTTGTTCTGCCCGCAGTCGCCAAAGCCGTGGTCGCCGCCCGGCGAGGGGTCGCCGCCGGAGTAGGCGTGGGCCATCACGCCATGGCCGTATTCGTGGGTGATGGAATCGGGTCCGTCGAAGTCGCCGCCCTCGATGTTGATCTTGCCGTTGTAGAAGGTGCCGCTGCCGGGGAAGCAGCCGTCGATCTTTCCGGGGTCGAACCCGCCAGCCGTCGCGGCATGGTTCCAGGCCAGGTTCAGCGTCGACCACACGCGGGCCGCATCCATGTCGGAGCCCACCGTCTCGGTGCCGAAGTCGAGCACCGTGCCGTCGGACATGTCATCGTGCACGGCCGACTTCCATTCATAGGCGCCGGCCAGGAAGTTGCACGTGCCCAGCGACAGGCGGCTCGTGTCCAGCTTGATCGTGTAGTAGAGGTCCCGGCCGTCCTGGAACCAGCCATCGTCGTTGTTGACGGTGAACGCCCAACGCCCGTCCCAGTCGGAGGCCACGCTGCCCAGGTGCTCGTCGCCGAAGGTGTCAGAGTCCCACAGGTGGATGGCCACGTTGACCAGCGGCACGAAGTTGCCGCTCAGATCGCGGAACACCACGCGGCCGCGAACGGTGATGGGGTCGCGCGAGGTGTAGCTGGTGGCGGTGCTGTCGGCGCTGTGCTCGCGCAGGAAGGGGGTGAGTTCGGCCGGCCGCACCTCGATGCGCCGGTCGCGCGGCACGAATGCGGCGACGTCGGCCACCTTCGCATCCGCCGGCAGCTTGAACGTGTCACCGAACAGCAGCCGGATCGGATGCTGGCGCTCGTCGCTGCGGCGTGCGACGTCGAACTGCCGCTGCCGTTCGGCCGCACCGCGCAGGCTGCGCTGCTGCGGCGAGAGCACGTGGATGCGGCCATCCGCGTCGACCACCAGGTAGCGCACCAGCAGATGCGAGAAGCCTTCGTTCGCCCCCTTCTTGCCCGTGAGCCTGACCTCCAGCCGCCATTCGCCGGGCTTGAGTCCCTTGAGCGGTACCTCCACCGTCGCGCTCTGGTCGCGTGCGGCAGGCTTGACCTCCGTGCGCCACAGCACCCGCGGCGCCGCGAGCTCGGGCTTGCCCGGCTCCATGGCCACCACCGAAGCGCTCAGCGTCAGTGACGCGATGCCCTGCTCGCGCATGACGACTTGCAGCGGCAGCGCCGCCCGATCCAGCACCCATTCACGCTCGGCCGTCAGCTTGTCGCCATCGGTCAGGAAGGCAGGTGGCCGCGGCGGCGTGGCGAACACCGGGGCCGCGAGGGCCAGGGCACCGGCCAGGGCGAGGGCCCGGCTGAAACCGGCCAGCAGCGCCTGCGTGCGGGACCGGGGCGTGCCTTGCCAGAAGAGCATCATGATTCACCCCCGGTGTTGCGATGAGGCCAATCTACGCTCCGGGGCGTTAGGGATGAATCCACAAGGAGACGGATGGGATGGCACGCATCCCTAGTTCACTCCAATTCGATTTCCAGCTTGCGCCTGAGGATGGTTTGCAAAAGCCAGCCAGGCCTGTCGATCTCGGGTCTTGGGAACTCTGACCTGAACAGCACAACGCTCTGACAAAGAGGGCCGAGCAAGTCTGGCGCCGCAGAGCGACCAGCGCCGCGCCCGTCACCAGTTGTGAGGATGCGGCTGCGATGCGGCCGCTGCATCCTTTCTGCCTGAGAAACCCCACCCATCGACACTGCATGCGCCGTACCCGAAGCTCGCGCCCATTCCGAGCCTGGCGCACCACGGCCACCGCGTTGCTTGCGATGACGCTCGCGGGGGTACTGGCGCCTGAGAGCGCCAGCGCTCAGCCCGCCAGCGCCGTGCAACCCTTCAGCGGGCGCTACGAAGGGCGGCAGAAGGTGGCCTTCCTGACGGCCACTGCTCTGGCCAGCATCGAGTTGCGGCGTTCGTCGCGCTTCATCGTCTACACGATGCGCACCACGGTGAGCGTCGCTTTCGTCGAACGCCGCTTCCAGGAATGCAGCGTGATTCGCATCGAGGGCGAACGGCTGCTGCCGATGGAATACGTGCACCGCGATGAGTCCAGCCCGGAGTACAACGTCCACACGCGTTTCGACTGGGTGGCCGGCTTGGCGAAGACGACGCTGGGCGGCAAGCCGGGCCCCCAGGCAGTGTCGCTGGATGGGTCGACCTGGGACCCGATGTCCTACCAGGTGGCGCTGATTGCGCTGGCTTCCAGGCATCAGCCGGGCGACCGTGACCGTTTCCGGGTGATTGAGCGCGGGGTATTGAAGGAGCACGAGGCCACGTTCGAAGGGCCGGTGGCCGCGACGGACGCCAGCCCGCTTCAGTACGGTATTGCGAGCCGAAAGAGCAAGGGCCTGATCGCGCTGCGGCTGCTGCCGGGTGAATCTTGGCGGCCGGCGCGCGTGACGTTGGACGAAGTGACGATAACGCTCATGCCAACGCCGGTGCCTGCGCCGACGGTCCTGCCCGAGGAGGGCGTACCGTCGTGCGAGAACGGGCGCGCATCGTGAGCGGAGCCGCCAAGCCTGCGCAGGCTGCGGCGGGCACCTGGCGGAGCTTCGTTGGTTATCTTGCCTGCTGCAACGGTGCCGTGATGCCGCTGCTGGCCGTGCTCGCCATCGTCGCGCTGCTGGGCGCCATGGACGCGCTGGTCGAGCTGAATCGCGTCGCGGTGCCCAAGCCTGATTTCAAGGCCCTGCTGCTGCCGGGCTACCCCGCCAAGACACCGCTGGCCGAAGCGGCGCTGGTGGTCAACGCGGCATTGTGGTGGCTGTGCCTGAGCTTCCTGCAATGGCTGGCCGCGTTGGTGGTGATCGGCGTGTGCGGCCTGGAACTGGACCGCGCGGTGCGCCACAGGCGGCGGCTTGGGCACGCGGCCTGGGTGGCGTTCCTGGGCGTATTGACGCTGATAGGCAGCGCGCTCTACCACTACACGGTCGATCTCGGTGTTTCGCTGCTGGCCTTCGGCCCCATGGTGGATAACCTCGCGGCGATCTCGCCCCGCTTCCGGTTCCTGGGCAGTTGCAACGCCGCGATGGCCTTCGTCGCCAGTTCGGCCTTGCTGTGTGCGTTCTCGCTGCTGCTGATCCCCGGCGCGCATGGCAACCACCGGATGCTGCAGATGCGCGCGATCACCCGGCTGCTGTATTGCGGTGCGGCGCTCATGCTGATCTGGATCTCCTGCCTCACGGCCATGTACCGGCTGTGCGCGGCGCTGATGATCAAGGAAGCGCGCGAGCCCGCACTGGCGCTGGCGCCCACGGTCAGCCTGATGGGTGGGCTGATGCTCAGCCTGGTACTGGCAGCGGCCTTCCTGTCCGCCGCCGCGTGGCTGCAGCGATGCCATGAGCGTGAGCCCCGGGGCAACACGCCGGAGGGCCCAGCCGGCGAGGATGCCAGCCCCCAGGGGCTCCTGCTGGCGCATTGGCCCAAGGCGATCGCGCTGTTGATGCCGCTGCTGCCGGGTGCGGCGGATTCCGTATTGCAGGCCTTGGTGAAGGCGCCCTGAGGCCCGAAGGCGGCCTTGAGCCATGGCCGCTCCCGCGGCAGGAAGCTTGCAAAACCCAGGGCGCGCATTTCAATCCGCCTTGAGGCAGCCAACCGTGCCGCGTGGCTACGACCCCACGAACACGACCTTGCCGACGATGTGATCGGCCGGCAGGAAGCCCCACATCCGGCTGTCGCGGCTGTTGTCGCGGTGGTCGCCAAGGGTGAAGAAGTGACCGGGCGGCACTTCGCAGGCCATCTCGTCAACGGTGTAGGTGCATTTCTCGGCGAAGGGGAACTTCGAGTCGGGCCGCAGGAAGAAGGGCTGCTCGCCGATCAGCACGGCGTGCTCGCTGTCGGGCAGGGTCTCGACAAATTGGGGAATGGTCCGTTTGGATTCTGGATCGAAGTATTCCCCAGCGGGTCGCAACGGCACGGCCTCGCCGTTGATGAACAGCCGTTTGCCGCGGTAGGCGATGCGGTCGCCAGGCAGGCCGACCAGGCGCTTGACGAAGACGACGGATCGGTCCTCGGGAAACTCGAAGACGATCAAGTCGCCTCGGGACAGAGGCGAAGAGATGGTCGTGCGAAGGAAGGTCTTACCGAAAGTCCCGTAGTTGCCATAGCCCCATTTCTGGACGATGAGGCTGGTGCCGGCCGGGATGGTCGGCAGCATGGACGACGAAGGGGCGCGAAAGGGCTCGAAGAAGAAGGCCCTGAAGACCAGCACCGCCGTGATGACGCAAGCGACGACGCCCAGGATGCCGTACCAGCGGCTGTAGCCGGGGCGTGGCTTCGCGTCGGGGTAGTGCTTGGCGCGCCGGTACGCATGCGACGCACCCGCGATCATGAGCACCAGTGCCGCGGCATTGACTGGCAGCTTCCATGCCTGCGACAGGAAGCCGAGAACTCCCACCACGATGCTGAGAGCGAAATAGGCCAGGGCCGCCCTGGCGTGTGCGGCATAGAGCAGGCCGACCGGCGGCGACAGGAGACCGAGAACCGCTGCAATCCACTTCTTGGGTTTGTTGTTGGGCATGGGCGTCGAGATGGGTGGCGATAGGGCCTGCATGTGCGTGGCGGCGCATGATGCCAGCGTGCTTGAGCCGGCTGGGCGCGGCACCGTCCCCGGGGGACTTTGGGCTGCGAGTTGCCCGCCAGGCGGCAATCTGCCACAGGCCGTGCAACGGCGCGCCCGGCGCGGACCGGTCCGTTGCCTAGGATGCACGGTTGGGTCGTCGGGGCTGCTGCCACGCAAGCTTCGCTGACCCTGCCGCGGCACGGTGCCGCGCGATGCAGACGCTTTTCTTTGATGAAACTTCCCACCGTCGTGGCGACGGACGCTGTCGTCCGGTCCATTGAACTGGCCCAGGTCCAGGCCTCCCGCAGGGTCGCCATGGGCTCGCAGCCCCTGATCAGCCAGATGCCCTTGCAACAGGCGATCACCGTGACCAGCCTCGGGGGACAGTCCACGCGCGCCGTCTTTGGCGTCGTGGGCGTGGCCCGCTACGAGGCGGTCGGCAAGCTTTAGCGCCCGGCCCGCCCCAGGCTGTCGACAAAGGCCGCGCAGGCCCGGCTGGCATCGGGATGGCTGCGCCAGCTTTGCGCGAATGCGCGCAGGGCCGCGCGCACCTCGCGCGGCATGGTGCCGTCCAGCGGGTCGTCGGCGACGGCGCACAGGTGGCCGGCATAGAGCGAGCGCGCCTCGGCGTCGCAGTCGAGCAGTTCCATCACCGCGCTGGCCAGGGTCTGGAACTGTTCGGGCGACAACTCGGAAGTCCCTCTCGACTCGCCCGCGCGGGGCCAGGCGGCCAGGCACAGGTATTCGATGGGGCCCAGGCTGCGCCGCTGCACGCCCGCCTGATGCGCACCCCAGGCCGCACGCGAACCGCTGGGCAGGCGGCCCTGGCAGAGGGATTGCGCGAGGGTCTGGGCGACAGCGGCACGGGCGGCATATTCGCCACGCAGATTGACTTCGGCCAGCACGCGCAAAAAGGCCGGATAAAGCTGGTCGCCCAGACCGGTGCAGACGGTCTCCATCAGCGCAATGGCGCCCTCCTGGCGGGGGCCGAGGTCGAGGCAGCCGCCGATGAGCGCCTGGGCCGCTTCGGCCCAGCGCGGCTGGGCCAGCAGCTCAGGCAACGAGGGCGGCGAGCACGCGCTCCGCGTGCTGCTGGACCGAAAGCCCGCGCTGGTCGACGGCCACGTCGGCACGCAGCGTGGCGGCGCCGCTGGCGCCCAGCCCGTCCAGCCATGCCGGTTCACCGGCACGCGGCGCCGCCGCAGGGGCATTCAGCGGGCGGAGGGACGCGGTGGAAAACAGCGAGGCGGAGGAGGAAAGCGGGGCGCCGATCATGGCTGTGGCGGAGGTGGGTGGCAGTTGAGGGTCAGCTTAGCGAAGCTCATCCGCCAAGGCGACTGCGGCTGCCCCTAATTCGTGGGTCTGGGTATTTTGACGACGAGCGCTCAGCCCGGCTTGCAGGTTGAAAACACCGCCGGCGAGGTGTTGAACCACGACAGGCGCCACCCCTGGGCAGTCCAGCGCGCCTCGAAGGCGCCGGTGCTCACGCGGTTGTCGGCCACCCTGGACAGCGGTGGCTTGTCCAGTTGCGGCGTGTCGATGGCTTTCAGCATCTTGCCGATGTCGGTGCCGGACTCCGTCGTGACGATGCCGGGGATGCAGGTCGCGGCATTGCGGATGACGGACGCGGGTGCCTTGACGGTGCCGGAGTCCGGGGAGAACTCCAGCTGGGGCAACGACAGCCGTTGCAGCAGCTCGCCGTCACCCCTGGCAATGGCCGCGCGCAGCTGGCGCCAGAACAGCACGAAGGCCGCGTCACGGTCCACGCCGGCCTTGCAGGCCTTGCCTTGGATGGACAGCGCGATGGCCGCCGGCAGCGCGATCGTGCCGCAGCCGGCGGGCTGCAGGGCCAGCGTGTAGCCCTCGTTGCCCACGCGCTTCACGATCGCCTGGTAGCGCTTGTTGCCTTCGACCTCGTCGGTCCAGGCAAATCGCACCGATCCGTCGGGCTGCGCGACGCCGGCGCCCTGCGACTGCACGCTGCATTCATGCGTGCCGGAGGTGGCATACACGCCCGCCCCCAGCAACGCGCCGCTGGCTTCGTAGCTGATGTTGGCGGTGAGGTTGTCGCTGGGGTGGCACACCAACTGCGTGGGCAGCGGGTCTTTGGTGACCTGGGCCTGCGCGTTGAACACGGCAAGCAGCGAGGCGATCAAGGGCAGCAGGGAGCGGGCCATCGGTCCAATGCAAAAGGGATGGCGGGCCAGTATCCCGGCCCGCACTGCCGTGCGTGCAACCCAACCGTGGGATGGACGGCCGCGCTCAAGGCGCCCTGCGCACGCCAATGGCTTCGGACAGCAAGCGTACCTTCTCGTTGACGCCGTCGGGGTTGCCGGGCCCGTTGCCCTGGTTGCCGCCGACCACCTTCACGCGGCCGTCGGCCAGCACGGCCTCGACGATGGCGACGTGGCCCTGCGCCGGGTTGTTGCCGCGCGGGAAGACGATGACGTCGCCCGGCTTCACATGCGCCGCGTCCTTGGGCACGGACGTGCCCCAGTTCAGCCAGCTGCGCGCGGCGGCGCTGTTGGTGCCTGGCACGCCGGCCTGCTTCATCGTCCAGTTGACGAAGGAAGAGCACCACGAGGTCTCGTCGTTCCTGGCCTTCAAGGACGTGGCCTGGTGGTACTCCAGCACGCGCGGGTTGTCGCGCCCGCCGCTGACCTCCTTGGTGCCGATCTCGCCGCGGGCAACATCCAGGATGCGCGCGGCCTTGCCGGTCCCCGAAGCTGAGGCCGGCACCGTGGCGGCCGGGGTCGGCGCGGTGGCCGTGCCGTTGAGCAAGCCCTGACGGTTCAGCGCGCTGTCGACCGCGTCGGTGCGGCGCTTCTGGTCGGCGCGGATGACTGCCTGCACCTGGGCTTCGGTCGCCGTGCCGTGCACCTGCCGGTTGGCGATGTTGACGAAGCCGCTGCCTGCCTGGCCCCCGCCGCTGAGCCGGAAGCGCTGTCCGGTGGAGGCGTCGACATAGCTGTTGACGCGCAGGTTGGTGATATGCGCCGCGTCGATGGGCTGGCCGCGCAGCGTGCCGAGCTGGTTCAGGAAGCGGCCGGCGGCGCTGGGCGACTGGTTGTACAGGTCCAGGTAGGCCGAGGCCAGGCGCGCGTTGTTCGGGTCCAGCCCGGCGCGGCGCGCGGCCGCCTCGTAGGCCGGCAGCTGGCCCTGCAGCGTCGTCAGCTGGCGGCGGTCGGCATCGGCGGGGCTGGAGGCCGCATGCTGGTAGGAGAAAGAGCCGCGGTTGTGCACCGCGTTGCCCGGGTCGGTGTGGCCGCCATAGGCCGCGGTGAAGCCGCCGTCCGGGCGGCGCGTGCCTTCGGCATTGCCGATGACGATGGCGGCCAGCGCGTTCGAGCCCAGCGACGGGTCGGTGAAGCGCTGCAGGTTCAGCGTCGGCTGGTTGCGCGTGCCGTCCGTGCGCGCCAGCGCGGGCTCGGCGATCTGGCGCTGCGTCACATCGCGCTTCCCGGTGGGGTCGGCGTTGAGCGCCCGGGTCATGCCCAGTTCCACGGTGGACTGTGCCGAGCCGCTGGCGATGGCGGCCTTGCCGATGTCGCTGCGGTAGCGAGGGTCCGTCATGTAGACCGGCAGCAGCGTGTCGTGCACCAGACCGACGGAGCCGACGACAGGCAGGCCGTCCACCAGATGGCCCACCGACGGCAGATTCAGCGTGTCGCCGACGTGGATCAGGTCGGCGTTGCGCACCTGCGGGTTCGCGCCCACCAGCGCCTGCAGCGTCAGGCCGTGGTCGGCCGCGATGTGCTGCATCGTGTCACCGCGCTGGACGGTGTAGTGCGTCGCCGGGATCGTCAGGTGGCTGCCCGGGTAGATGACGTCCGGGTTGCGCACCTGCGGGTTGGCGTCCAGCAGCGCTTGCACCGACACGCCGTTGGATTTGGCGATGCGGCTCAGGCTGTCACCGTGCTGCACCTCGTAGCTGCGGCCGGCGGGCGGCGGCGTGTCGTTCACGGCCGGGGAGGCCGACGTGGTTCGGGTAACGATGCTCATGGGGTGCCCTTGGCGTTGTCCTGATGGGGCGATGAGCGCATCGCGCATCGCGTCGGTCAGCCCATTTCAGACCAGCGCCGCGGACCGGGCAATTGCGGGCGCTGCTGTTTCAGAACGTACGGCCGGGCGCGCTCTAGGGTTGGCCGCAATCCTCAGGCGAACAGGCGCTTCAGCAGGTCCGTCACCACGCTGGGCCGCGCCAGCAGCTCCTCGTTCATCAACGCCACCAGGCTGCCCAGCTGCAGCAGCAGCACCAGGTGCCCCACCACGGCCTTGATGGACATGGACAGGCTGAACACATTGAGCTGCTGGGCATAGCGGTTGATCAGGCCCAGCACGCCGTCCACCAGGTAGAGCAGCACGAGCGACGGTGCGGCGACCATCAGGGCCAGGCGCAGCATGCGGCCGAACTCCGCCTCGAAGGCCAGCATGCCCGCTGGCAGCAGCTGCCAGCTGCCATGGACGGGCCACAGCGCGAAGCTGTCCAGCAGCAGCGCGGCGAACAGCATGAAGCCTCCCGAGGCCATGAAGACCCAGCTTGCCAGGCGCGCCAGGAAGGCACCGGTCAGCGAGGTCTGATGGCCGGACAACGGGTCCAGCACCTGGGCCTGGGACGAACCCACCTTGGTGTCGATGAGCTGGCCGGCCATCTCGAAGGACCACATCAGCCCGGCGAACAAAAAGCCCATCGCCGCCCCCAGCATGGCCTCGCGGCCGTAGAGCAGGGTCCATTGCCAGCCGCTCAGTTGCAGCGGCTTGATCTCCTGGACCAGCAGGCCCAGCAGGCCCAGGGCGACGAAGAGCGAGTTGCGGATCAGCGCCGGGATCAGGTCCTGGGTGAACAGCGGCACCAGCAGGAAGGCCACCGCCACCCGCATGGTGGACAGGCCGAGCAGCAGGACGGCATCGGTGGGATGCCCGATCCAGAACTCCAGCATCAGCGGTTGATCTTGACCAGGCCAGGGAACTCGCTGAACACCTTGTCGCCGAGCCGGTAGAGGCTGCCGCCCAGCAGCGAGGCGGTGATGAAGATGGTGACGACGATGGCGAAGAACTTGGCCACGTACTGCACCGTCTGCTCCTGCAGCTGCGTGGCCGCCTGGATGAAGGCGATCAGCAGCCCGACGATGGCCGCCACCAGGATGGGCGGCGCCGATAGCAGCAGCACCAGCCACAGCGCCTGCTGGGTGAGTTGGATGACTTCGCTGTTCATGTCTGGTACGTCAAGACGAGGCCGTGCGTCAACTTGACCCAGCCATCGATCAATACGAACAGCAGCAGCTTGAAGGGCAGCGACACCGTGGTGGGCGACAGCATCTGCATGCCCATGGCCATCAGGATGTTGGAGATGACGAGGTCGATGACGAGGAAGGGCAGGAAGATCAGGAAGCCGATCTCGAAGGCCACCGTCAGCTCGCTGACCGTGAAGGCCGGCACGATGACGAGGAAGTCGCGCTCGCTCAAGGCCTGAGCCTGCTCGGGCTTGAGGCTGCGCTGCGCGGTCTTCAGGAAGAAGGCACGCTCCAGCGGCCGGCTGTGCTTGATCAGGAACTCGCGCAGCGGCTCCTTGGCAACGTCGGCCGCGGCCACCATCTGGCTGGTCGACGCCGAGCCAGCCTTGGTGGCCGGCATGGCGCTCAGGCTTTCCTGCATCTCCACGCCCACCGGGTACATGACGTAGATGCTCAGCACCAGGGCCAGGCCGTTCATGACGACGTTGGGCGGCACTTGCTGCAGGCCCATGGCATTGCGCAGCAGGCTCAGCACGACGACGAGCTTGGTGAAGGACGTGATCATCACCGCCACGAAGGGCGCCAGCGCCAGCAGGATGACGGTGATGAGGGCCGAGGCCGGCGTGAAAGTGCTGAGGTCCATCGGCTAGACCGCCTCGATGCGCAAGGCCTGGCCCGTGCCCCACGGCACGAGGCGTCCGCGGGCACGCGGCACGTCTGGGCGGGTGGCATCGATGAGCTGGCATTGAATCGGCGCCGCAGGCGGCGGCCCGTTCCAGCCCATCACGACCTCCAGCGGCAGTGGCTGTTCCCAGCGCGCCACCAGCTGCCACGGCGCTTCACCCGTGGGCTCAGCCCGTGCGCGCAGCTGGCGAGAGGCCGGCGCTTCCAGCAACAGCAGTCCGCCCGGCTCCAGCGCGGCCAGTTCCTCGTCGCCCAGCCGCCACTGCGCCAGCACGCATTCGGCCGCGGTTGCGTGCCATTGCAGGCCGGGCACTTCGGGTGCTTCACCCAGCGCGCGCAACGTCGTCCAGGGCAGCGACAGCTGCGCCTGCACCTCGGCGCCCCGCCAACTGGCCTGGGCGCCGCTCACGCTGATGGCGCCCGACTGCGCCACCCATTGCCAATCCGCGGCAGACACGAGGCCCGCGGCCGCCAGGGCGTCCAGCAGTTCGCCCGCCAGGTCCAACACGACGGCGGCCTCTGCGGCGCAGGACACCAGATCGCCTGTCTCGAAATCATCGGCACTGATGCACAGCCGCGCCTGGCCGCACAGGTAGTGCCAGCTCGACGCCTGCGTCAGTGCCTGGGGAATGAAGCTCATATCAGTTTCCCATCTCGCATTTGGGCCGAGCGCCGGGCCGCCCCAAGCCGGCCCGTCTGGCGATGTGCAAGCGGCTCGATGCCGCTTGCATCGCCGTCCCCCCGGGGGACCGACTGGGCTGGCCCGCGTTCAGCGGCACAAGACCGGGCGAGGGGTGCACGTTCTTCATGCCCGGCGACTCACCATGATGCGGGTCAGCTCGGTGACCGAACGCGCCTTCATCTTGCGCATGCCGCGCGAGCGGTACAGCTCCACGCTCTTCAGCGACAGCTTGATCTCGTCGGCGATGTTCTTGTTCATCAGGCCCTTGACGACGAGGGACAGCACCTGGCGCTCGCGCGGCGACAGCGTCTGAGAGCGGCGCTCGAACTCCTCGCGTGAGCCTTCCACTTCGGTGTCGATGCCGCTGTCCACATCCGTCGGCGCAAAGGCGCGGTCCAGGGCCGCACTCAGCGCCACGTCGTCCAGCGGCTTCTCCAGCAGCGAGACGGCACCGCGCTTTTGCATCGCGGCCACGGCCAGCGGCACGTCGGCATGGCCGCTCATGTAGATGACGGGCAGGTGGATGCCGCGCTCGCGCAGTGCGTCGTGCAGGTCCAGCCCCGACAGCTCGGGCATGCGCACGTCCAGCATCAGGCAGGTGGACTCGGGCCAGGTCGTGCCCACGGCCACGCGGGCCAGGGACTGCAGCGCATCGCGCGGGTCGCCCCAGTCGCGCACCTGGCAGCCGAAGCCTTCGAGCCAGAAACGCAGCGAGTCACGGAACTCGTGGTTGTCATCCACCACGTAGATTTGCCGAGGGGTCATGTCGTCCTCTCCAGAGTGGGTGGGGTCGCCGCCGCCGTCACCGGCAGAGCGAAGTGAAAGCAGCAGCCGCCGGCGTCGCGGCGCGTGAACCAGAGCCGGCCCTGGTGCATCTCGATCAGCGAGCGGCAGATGGACAGCCCCAGGCCCATGCCGTTGGGCTTGGTGGAGCTGAAGGGCACGAACAGCCGGGCTTCAGTCTGCGGCGTGATGCCGGGGCCGTTGTCGGCCACGCGCAGCTCGGCGCGGGCACCGTCGACGACCAGCTCGATGTCGATCAGCGGCTCGGCTGGCCGGTCCAGGCGCAGCGCGTCCAGCGCATTGCGCAGCAGGTTGATCAGCACCTGCTGCAACATGACGGCGTCGCCTTGCACCGGCACGGGCTGCATCGGCAGACGCAGCACCAGGCGCACGGCCTCGCGCTGCAGGTCCCAGTCGAGCAGGCCCAGGCTTTGGTGCACGAGCTCGACGAGGTCCAGCCTCTCGGTCTTGGGTTGGCGTGACTGCGTGTACTCGCGCACCCGGCCGATGATCTGGCTGGCATACGTGACCTGCTGCACCGCCTTGTCCAGCGCGGCCAGCTCGTCAGTGTCATCCGGATGGCGGCGGGCCAGGCGCAGCTTCAGGCCGCGCAACAGGTTGGCGGTGGCGCCGATGGGCTGGTTCAGCTCATGCGCCAGCACGCTGCCCATCTCGCTGACCGTCAGCGAGCGCGATGTGAACAGCAGGCCCTCGCGGTCGTCGAGCTGGCGCTGCAGGTGATGCAGGCGTTCGCGCTCGTCGTCCAGGCGCAGCAGCACATGGCGGGCATCCAGGGCCACGCGCTGGGCCACGTACTCGCCGCTGACGCCGCAGCGCGTGCGCACGCCCAGCGGCGCCACCAGCGCGCTGGCCAAGCCGTGCAGGGGCTGCGCCCAGTCCTCGGCCAGGCCGCCGACTTCGCCGGGCAGCAGGGCCTGCATGGGCGCGTTGAGCGCGACGAGGAAGTCGCCATCGAGGACGGCCAGGGCCTCGCCCAGCTCGCCCAGGGCGTGCAGCAGATCGGCGTCGACGCGGCGCACTGAGGCACCCTTCGCGCTGCGCGCGGTCCCGCCAAGCGGGAGTTGCGCGCCTTCGGACGGCCGGGCGGCGCTCATGGCGTTTCCCTGGGCCACAGGGCCTGGTTGCACAACAGCCAGGGGATCGAAGGCCGCGCGGCAAGCAGCGCTCGCAGGCTGGCGCTGGCGGGGGCCTGCACCAGCACCTCGGTCCATTGGGCGATGCCTGGCGCGACGTCGTCCAGGCGCAGCTCGCAGCTGACCTGGCCGGGCGCGGGCACCGCACCTCCGGCCAGGTCGCGCAGCGTGCGCGGGCGGCCCTGGGGGCCCAGCGCCAGGCGCACCGTCCACCAGCGCTCGATCGTGGCCGGACGGGCCGTGCGCCAACGCGCCGGCCAGCGCCGCCATTGCCAGGTGGTGGCATCGCGACTGGCTTGCAGGCTGGCCAGGCCGGCTGGGCTGGCCAGCAGCACCGGCAGGCCCAGACGCCAGGCCTGCAGGGCCGGGCGCAAAGCCGCCGCGGCGGCGGGCGCGAGGGTCGCCTCGCGCAGCCGGGCCAACAGCAGCAGCGCCCACGGCGGCATGGCCTCGAGCTCGATGGCTTCAGGCGTCGGCAGCACCGGCGGCTCCTGTTCGTCCGGCGCATCGCGACCTGCGTCCTCGAACAGCTGCCGCCAGCTGGCGGCATCCTGCGCGCGCCAGCGCAGCTCGGGGCCGTTCTGCAGTGTCAGCGGCGCCATCAGCACCGGCGCCATCGGCAGCACGGTCGCCCCCGCATCGGCAAGCCGCGTGGCGGCCATCGGTGTATCGCCGAGCAACCCGGCCGATGGTGAATGCACCGGTGATGGTGTGGCCGGCTTGTCCTGCGATGCCTGCGTTGCGGGCATCGCAGCCACCGTCGGTACGTCGGGAGCGGCCAGCGGCTGCGGCACCGCGGCCGTTGCGGGTTGGGGTTCATGGGCGTGTTGGACCTGATGCGCGTGATGCGCATGAGGGGTCTGTAGCAACGGGCTGGCCTCGCTCGACAGGTTCAGCGCGCTCAGCGGCTGGGCCGCCTCCGTCGGCTGCGGCTGCAGATGGGGCTGGCCGGCTTCCACGCTGCCCGCGCCTTCGGCCTCACCCAGGGAGGCCTGCATCAAGGCCTGCCACGCCTCCCAGGTCTCGGCCGGCGACAGGGCCTGGATGGCGGTGATACCGCTCATGGTTCCACCTCGTCGGCAGGCCGGCGCCGCTTGTCCGTTCGTGCGCCGTCGCGCAGGCGCGACCTCAGCACATCATGCCCGGCATCGCGCAGTCGCTTGTCCAGGTCGCTCAATTGCTGCCGGGCCTGGGCCTGGGCGACTTGCGGCACGCGCAGCTCCAGGTTCAATGGCGCCAGCGGCTGGGCTTGCTCGACGCGCAGCTGCCAGGCCGGGCCGGCCACCGCGGGCAACTCGACTTGCCAGGCACGCGCCTGCGGATTCGCCGACGGGCCGGCTTCGCCGAGTTGCCGCATCGCTTCGAGGCGTTCCGTGGTGGGCGTGGCCGACACGCTGCGGATCTCCGTCATCTCGGGTGCCTGATCGCGTGGGGTTCGCGCCATCGCCGGCGCGATGGGCAGCACGGGCTCGGGCTCGGACGGGTCCTGCTCACGCAGGCGCAGGTAGGCGTTGCGCCAGTCGGGCTCATCGCCGGCGTCGCGGTGGGAGTCCTGAGGTGGCAGGGCCTCCGGCGTCGCCATGGCGGATCGCGCGCGCAGCGGCATCGCGACCAGGGGCAGCAGGATGGGCAGCAGCTTCATGTCAATGCAGCGTCCGGCAGGCGTCTTCGGTTTCCAGCTCGGCCTGCTGCTCGCGGGCTTGGCTGGCCTGGCGGCGCTGGTCCTTCAGCGTCGCGTCTACGGCGTCTTCGCGGGCCTGGGCACGGGCGAGATCGGCACGGCGTCGTTGCACTTCCGCCTGGGCTTGTCCCAGCGTCTCGCGCTCGTCGAGCAAGGCGTATTCATCGCGCTCCAGCCGCTCGGCCAACGCCTCGCCGTGGGCCTGCACCTGGTGTACCCAGCGCGGCATGTCGGCACTGCCGGCGCCGCCCCAGTGAAACGCCAGCTCGACGATCAGCCTGCGGCCCTGCTCGATGCGGGCCTCGCGGTCCTCGACCGCGGCGACGGCCTGGCGCTCTTCGGCCTGTGCCTGCGCCAGCGCCAGGCGTGCCCGCTGCACGCGCAGCTGGCGCAGGCGCAGCCATTGGCGTGCCTCGATGTCGGAAAGCTGGTTCACGACACGATCTCCCGCAGATGCTGCAGGCAGCCGTCCCAGTCGCTGGGTTCGTGCGTGGCCTGCTGCAGCAGGGCCTTGATCTGCGGCATGCGCTCGATGGCTTGGTCGGCCAGCGGGTCGCTGCCGGCCTGGTATTCGCCCACCCGCAGCAGGAACTCGACCTCCTTGTGCCGCGCCATCAGCGCACGCAGATGGGCGGCGTCGCGCTGCTGCTCGGGCTGGGTCACGCGGGTGAAGACGCGGCTGGCGCTGGCCAGCACGTCGATGGCCGGGTAATGCTGAGCCTGGGCCAGCGCACGCGACAGCACCAGATGGCCGTCGAGGATGGAGCGCACCTCTTCAGCGACCGGGTCGTTGCCGTCCTCGTCTTCGGCCAGCACCGTGTAGAACGCGGTGATGGTGCCGTGGGCGTCGTTGCCGGCGCGCTCGAACAGCCGCGGCAGCTCGGCGAACACCGAGGGTGGATAGCCGCGCCGCACGGCCGGCTCGTTGGCAGCCAGGCCGATCTCGCGCAGGCCGCGCGCGAAGCGGGTCACCGAGTCCATCATCAGCACGACGCGTGAGCCCTGGGCGCGAAAGCCTTCGGCAATCGCCGTGGCCGCGTAGGCGGCGCGCACCCGCTCCAGTGCCGGCCGGTCCGACGTGGAGACGACGACGACCGAGCGGGCCAGGCCCTCGGGGCCGAGGCTGTCCTCCAGGAACTCGCGCACCTCGCGGCCGCGTTCGCCGATCATGCCGATGACGTTGACCTCGGCCCGTGTGCTGCGCGCCAGCATGCCCAGCAGCGTCGATTTGCCGCCGCCGGCCATCGCGAAGATGCCCACGCGCTGGCCTTCGCCAACCGTCAGCAGCGCATCGATGGCGCGCACGCCGCACACCAGCGGCTCATGCACCGGGCGGCGCTGCAGCGGCGAGGGCGCGTCGCGATACAGCGGCACGCGTGGCAGCAGGTCGAGCGGGGGCCCGCCGTCCAGCGGCTGGCCAAAGGCGTCGATGACACGGCCCAGCAGCCCCGGGCCGCTGGGCAGCTGCGCGGCTTCGTGCAGCACCTCCACGGCGGCGCCGACCGGCAGGCCCTGCAACGAGCCCAGTGGCGCGAGCATGGCCTCGTGGCCCTGGAAGCCGATGACCTCGGCCAGCAGGCCCTCGTCCTGCGGGCGCGAGGGATCGAAGACGCGGCAGCTCTGGCCGACGCGCGCCTGCACGCCGGTGGCGCGCATCAGCGTGCCGCCCGCCTGCACGACACGGCCCAGCGTGGCGACGGTGCGGGTGCGCTGCAGGCTGCGGCGCAGCGTGTCGGTGCCGACCTCGACGTCCAGGCTCAGCGTCATGGCTTGAGCCCCCAGGCGCGGGCCAGGCGCTCGACCTGCGTGGCGAGGCCGGCGTCGGCCGTGCCGAACTCCGTGATCAGGCGGCAGTCGGCTTCGGCCAGGTCTGCATCGGCCACGATCTCGGCCTGTGCCAGGCCGGCCTTGTTCTCAGGGTCGGCAGCCTGCAGCGCGTCGTGCAAGTTGGGCAGCTGGCTGGGGTGCACCTGCAGCCGCCAGGTGCGCGCCGGCAGCAGCTCGCGCGCGGCCTGCGCGGCCAGGCGGGCGAGGCGCTCTTCGGCGGGCACCTGGCCGAGCAGCTTCTGGAAGATGTCCAGCGCCAGGCCGGCCACTTCGCGCTGCAGTCGCAGGCGTTCGTCCTCGTGAGCGCAGGTGAGTCGAGCCAGCGTGTCGGCTCGGTGCGCGCGCGACTCGGCCTCGGCCTGGGCCAGGCCTTGCTTCAATCCCTCGGCGTGCGCGCACTCGCGGGCGGCGTCGATGCGCGACTGCTCCTGCTCCAGCAGGCCGCGCAAGGCATCGAGCAGCTGCTGCGCATCCTGCAAGGCCGGCACCTCGGCGGCACGCAGCACGCGCCGATCCGAGGCGATGCCCAACCTGGCCTGGGGGTCGCGATGCCAGAGCATGAAGTTGTTCATTGAATGACCCTTGCTTGCAAGGCCAGCGTTTCACGCAACACCGCCAGGGCCGTGGCCTGCGGCATCACCCAGGCCGCGACCGGTCCGAGCCGGCGGCTGGCGGCGTGGCGCAGCGAGCCATGCGGCAGGCCGGCCAGCAGCACCGCGGCGCCGGCCTCGGTGAAGCGCTGGCTCAAGGCCTCCGGCGTCGTGACGTCGGGCCAGTCGCTGAGGCTGGCCGGCAGGCCCGCGGGCAGGGCCGGCCAGTCCTGCGCACTGCGCAGGGCTCGCCACCAGGGCGCGCCCAGGGCGGTGCGCGCCAGCTCCCGCAGCGGCCCGGCGATCCACAGCCGCAGCGCGGGCGCGGCGAGCACGGAGCCGCAGCGCCGGGCCAGCGCCAGCAGCTCATCGCGCTCCAGCGCCAGCCAGGCGGGCGCTGCGTCGAGCTGCGCCCAGCTCAGCGTGCGGGCCTCCACCGGCGCGTCTTCGAGCAGGCGGCGTGCGACGTGCGCGCGCAGCTGGCGTTCAGTCATGGCCGCCTCCTTCCAGCGCGAGCTGGTTCTGAGCCCGACGGCGGCGCCAACCCAGCCAGCCCGCCGCACCCAGGCTGGCCGAGCCCAGCGTGACGGCCAGCACCAAGGGCACCGTCGCCTGGGTCTCGGGTACCGGCGGGGCGACGGGCGTGGGCTCGGCCGCGAAGGCGACGACCGAGACGCTTTCATACGGCAGGCCTTCGACGCTGTTGACCACCAGGGCGCGCACCTTGGGCAGCAGCGCCTCGACATTGAAACCGGGGCGGTGCTTGATCATCACCGAGGCCGACGAGGGCTGGACCTTGTCGGACAGCGGGTGGCGCTCGGGCACCACCAGCGTCACACGGGCCTGCAGCACGCCGTCGATGCTGGTCAGCGTGTGCGACAGCTCCTGCGACAGTGCGTGCATCAGCCGAGCGCGCTCCTCGACCGGCGTCGACACGAAGCCCTCGCGCTTGAAGACCTTGCCCAGGCTGTCGTAGTCCTCGCGGGGCAGGCCTTGGGCCTTGAGGATCTGCACAGCGCGGGCGAAGTCGGCCTCGCCGGTGAGCACCTCGAAGCCGTCTTCACGCGCATGCTTTTGCGCCGGCACGCCGGCCAGGCGCAGCGCCGAGACCATGTCGTTGGCCTGGCGCTCGTCGAGCTTGGCGTAGAGGGCCTGCTCGCCGCAGGCGGCGAGCAGGGCAGTCAGCGCAAGTGCGCAAAGGCTTCGAAGTGGTTTCATCACGACTGTTGCCTAAAGAGCTGTTGCAAGCCTTCGGACGTGCGATTGGCAATGTTCGAGGTCAGCTGGCAATGGAACATGAACTCCTGGCAGCGCACCGTCAGGTTGACGAGTTCGCCCGGCGTCAGTTCCTGGCCCGAAGCCGCCGCCAGGCGGGCGTCGCGCCCCAGCGACGACGCTTCGGCGTTGATGTGGTCCAGCGGCTGGACGAGACGCTGCATGGCCTGGGCGGGCGACTCGGCCGGGCTCAGGCGCTGCACCGCGCTCGCCATGGCGCGCTCGAAGCCCGCCACGTCGGCCGTTGGCGCGACCTGGCCGAGGCTGGACAGCGAAGCCCCTGGGCCGAGCTGGACGTCGGCCACCGGGGGGGCGATGGCGAGGCCGGGTGTCACTGCTTGCGCGCCATGGTTTCGAGGGCGGAACCGACCGTCGAGACGGCGGTGTGCGAGCTGCTGGCCAGGAAGCTCATCTTCAGCGACATGGCGGTCAGCTCGGTCACGGCGGAGGGCGTGTCGCCGCCGTTGTTCATCGCGTTGGAGGCCGTCTCGATGTCGCCGGCCTGCTTGTCCAGGGCCTTGCCCCAGGCATCGGCCATGGCTTCGAACCAGGAGCCGCCGCCGTTGGTCTTGCCACCCGTGGAACCGTTTACGGGGGCGGCGGCGAGGGTGTTGAGAAGTGCGTTGGACATGGGAGTCTCCTTGTGGGAGGGTTGGGGAAAGTGGGCGAAACAGGGGTCAGAGGGTCAGCCGCGTTTGCTGGCCATCGCGCTCGACGATGACGGCGCGCTCGGCGATCTGCACGACGCGGTGCCCGCTGGGCAGCAGGGCGCCGCTGAAGTAGCGGCTGCCGTCGGCGGTGATGAAGTAGGGGCTGTCGGCGTTGTCAACGACGGCCACGAGGCGCTTGGCCGGATCGTCGGGCGCCGGAGCGGGCGCAGCGGCCGCGGCCACCGGCGGCCGGTTGTCGATACGCAGCGCCGGCAGGTGGGCGATGTCGCGCTTGGCCGCGGCGGCGGCGGCCTGCACCCGGGTGGCGTCGCGCTCCTGCGTGCGCAGCACCAGCTCGCCTTCGGGCGACCAGGCCGCCTGCGCGGCGATGCCGTACAGGCGGAAGACCTCGACCGCACTGGCCAGCAGGTCGGGCGCAGTTGCAGCGGTGGCCGCCTGGGCAGGCGGTACGACCTTGGCCACGACCTGGCCGGCTTCGCGCAGCGTGCCGCCACGCCAGGCCAACGACGCGCCACCGATGACCATGACCAGGCCCAGCGCCGTCAGCACACCTTCGAGCACGGGGCGGGCGCGCGGCGCGGCAGTGGGTGCGCGCATGCCTTGAGCGCGCTCGCTGGCGGGCAGCTCGGGGCCGTCATGCAGCACCGGCTCGGGCCAGTAGTCCTGGTCGGCCGGGCCGTAGGCCACGATTGCATCACCCAGCTGCAGCGGCTGGCCCGGCGCCCAGGCGTGGATGGCGGTTCCCGGCATCAGGGCCCTCTCGGCCAGCACGGCATGCCCGGAGACGAGCTGCAGGCTGACGCGGCCGGCACCGGACGGGATCACGCGCAGCTGGAAGTCGATCTCGCTGGCGAGCAGGATGTCGGCGAACTGGGTGTCGGCCTGGTTGGCCGAGTTCAGGCCGCAGACGAGCAGGTCGTGCTGCGCGTCCAGCCGGGCACGCGCGCCGAGCTGGCGGCCGGCCAGCACGCGCAGTTCGAGCATCGAGGCGGGGAGATGGGACTTCATGGCATCACTCCTGCTGCGCAGCACCTTCGCTGCCGGTCGGCCCGGTGGGCGCGGCCGAGCTGGCCGGGCTGGCCGGATTGGCGAGCGGTTGGCGGGCTCTTTCCATCACGTCGGCCGCGGCCTTGCTGCTGGCCAGGCGTGGCGTGATGAGGAACATGCGCTCGATGCGTTGGCCGCCCTTGCGCTGGGTCTTGAAGAGGTTGCCCAGCAGCGGGATGTCGCCCAGCACCGGCACCTTGTCGACGCCGGCCGTCGAGCTGTCGCGCACCATGCCGCCGATCAGCAGGCTCTCGCCTTCGGAGATCAGGGCCTGGGTGTTGATGCCCGAGCGCTCGACGATGGGCAGGTTGTCCACGCTCTGGCCGGTCAGGCCGCCATCCTCGATCTGCACCAGCAGCTTGATGCGGGCCGGCTCGTCGCCTTCCTTGAACACATGGGGCGTGACGCGCAGCCGCGTGCCGGCGGTGACGTTGAAGAGGTCGACGTCCTCGCGGCCGGCGACGCGCACGTAATAGGTCGAGCTGTTGTCGAACACCGCCTCGACGTTGGACAGCGTGACGACCTGCGGGCTGCTGACGACCTTGGCCGCACCGTCGCTCTGCAGGGCCGTGATGCGGGCCACGAAGGGGAAGCGGTCGCCGATGACGGCGGAGATGACGCCGCCCTTGTTGGTGGGCGTCGGATCGACCTGGCCGTTGAGGCGGTTGTCGCTGGCCGTGCCGTTGCCGAACATCAGGCTGGACAGGCCGTGGTTGTAGCGCCAGTTGATGCCGAGCTCGCGCATGCGGTCGGTGTTGATGTCGATGATGGTGGCCTCGATCTCCAGCGACTGGGGCTCGACGTCCAGCGACTTGATGAGGGCGGCATAACGCTCCAGCCGCTCGGGCAGGTCGCGCACGATGACGGCGTTCAGGCGCGGGTCGGCCTCGATGCGCGGCGCGAAGTCGGGCGGCGCCGCCGGCTCGGCGGTGTCCTGACCGGGCTGGCCGTAGCCGACCTGGGTGAGGGCGGCGACGAGGGTGTCGGTGCCGCGCATGCCGGGCGCGGCGTCGTCGACGAGGCCGAGCGTCGTGGTGTTGCCCGCACCGCGCATCGCGCCGCCCCGCGCGCGCTGGCTGCCCTGGGCGCGGGTGGGGTCGGCGGCCGGGATGACGCGGGCCTTGCTGGGCTGGCCGACCAGCGAGCGCAGGATGCTGGCCACGCCGGGCAAGGTGGTCTGCTGGCCGCCGAAGCTCATCGGCACGTCCTGGGCCCAGGCATAGCGCAGGTAGAAGATGCGGTAGTCGGGCAGCGGTTGCTGTTGCTGCGGCGCCCAGGACTTCATGGCCACCGCCGTCGTGCCGGGGCGCACCTGGCGCACCAGCTCGTCGACCTGCTGCACAAAGCGCTTGGCGCCCACGGCGAGCAGGGCGCCGTCGTCGCTGAACTTCAGCGTGTTGCGCGTATCGGGCAGCTGCAGGGCCTGTGCGGCGCGCTGCACCTGCGAGGCGGCAGCGGGCGTGAGCAGGTAGCTGCGCGTCTGGGTGTCGCTGGCCGGTGCGATGTAGAGCACGCCGCCGTCGTAATAGCTCAGCAGGTTGTAGGCGCGGCTCAGGTCGCGCAGCAGCTTGGCCGGCGTGCCCTCGAAGCGGCCATTGACCTGGCCCTGCACACCGCTGGCGACGACGGGGATGTCGCTGCCCGAGAACAGGCCCTGCAGGAACTGCTCGATGGGTTGGTCGCGCGCCTCGAGCTTGACGGCGCGCAGCCCTTCGGGCAGCGGCGCCGCTGATAGCGGCAGGGCTTGGGCCAGCAGCAGCGTGGTGGCTGCGGCGATCTTGAGGTTTGAGGTCATGCGGCGAGCAGTGCTGCCTGTGGGGAAGGCGCCTGAATTGAAGCGTTGGGACTGGACCCCGGCGGGGGCAGGTGGTGCAGCGGCGTGAGCCGCAGCGTCGGCAGCAGTTCGTGGAAGGACAGCACGGGGGTGTCGAAGCACTCGGTCTCGATGAGCTTGCGCAGGTGCCAGCGCAGGTCGACGGCGCAGACCAGGGCCTGCGGTCGCAGCGCCTCGACCTGGGCCTGCACATCGGCGGCGAGCTGGCGCGCCACGTCGGGTGAGATGGCGAGCTGGGTAGCGCCGCCGCTGACATGCAGGTTCTGGCGCAGCAGCGCCTCCAGCTCGGGCGACAGCATCAGCGCCTGCAGCTCGCCGCTGGGGCAGATGCGGTGGTGGGTCTGGCGACGCAGCGCGATGCGCGTCATCTCCGTCAGGGCCTGCACGTCCTTCTCGCGCTGGCTGGCATCGGCCAGCGCTTCCAGGATGTCGCGCAGGTTGCGGATCGAGACTTCCTCTGACACGAGGCGGCGCAGCACCTCGGTGACCTTCTGCACCGGCAGCGCGCGCAGCACTTCCTTGACCACATCGGCGAGTTCGGCCTGGGCGCGGGTCAGCAGCTCGCTGGTTTCCTGGATGCCGATGAACAGCGAGGCGTTGCGGCGCAGGGCCTGGCGCACCTGCTCGGCCAGGGCCGCGGCGTCACCGGCCTGGCCGCCTTCGGACAGTGGCACCTCATGCGCGAGCAGGCGCCAGCCCTCGCGGCCGAGGCGGCCGTGCAGGGCCACGCGCGGCAGCGGCAGGCCCTGGTCGAGCTGCAGCTCGTCCAGCATCGCCTCGATGGCCCGCGTCACCGCCAGGCCACCGTCACCGAGCATGGATTGCGGCAGTTCCAGCAGCAGCGGCACGGAGGGTCGCACGCGAAGCTGCGCCGTCTTGAAAGCGCCGGCCTCGGGCTTGCCGCGCCGCGGGCTGAGCTGGGGCATGCGCCGGGTCAGCCAGTCGCGGCCCTTGGGCATCAGCAGCATGCCAGCCGCGCCGAACACGACGGCCAGCAGGCCGAAGACCAGCGGCGGAAAGCCCGGCACCGTGGCCAGCAGCAGGCAGATGCCGGCGGCCATCAGGTGCACGCGGGGCTTGGCGCCGAGCTGCTTGCGGATGGCGTCGCCGAGGTGGCGGTCGTTCTCATCGTCGTTGGTGCGCGTCACCAAGAGGCCCGCGGCCATGGCGCCGAGCAGGGCCGGGATTTGCGCCACCATGCCCTCGCCGATGGACAGGATGGAGTAGCGGTGCACGGCGTCGGCCATGCTCAGGTCCTGCTGCAGCACGCCGATGGCCAGGCCGCCGAGCAGGTTGATGAGGATGATGATGATGCCGGCGATGGCGTCGCCCTTGACGAACTTCATCGCGCCGTCAAGGCTGCCGTGCAGCTTGCTTTCCAGCTCCAGCGTGCGGCGGCGGCGCTTGGCTTCGTCCTTGTCGATGAGGCCGGAGCGCAGATCGGAATCGATGGACAGCTGCTTGCCCGGCATGGCATCCAGCGAGAAGCGCGCCGCCACTTCGGCCACGCGCTCGGCGCCCTTGGCGATGACGATGAACTGCACCACCGTGATGATGAGGAAGACCACCAGGCCCACCACCAGGTTGCCGCCCGCCACCAGCTTGCCGAAGGTGGCGATGATGTGGCCGCCGTCGGCATGCAGCAGGATCAGCCGCGTGGTGGCGATGGACAGGGCCAGCCGGAACAGCGTCGTCATCAACAGCACGCTGGGGAAGACCGAGAACTCCAGTGGACCGGCCACGTAGACGGCGATCAGGATCAGCACCAGCCCCGAGGCTATGTTGACGGCCACCAGCAGGTCGATCAGCCACAGTGGCAGTGGCAGCACCATCAGGGCAACGATGGCGACGATGCCGGCAACCAGGAAGAGGTCGCTGAAGCGGGCGATCAGCCCTTCGCGCGGCTGGTCGGCCGCGGCGAAGTAGCCGGACAGGCCGTCGGGCCGCTTCACGGCACTCATGCCTGAACTCCGAAGCGACGGCGCAACTCGGTGTAGACGGCCATCACATTGCGCACATAGGCCTGGGTCTCGGCAAAGGGCGGCACGCGCCGGCCGTGGCGCTCGACGGCACCCTCGCCGGCGTTGTAGGCGGCCAGCACCAGGCGCAGGTCGTTGCCGAAGCGGGCCTGGAGCTGCTTCAGGTACCTGGCCGAGGCTTCGAGGTTGGTCTCGGGGCTCAGCAGCGCGCGCTCCGCCTCGGCCACACCCAGGCCACGGCCGGTGGCGGGCATGACCTGCATCAACCCACGCGCACCGGCCGCCGAGATGGCCTGGCTCTGGTGGCGCGACTCGATGTGGGCCAGGGCATGCAGCAGCAGGGGGTCGATGTCATGGCGCTGGGCCACTTCGGCCATCAGCGGCGCCAGGGCGCGGATGCGGGCCTGCGCGGCGGCGTCACGGACCGGTGCGGGGCGGATCACGGCCGGGGCCGGCGGCAGCGCCACGGGAGCAAGGAGCGGCACCTCGGCAGCCGGCACCTCGGGCTCGGGCACTTCGACCGGCGCCGAGCGGCTCCTGACGAGGGTGGCCAGGCACAGCTTTTCGGTCAGCGCGAAGCCGCTGGCGCCTGCGGCCGGTGCGGCATCCAGCAACGCCTCGGCGGAAGGGGAGGGGCAGTTCGGCGCGGCGGCGAATGCCCCCATCAGCGGGGCCGCACCTAACGCACCGGTCGCCATGACCTGGCAGATCCGTTGGAGTCCGAACACTTGTCTTCCCTGCTTTTTGGACCGGGCGGACTATGGGGGCAAGCCTTGCCGGCTTGTTGACCATTGCAAGCAGAAGTAACTGACTGACCCGTAGACATTGCTCCTTTGTATGCAAGAGGCTGCCCCCCACGTTTACGCGTGGAAACAACTGCTGCACCGTCGCAATCTGAGACCGGGCATCGTTCGGTCGCGCCGTGCCAACCACCCTGTGCGCAGCGGGGTGAAAGGCCCCCTAGAAGTAGGTCTGGTCACGGTGCTGAAAACAAGTTTTCACAAACCCTGTTTGCACCCCCTAGAAATAGGTGTTAGGGACTCATGGCCGACGACAGCGGCGACAAGACTGAACAGCCCACAGCGAAGCGCCTGCTGGACGCCCGCAAGAAGGGCGATATCGCCAAGGGCAAGGAGCTGACGAGCACGGCGACGCTGCTCGTCTGGCTGGTGATGGGCGCGTTATGCATGCGCATGGCCTGCGAGCGGATTGCAGCCCTGTGCGAGGCCTTGTTCGCGCGCGTGTCGGCCGGCTGGCGCGAGGAAGGCTTCGGCCATGTCGCCGCCCTGCTGGGCTGGCAGAGCGTCGAACTGTCGCTGTTGCTGGTGGCCCTGCTCGTCATCCCCGTGGCGGTCCTGGGCACGCTGATCGAGTTCCTGCAGGCCGGGCCGGTGCTGGCCTTCGAGAAGGTGGCGCCCAAGCTCGAACACCTGAACCCGGCCGAAGGGTTGAAGCGCATGTTCTCGATGGACAACCTGGTCGAGCTGATCAAGGGCATCCTGAAGACGGCGCTGCTGCTGGGTATCGGCTGGGCGGTGGCGCGGCTGCTGCTGCCCGACGCGATGCGGCTGGCCTCGGGCACCGACAGGCCACCCCAGCATCTCGGCGGCCTGGTCTGGGAGGGCACGGTCAAGACCCTGGCCTGGACGGTGGGCGTGTTTGCCGGCGTGGCCTTCCTCGACACGATGTGGACCCGGCATCGCTTCACCAAGAAGCTGCGCATGAGCATGCGCGACATCAAGCAGGAGATGAAGGAGAGCGAAGGCGACCCGCATCTCAAGCAGCAGCGCAAGCAGGCCCATGCCGAGTGGAGCCAGCGCAACCAGCAGGCGGCGGCGCGCGGCGCCAACGCCCTGGTCGTCAACCCGACGCATGTGGCCATCGCCATCGACTTCGAGCCCGGCCGCTGCCCCGTGCCCACCGTCAGCGCCAAGGGCGAGGACCACGTCGCCCGCGCCATGCGCGAGGCTGCCGAGGACGCCGGTGTGCCCATCGTGCGCAATGTGCCGCTGGCGCGCGAGCTGCTGGCGCGCTGCGAGGAGGGCGAAGTCATCCCGCCCGACCTGTTCGACGTGCTGGCCGAGGTCATCGTCTGGGCCGAGGGCGTGCGCGAGCAGCTCAAGTGGGAGGCCGCCCGCGCCGACCCGCATCGGCGCGACGAGGTGCCCGCCGAGCCGCCGCGCGCGCGACCCGCGCCCGGCGAAGACCTGACGCGCCACCCCGACGTGGACTCGCGCGTCGTTTCCGCCCAAGACGATTGATGCCATGCAGAACCTGATGCTCAACCTCGCCAGCACCGTGGCCGCCCTGGCCTTCGTGCTGCTGCTGGCCTGGTTGCTGATCCGCGGCTGGCGGCGCCTGCAGGGCTTCAGTGGCCGCAGCCCGGCGGATGACGGTGAGGCCCTGCGCTTCGTGCGCGCCCTGCCCGTTGGTGCGCGTGAGCGTGTGGTGCTGCTCGACCATGCCGGCGAGCGCTGGATGCTGGGCGTCACGGCGGGCGGCATCAATCTGCTGGCGCGCTGGCCGCAAGCCGACGCCAAGCTGGATCGCGAAGCATGACGGCCTTCTCCCATCGCTGCGACAAGCTGTTGCTGCGCGAATTCGTCGCGAGCGATGCGGCCGACATCCAGGGCCTGCATGCCGACCCGCGGGTGCGCGAGCTGCTGCCCGATGAACAGCCCCTGCACGAGGCACGTTGGGCCGCGGAATTCGCGGCCTGCCTGGCAGGCTTCTATCGCCGCCATCCTGGCCTGGGCATCTGGCGTTGCGCCGTGCCGCTGAGCGCTGCCGAGGAACAGTTCGCCGGCTGGTTCAGCCTCATGCCCCTGCAGGCAAGCCCTGACACCGTGCAGCTGGGTATCCGGCCTGGCGACGCTGAACTCGGCAGCCGCCTCAGGCCCGAACACTGGGGCAGCGGCCTGAGCCTCAGCGGCGGCGAGGTGCTGCTGCGCCATGCCTTCGAGACGCTGGCACTGCACACGGTCTGGGGCATCTGCCACCCTGAAAACCGCGGTGCCCGCGTCTGCCTGGAGGCATTGGGCTTCACGCCTCGCAGCCGCGCGCTCTACGAAGGCCAGCCTTCCGATTACCACGCCCTGGACGCAACGACCTGGTCGGCCGTCCAGACCCTCAGCCGCCGCGAACGCCTGCGCCAGACCCGGCGCGCCCTTGCGCGTTCCCACCGGCCTACTGCCCTCGCACTGCCATGACCACTTCCGCTTCACCCAACCCCTGGCAATCCGCCCTCGGCCATCGTCTGGCCCAGGCCCTGGAGCAGTCCCGGTTTGCGCACGCGCCGCAGGCCGATGCGGCTTCCGAGCTCGGCGCCACGCGCTGGCGCCTGCCCTCGCGCGTCGCCGAGCCCACGGGCGCAGCTGCGGCGCTCAGCGAAATGCTCGGCACCGGTGCCCAGGCCGGCCTGGTGACGCACTGCCTGCAGCACTACCGCAACCAGCTGGCACCGGGCCGCGCCGAGGACGACCTGGGCGTGGCCCTGGCCGCCTATCTGGGCGCATGCCGACAGGCCTTCGATCACGAGGCACTGAGCCCGCAGCGCTGGCAAGCCATCACCCAATGGGTCAAGGCCTGGGTCATCGATGAATTGCCGTGGGACGACGCACCGCTGCTGCAGCGGCAGGACGCCTTCGAGCGTCTGGCCGTGCTGACCGTGGCGTTAGGCGAATGGACGGTGCAGGCCAGCCGCCAGGGCAGCGCGCATCAGGCGTCGGCCACCTGGATGGCCCGCAACAGCTTGGCGCGACAGCTCGGCCTGGACCTGCCCGCGCTGTGCGCCGTGCTGCGCAACCTGGACGGTGGGCCTGCCAACACGGCGGCAGTGGGACCCGCTGCCGCCGTGTTGGCAGGCCCGGACTGCGGCCAACCCTAGCGCGGTTGGCGCAGAAATAGGAGCAGCCGCATATAGGCAGCAGGGGCCCGACCCCGTTTAATGAAACCCGTCAACGCCGCAGAGTTTGATCAGAAAACCTTGCCGACAAGACACGCAGCGAGTCCGGTGTTTTCTCAGTCGCCACCGAATTCAGATGCCTCGAATGTCAATCAATCACTGCGGCAGCTTCTGCCGCGAAACCTAATCTTTTTTTGGAGATCAACATGGGATCAGCAGTTAGCAGCATCTTCGGCGGCGGTGGCTCGGGTGGCATCCTGGGCGCCGTGGGCGGCATCGTCGGCGGCATCTTCGGCGGCCCCATCGGCGCCATGATCGGCCAGGCCATCGGCGGCATGCTGCAGCAAGCCATCGGCAGCGGCGCCAACAGTGCCGTCGACACCCTGGTCAAGGAACACGGCATGCCCAAGTTCCTGGGCGAAGAAGTCAAGTCGACCATCGGCCAGGTCATCAACCAACTGACCTCGCAAAGCCAGCAAGGCGTTTCGCACGAAGCGCAAGGTGCGGCCCAGCAAAACTTCGGCGGCGCCGTCAAGCAGTGGGAGTCCGACTTCTCCAACCAGATCGTGCAAGGCGTGCTCGACCAGCTGCGCTCGCAAGGCACCGGCAGCTCCAAGGGCAGCAAGCCCAGCGGTGGCGGCTGGCTGCAGGCCATCGCCTCCGTGATGGGCTCGGCTCTGGGCGCCAAGGCCAAGGAGATGGTCAATCTGTCGCAACAGATCAACGACGCCTCTGCCGCTAAGTCCGCCGCCAAGTCCGGCTCCGAAGAGCAGAGCAAGCAGGCTGACGAGTTCAACAAGCTGATGACCCAGTTCCAGGCCACCAGCCAGGAATACAACTACCTGAACAGCGTCTTCACGACGGCGCTGAAGGGTCTGGGCGAAGCGCTGGGCACGATGGCTCGCAAGCAATAAGCCGCAACCTGAGAAAACAAGAGGAGGGGCATCGCCCCTCCCTTTTGCATTTCAACTTTCAGTTCCTGCCCAAGATGAAAAACTTCAGTCGCCTTGCTTTGACGGTTCTGGCGTGCCTCGGTGCGCTCAGTGGATGTGGCGGCGGCGGCGGTGGCGGGGACGAAGCCACGCCGACGACCCCGCCCGTCGTTCCCACGCCCGATCCACCGACCACGCTGACGGGCAATATCTGGCATTCCTTCAGCGACCTCGGCAATCCGGCGGGAACTTTCGTCATGAATCCCAACACGGGGGTCTCGACGGCCGTCCAATCCGAGAAGTGGGGCGTGCCTTCGCCCGATGGCAGTCGCTTCATCAGCAACGACTACACCTCACAGGGCTCCAGCGGCGAGACCCGCCTCACGGTGCGCAAGACCGACGACAAGAGCCTGGTCGTGGACCAGGTCGTTGACGGCTACATCGCCCGCCTTGCGCCGTCGCCGCTGGCCACCAACCAGGTCCTGGCCTACTGGGGCGAGACAACCGCCGCGCCCAGGGCCGCCGTGGTCTGGGACTTCAGCGCGCAGAAGGTGCTTTTCGCCACGCCGCTGAGCAAGACGCCGGACGCCGTCGCCTGGATGCCTGACGGCACCCTGCTGCGCGTGCAGCCCTCGGGCAGCGTCAGCAAGGTCACGCCGGGTGGCAGCGAGCAGCAGGTCGCCACCGTCAGCTGGCCAGAATCGCGGCTGCCGCAGGCGGTCTATGTCAGCCCCGACGGCAGCAAGGCCCTGGTGCAGCTCGCGGCGCTGCGCAGCACCGGCACGGTCAGTGGCGTGGACCTGTGGATGATGGATGCCAACGGCGCCAACCTGAAGCGCTTCACGAACAACGGCTTGATCGCCGAGGCCTACTGGTCGCCCGACAGCAAGTTCGTGGCCTTCACCAAGGACACCGGCGTGACCTGCACCGACGCCACCTGCCAGGGCAGCTGCACGGTCTGGTATGCCCCCGCCTCGGCGACGGACGTGGTGGCCGTGGATGCATCCGGCGATGCCAAGAAATTCCCGGCGAAGCGGCCCGACGGGTCGATGACCGATCTGCGCTGCCCGGTCATGGCCTGGACGCGTTAGGGATTTGTGGCTGGTGCGCGGCGAGCTCCAATGCCATTGCACCCGTAACGACAGGCGATTCTTGGAGTCGCCTGTTCCATTTGGAGCCCTCGCCCCCGATGCCTGAGAACCGTCGTCGTTTCGCCGCCGCGCTGGCCTGCCTGGGCGCCGTCATGGCCGCGCAGGCTGCCGCTGCACTGCCAGGCACGGTCTGGCATTCATTCAGCGACCTCAGCAACCCGCAGGGCACGTTCGCGCTGAATCCCAACTCCGGTGCTGCCACCATGGTGGACAACGCGAAGTGGCGCTCGCCCTGGCCTGACGGCAGCCGCTTCATCCAGCGGGACCACAGCTCGCAGGGCGCCGGCGGCGACGAAACCCACCTGACGGTGCGCAGGACCAGCGACCGCAGTGTGCTGATGGACCAGGTCGTCGACGGCTATGTAGCGGACGGCGTTCGCCCCTCGCCGCTGGGCAGCAACCAGATCCTGGCGTCGTGGGGCAAGACGGTCTTTGCACCGCGTGCTGCCATCGTCTACGACCTCGACTCGCGCCGGCTGCTGTACGCCACGCAACCGAGCAAGACACCCGACGCGCTGTCGTGGATGCCCGATGGCTCGCTGCTGCGCGTGCAGCCCTCGGGCGACATCAGCCGGGTCTTGCCGGGCCGCGGCGAGCAACGCGTCGCCACCGTGCGCTGGCCCGAGGCGCGCGTGCCCGAGGCGGTGTATGTCAGCCCCGATGGCAGCAAGGCTCTGGTGCAGCTCGCAGCCATGCGCGACACGGGTTCGATCGCCGGCGTCGATCTGTGGATGATGAACGTCGACGGCTCCAACCTGCGCCGATTCACCAGGAACGACCTGATCGCCGGCGCGGTCTGGTCGCCGGACAGCCGCTATGTGGCGTTTGCCAAGGACACCGGCGTGTCCTGCACCGCCGCCACCTGCCGCGGCAGCTGCACGGTCTGGTACGCCGAGGCTACTGCGTCCAACGTGGTGGCCGTGCCGCCCTCGGGCGACGCCCGGCAGTTCCCGTTGAAACGGCCCGATGGCTCGACAACGACCGTCGGCTGCCCGCTCGCGGCCTGGACGCGCTGAAGGCATGCCCTTGATCGCTGCTCGGCCGGCGCTGGCCGCCGCCGCCGTGTTGCTGATGGCCGGCACCGCGCAGTCGGCGCCCGACGAACGCTCGCTGGCCAGCGATCCCGCGGCGGTGCAGCAACTCGTCGAAGCCGTCAGCCTGGACGTGATGTCCGAAGCCACGCTGGGCGCCTGTGAGGACATGGGCGTGGCGTCGGCTGCGCCGATGCGCGACGCCTGGGTGGCCTGGCGCGAGCGGCACCAGCTGGCCCCGCTGCGCATGGTCGTGGCCCGCATGCAGCAGCGCAGCAGCAGCATCCCGTCGTTCACGCGCCTGACCGAGCCCATGCGCGAGCGGGTGCTGAACGACCCCTCTCCCGAGCAGGCCTGCGCGGCGTTGGCGCGCGACTGGCAATCGCCGGCCATGGATGTGGGCACGCTGTATCCGCAGGCCCGTGCCGTGGCACTGGCGCTGGTGAAAGCCAACCTGGTGGCTCCCCCCGGCCCGCTGGCGATCGCGCCCGAGGCGGCCCGGGGCCAGTTCCTGCTGCCCAGCCAGATCCCCGCGCTCACGGTGCAGCGAGGCCACTGGCTGGTGATCTCCGAGGAGGAGGCGCAACGCAAGCTCGGCGTTGTCTATGTCAAGGGCCGCGTGGCGCGCGAGATCGACCGCCCGACGCATTTCTTCCTGGTGCAGCAGCAGGGCGACCGGCATGTGGAGCAGCGCATCCACCTGAAGTTCGACGCCGAGCCCTGGGTGGGCCGCGAGGTGGTGCTGCGCGGTGTCGTCACGTCGCTGAACGACAACTCCCTGGACCTGGCCGACGCGGCCCTGGTCGCCAACCCGGCGGGGCTGACGCCGTCGCCGCTGCCGCAGGCGCCGATGCTGCGCAGACGGGCGGTGCTGCAGCGCGTGACGACGCTGCCGGGCCGCGGCCTGGCGGAGAAGGACCTGGCGGCCGTGGTCATCCACGGCGAGAGCAACTTCAATGGCGGCACGCGCTGGGAAGAGGATGTGCGCTTCCTGCTGCGTGACGGCACGGTCTACCACCGCACCGAGATGCCGCCCGACCAGCTCAACGTTGTCGCGTCGCGCCAGCTGGAGCCGCAGCGCTGGGGCCGCTGGCGCGCCAGCGGCAAGGTTGATGTCAGCCCCCAGGGCCGAGCCGTGCCCGGCCCTACGTGCCCTTGCGAAATGCAGCCGCAGGACGATGACGGCCGCCCCGCGGGCGCCTGGCAGGCCGAGAAGCATCACGCCGTGCGGCCCTGGCCCAAGGACACGCGGCTGGAGGGGACTTTCAGCCGCGGCACGTTCACCGGCAGCCTGGTCCTTGGCGGCAGGTCGTCCAGCACCACGTTGCGCTTCATGCGCGACGGCCGCTTCGAGCGCAGCTACAGCGCGCTGTCCAGCACCGGCACGCTGGCCGCGACGCTCAACAACACGGTCATTGCCGGCTCGGCCCATGGCGATGGCAAGGGCAGCAGCAGCACCGGCGGCGGCACGGTGGGCACGCCCTTTGGCACGGCGGGCGCGGTGAGCTCGCGCAAGCAGGACGACGGCGCCGGCCGCCGCGGCCGCTACCAGCTCAGCGGCTTCGTCCTCACCCTCGACTACGACGACGGCCACCAGCAGCGCCTGCTCAGCTTTCCCGTGCACGACGACAACAAGACCGTCTACGTGGGCAGCGGCAGCCTCGTCCTCGACAAATGACCCCGACCTTTCCACTGGAGTTTCAAATGCCCCGACTGCGATCCCTTGTTCTTCGTCTGGCCCTGGCGGCCCTGGTCGGCGCTGCCGGCGCGGCCACGGCTCAGGTCGCCCCCTCGATCAGCCTGGCCGAGCAGATGCGCACCATGCTTGCCAAGCCCGGTGCGGGTGGCGGCGCGGCACCCGCTGCTCCGGTGTTCAGCGCGGCGCCCGCAGTCACCTCGGCCAGTGCGCTGGCCGCCCTCAACGCGCCCCTCGTCACCAACGGGCCGGCGCAGGTGCGCCAGTCGGCCACCGAGCTGGCGCAGCGCTTCCCCGCGGCGCATCGCGGCGCCATGACCAAGGCGTATGAGGAGTCCTTCGTCTTCTGGCAGAAGCTCGAGACCCAGCTCGGTCTGACGCCCAATGACGCCGCGGCCGGCGTGGCGGCCTTCATCGCCGGCAACTACACCGCCTTCATGCAGCAGCCCGTGCCCGACGAGCACTTCAAGTCCCTGGTGCTGCAGATGCAACGCATGCTGGGCCAGAACGCCGCCTTCACCCAAAGCAGCCCGGCCGCCAAGCGCGCGATGTTCGAGCAGCTGGCCATGGTGGGCACCTTCATGGTGGTCTACCGCGAGCACCTCAACAGCAAGCCCAACCCCAACGAGGAGGTCAATTTCCGCAATGCTGCAAAGGCCAACCTCGAGGCGGCGTTGGGGCTCGGGGTGGAGCGCATCCAGATCGGGCCGCAAGGGCTGGTGGCGCGCTGAGGAAGGGCGGCTCAGCAGGCATGCCGCCACGGCGGCCGGCCTCAGGTGTCGTGATAGCCGCCGGCGATCGCGTCGGCCACGGTCCGGGTCCAGGAGTCCAGGTAGACGAAATCCGGCGAGTCGGGGAAACGGTGGGCCGCGAAGAGCAGGGCCTCCAGGTCCAGCACGGCCTCACGGGCCTGCGGTGTCGGGTGCTTCAGATCGGCCAGCAGCACGATGCGGCGCGCCGTGGCCATGTTGTCGGCCAGGTCGATGGCGTCCAGGTTCAGGCCCCAGTGCCAGTCGCCGTTGGCGTGGCGGATCGCCTCGCCCAGGCTCACGCCCAGGTCGCCCAGCAGGCTGTTGACGATGAAGGGGCCGCCGCGCGTGCAGTCCGGCCAGGGCGAGTGCTTGGGCAGGCGGCCGAAGGCCGGCAGCTGCGGCCAGTGCGCCTTGGCCCAGGTGTTCAGGGCCTTGGCATAGACCACGCCTTGCAGTGCCTGCGGATCGGGCCCTTCATGCGCCAGCAGCCAGTCGCGCAGCAGGCGTTGGCGCTCGTTCAGCGTGGCCTGGAAGTAGGCCCAGTTGGCCTGGGCCTGGCTCTCGCTCAGCGCACGGCCGGAGCCGGGGTGAGGCAGCTCATAGGCGGGGTAGTCGCTCAGGTCCCAATTGGACGCTCGGGTGCCGGCAAGCCAGCGCTGGATCAGGTTCGGCATGTTGAGCAAGCGCGAAAGAAAAATGGACGGCCTCGAGAGGCCGTCCATTCGGAACAAGCCCGGTTCAGAACCAGCCTTTTACCGTATCGAAGATGCCACGGCCGCCAGCATCGCCAGCGATGGCGCCGCCAATGCCGCCGATGATGCCGCCCACCACCGTGCCCACGCCGGGGAAGATGGCCGTGCCGATGGTCGCGCCCAGGGCCGCGCCACCCCAGCCACCCAGGGCGCCGCCGGCCACGCCGGAGGCGGTGCGCCCGGTGTTCTCGCCGATGCGGTTGCCGTCGGCCTGGTAGGCCTGGCCGAGCGAAATGGCATCCAGCACGACGCCGACGGGCCGGGCGACCTTGCCCACGCCTTCCAGCAGCTGACCGGCGCCGCGCAGGCCACGGTTGACCTTCAGGGCCTCGACATCGCGCGCCACCTGGCCACGGATGTCGCTGTCCAGCGCCGTGCGGCCCACCTTGGACTCGACGTCGATGCGCTGGCGCATGCGCGGGTCCGTCGCCGGGGGCTCGGCCACCACGTCCACCACGCGCGCGCCGTTCTGCACCGGCACCTCGGTGCGCACCTGGGCGCCCGCGGCGCGCCAGCGGTCGGCAATCGCGTCGCGAGCCAGCGCGCCGTTGGTGTTGTTGGCCACCGGCGAAGCGATGCCCGAGGTGCGGCCCAGCGAACCGGGCGGCGGTGCATGCACGGTCTGGCCGACCTGGATGCCGTTGCTGGTCAGCAGCTCGGTCAGGCCGCGCGTGAAACCGCCCTTGCCCGTCCAGGCGCTGGTCGTCGCTTCCCATCGCTTGATCAGGATGGGGTTGTCGATCAGCAGCTTGCTGCCCTGCTGCAGCATGCCCTGGCCGGCCGCCCAGAGGCCGCCGGGTGCATGGTCGGGCAGCAGGCTCTGGCGCGCGGCCTGCAACACATCCTGGTTGTAGTGAGCCACGTCACCGGGGTGCCCCGAGGCCAGCAGGTGCTGCTCGATGGCGGCATGCGCCGACTCGGCGGCCTGCGGGTCGCTCTTGCGCGCGTCGACCACCCAGGTCGCCAGGCGCTGGGTGTCGACGACGCCGGTACGTGGGTCGGTCGCCCGGCTGACGACCTCCGCTGCGGGATCGCGGGCGACCGGCGTCTGCCGGCCGCTCGAAACTGCATCAACTGCAAGCATGGCGGCCTCCGCTCAGAAGTCCAGGCGCATCACGGTCAGCGAGAACCGGTGGGCGTCACGCGTCGAGTGCGAACGGCTTTCGCCGGCATCCGACAGCGAGCCCAGGAAGGCGCCACTCAGCGAGGCCGACAGCAGGCCACTGAACAGGTTGAGGGCATTGCGCAGGAAGTCGCTGCCGCGCTGCTGGGTGGTCGGGTCCAGGCCGGGGTTCAGCTGCAGATCGGTCTTGTTCATGTAGGCCTGGTCGACCTTGTGGATGTCACCGTTGGCGTCCACGCCCAGGAAGCCGGCGCCGGCCGGGTTTTCCTGAAGCACATTGCCGTCCTTGTGCGTCCAGTCCAGCACCTGGCCCCAGCCGGCGGCCTCGTCGATCTTGAGGTCGCCGACCTTGTTGGTGTCCACGCCGCTGATCTCGACGCCGTAGTCGCCGTTCGTGATGGCGACCTTGCTCGCGAGGGTCATGCCATTGCCGGCATTCCAGGGCGTGGTCTCGATGGTGACCTTGGTGCCGTCCTCGAGCTTGAAGGTCGTGGTGCCGTAGAAGTCGAAGGCATGCTTGCCGTCGATGTTGACGTGCGGGTCGCCCCAGATGTTGTAGGTCTCGCCGGTCTTCTTGTTGAAGATGTTGACGGTGTTGTTGTCACCGGCGGTGATGCGGTAGTTGTCGTTCTCGAACACGGCCTGGCCACCCTTCATCTGGGTGCTGGCGTGGGTCGGGTTGGTGTTCGGGACGGAGGATGTGGCGGTCAGCGAGGTGCTGCTGGCCGTCTGGATGGTGGTCATGGCGCGTTCTCCTCAGGGGTGTGTCTCAGTCGCGTTGCCATTGCATTCGGACTCGGCCGGGCCCGCTAGCTGCGGCCACCCGCAATTCGGGGCAGCCGCAGCTAGGGTTGGCCGCAAGCGCGGGGTCATACTTCGCACCCATGCCTCGTTATGTCGCCTTGCTTCGTGGCGTCAGCCCGATGAACGCCAAGATGCCCGACCTCAAGCGCTGCTTCGAGGAGGCGGGTTTCACCGACGTGAAGACGCGGCTGAGCAGCGGCAACGTCGTGTTCTCCACGCCCCGCTCCGCCGCCATCGCCACGCTGCAGAAGCGCGCCGAGAAGGCCATGCTGGATGGCCAGGGCTACAGCTTCGCCACCACCGTGCGGTCGACGGCCCATCTGCAGCAGCTGATCAAGGCCGATCCCTTCGCCGCCTTCAAGCTCAAGCCCGGGTCCAAGCGCGTCGTCACCTTCCTGCGCGAGCCGCTGGCCGAGAGCCCCGTCGAGCTGCCGGTGACGCACGGCGAAGCCTGCATCCTGGGCCTGGACGGCGGCGAGGTGTTCTGCAGCTATGTGCCCGAGGCCAAGGGGCCGGTCTTCATGCACCTGCTGGAGAAGACCTTCGGCAAGACCATCACGACGCGCACCTGGGACACCGTGGCCAAGTGCGCCGCGGCCTGAGTCAGTCCTCGCCCGACTCGGGCAGGTGAATCAGGCCGGTGTGGAAGTCGTACTCGAAGACCTCGCCATAGCGCGCCCACTCGATGGCCACGCGCAGCACGCGCTCAGCCTCGGCGGCGTCCATGCTGTCCATCAGCAGCTTCAGGAAGGGCTCCTCCTTCAGCTCGCCGTGGGCTTCCTGCTCCAGGCTGGCGCGGATGAAGGTGGCCAGTGGCACATGCGCCAGCAGCTGCTGGCCGAAGATCTCGCGGCGGAACTCGTGGCCGCCTTCGACATAGCGATGGCCCAGCGGCGTGACGATGAGGTCGCCGCCGCTGAGCTGGGCCAGGCCCAGGCGGTGCAGCGCGTCGGCCAGCGGCAGCATGGCCTCGTCGGTGAGTTCGCTCTCCTCGGCCAGCTGGGGCAGGTCGGCGCGGCCGTCGAAGCGTTCGTCGGCCAGCAGCTCCAGCAGGCTTTCCATGCGGCCGACGTCGGCTTCGGGCAGGCGATCGCTGAGATGCGGCTTGGGCGCCTCCTCGACGGTGCCGGCGACGTGAGTGGCGCTCGTCATCAGCCGATAGACCTCGTCGATGAGCAGGCGCACTTCGGGGCTGTCGGCGCGGCGCGGGCGTGGCAGCGTGATGGGCAGCTCGGCGCGCACGCGGCCCGGGTTGCTGGCGAAGATCAGCACGCGGTCGGCCATCATGACGGCCTCCTCGATGTTGTGCGACACGACGAGCATGGCCTGGGTCGGCATCTGGCCGCCGTCCCAGAGGTCGAGGATCTCGTTGCGCAGGCGCTCGCCGGTCAGCACGTCCAGGGCCGAGAAGGCCTCGTCCATCAGCAGCACGGCCGGCTGCATGACCAGGGCCCGCGCCATGCCCACGCGCTGGCGCATGCCGCCTGACAGCTCGCGCGGCAGCGCGCCCTCGAAGCCGGCCAGGCCGATCAGCTCGATGGCTTCGTTCGCGCGGCGCTCACGTTCCGCCGCCGGCACGCCGGCCGCCTCCAGCCCGAGCTCGACGTTCTGCCGCACGGTGAGCCAAGGGAACAGCGCAAAGCTCTGGAACACCATCGCGATGCCGGCCGCCGGCCCGAACAGTGGTTGGCCGCCGTAGCGCACGTCGCCGGCGTCCGCGGGGATCAGCCCGGCCATGATGCGCAGCAGCGTGCTCTTGCCCGAGCCGCTCTGGCCCAGTAGCGCGACGATCTCGCCCTTGTCCAGGCGAAAGTCCACGCCCTCCAGCACCGAGCGCAGGCTGCCGTCGTTGGACTTGAAGCCCTTGGCGACGCCCTTCAGTTCGATCAACGTCGTCATCAGAAATGCATCCTTTCCTCGGCGATACGGTAGAGACGCCGCCAGACCCAGTGGTTCATCGCCATGACGAAGACGCACATGACGCCGATGCCTAAAGCGATGCGCGGGAAGTCGCCCGCCGTCGTCATCTGCTGGATGTAGCTGCCCAGGCCTTGGGCCTGCAGGTGGGTGTCGCCCCAGCTCACGTACTCGGCCACGATGCTGGCGTTCCAGGAACCGCCGCTGGCCGTGATGGCGCCGGTGACGAAGCTCGGGAAGATGGCCGGCAGCAGATAGCGCCGCCAGGCCAGCCAGCCCTTGAGCCCCAGGTTCTTGGCGGCCAGGCGCAACTCGGTCGGGATGGTCGACGCGCCGGCCACGACGTTGAAAAGCAGATACCACTGCGTGCCCAGGATGATGAGGGGCGACAACCAGAGGTCGGGGTCGAGCCTGTACTTGACGATGACGAGGACGGCGACCGGGAAGACGAGGTTGGACGGGAAGGCCGCGAGGAACTGCGCCACCGCCTGCACGCGGCCGGCGATGCGCGGGTTCAGGCCTATCCACACGCCAATGGGCACCCAGATCAGCGACGCCACGGCGATCAGCGCGAGCACGCGCGCCAGCGTGTACAGGCCCAGCTTGAACACATGCGCCGCCTCGCCCCAGCCCACCTCGGTGTGGATGAAGCTGACCAGACGCCAGACGGCGAACAGCACCAGGGCGGCCAGCAGCGCGTCCCAGGCGCGGGCCCACAGCGGGTTGGGATCTTCAGGCCGCGCGCGGATGGAGCGGCCGTCGTAGCTCTTCTTCAGCGGCGCGAAACTGGCCGTGATCCAGCGCCCCGGCCATTGCCCCAGGCGCTGCAGCAGCTGGGTGCGGCGCAGCCAGGTCAGCAGCCAGGACTGGGGCGCCTGCTCGCTGCTGCCTTCCTCGAAGCGGAAGCGGTCGGCCCAGGCCAAGAGCGGGCGGAAGAACAGCTGGTCGTACAGCAGGATGCCGACCAGCATGCCGACGATGGCCCAGCCGATGGCGCCGAGGTCGCGCGCCTCGATGGCCACGGCGATGTAGGAGCCCACGCCGGGCAGCTTGATGTCCTGGCCGGCCACCGAGATGGCTTCCGACGCGACGACGAAGAACCAGCCGCCGCTCATGCTCATCATCATGTTCCACAGCAGGTTGGGCATGGCAAAGGGCAGCTCCAGCCGCCAGAAGCGCTGCCAGCCCGACAGCTGGAAGATGCGCGCCGCCTCCTGCAGCTCGCCCGGCACCGTGCGCAGCGACTGGTAGAGGCTGAAGGCCATGTTCCAGGCCTGGCTCGTGAAGATGGCGAACAGGGCCGCCAGCTCCACGCCCAGCAGGTTGCCCGGGAACAGCGCGATGAAGGGCGCGACGGCAATCGCCTGGAAGCCCAGGATGGGGATGGACTGCAGGATGTCCAGCAGCGGCACCAGCACCTTCTCTGCCGCACGCACCTTGGCCGCCAGCACCGCGAACACGCAGGCGAACACCACCGAGGCGGCCAGCGCCAGGAACATGCGCAGCGTCGTGCGCAGCAGGTAATAGGGCAGGTAGGCGACGTCCAGGCTCAGCGGCAGGGGCACGCCGAGGTGGAAGGGTCGGGCCATCGCCGCCGCGGCCATCGCGAGCAGCACCAGCACCGCCAGGACGAGGGGCAGCAGCGCCCAATCCCAGCGATTGAACGCGGCCTCGACGGCGGGGCGGGGGAAGAAGCGACGGTCGGACATGGTGGCGGGCGAACAGGACCGCGCAGCCTAGTCCGGGCACGTAAGGCGGGTGTGAAGCGCGCCGCCCCGGAGCTTGCGCCCAGCTTGCAGCGCTGCGCCGAAGAACTACGACTGGTTGCAGCTCTGGCGGCTTGAATCAGCCTTGTCGCCTAACGGCACAACTCGTCTCCCCGGCTTGCGACTTGACGATGTATCCGGCGCCTTCTCCTACAGGGATCTTTTGCCTGCGGCCTAAGGTTGTTGACGCGGCGGCGCAATGGGGTGCCGCCCAGGCTCACAGTGAAGGAACAGCCATGTCCAACCAGCAACGCCAATCCGGTAAGCAGCAGCCCGAAAGCGGTCAGAACATCCAGCAGGGTGGTCAGAGCCGTGACCAGAGCCCTGGCCAGCAAAGCCAGGCCGGTGGCGGCAGCCAGACGCCCCAGCAAGGGGGTGGCTCTGCCGGTCGCGACCAGCAAAGCAAGCCCAGCAACCAGCAGGGTTCCAAGAACCGCTGACTGCGCAAGGGGCTGAGGGCGCGGCGCCGTGAGGTGCCACCGGCGCCTTAGCCCGTCGACCGACCAGGCCCTCTGCCGCGCAGGGGGCCTGCCTTATTCGAAGAGGTGGCCGAGGTCATGGTGGCCCATGGACTCGGCCTTGGTGCGCAGGTATTTCTCGTTGTCGGGGCCCGGCTCCGTCAACGAGGCTTCGCGTTCGACGACGTCGATGCCGAACTCGGCCAGGGCGGCCATCTTCAGCGGGTTGTTGGTCAGCAGCCGGATGCGCTGCACGCCCAGCGACCGCAGCATGCAGGCGGCGGCGTCGTAGCGGCGCGAGTCGATGGGCAGGCCCAGTTGGGCATTGGCCTGGATGGTGTCGGCGCCGGCATCCTGCTCGGCGTAGGCGCGCAGCTTCTGCACCAGGCCGATGCCGCGTCCCTCGTGGCCGCGCATGTAGACGATGGCACCGCGCCCCAGGTCGGCGATGCGCTTCATGGCGCTTTGCAGTTGTGGCCGGCAGTCGCAGCGCAGCGAGCCGAAGACTTCGCCGGTCATGCATTCGGAGTGCACGCGCACCAGCGGCGGCTCGTCACCGGTCAGCTCACCCAGGCTCAGCACGACATGCTCCTGGCCGCTGTCGTCCTCACGGAAGCCGTGAATGACGAACTCGCCATAGGGCGTTGGCAGGCGGGTGGAGACGATGCGTTCGATCTTCATGGTGTGGGGCTTCAAGGGGGCATTCTCGCCGCCCCGGGGAAAACCCCGTGTCGCGCAGGTTAGGCTGCCGCTTTTCAGGAGACACGCATGGCCCAGACCGTCCAGTTCAAGCGCCCCGATGGCGCCCCTGTGTCCGGCTATCTCGCCGAGGCCGCCCAGCCCTTGGGCGCCGTGGTGGTCATCCAGGAGTGGTGGGGCCTGAACGACCAGATCCGTGGTGTGGCCGATCGCTTTGCGCTGGCGGGCTTCACGGCGCTGGTGCCTGACCTCTACCGCGGCAAGAGCACCGTCGAGGCCGAGGAAGCCAGCCACCTGATGACGGACCTGAACTTTGGCGACGCCGCCTCGCAGGACGTGCGCGGCGCGGTGCACTACCTCAGGGACCTGGAGCTGGGCAGCGGCAAGGTCGGCGTGACCGGCTATTGCATGGGCGGCGCGCTGACCGTGCTGGCCGCGACGATGGTGCCCGAGGCCGACGCCGCCGTGATCTGGTACGGCATGCCGCCGCTTGAATATGTGGACGCCAGCAAGATCAAGATGCCGCTGCAGGCCCATTGGGCCACGCAGGATGAGTCCTTCCCGATTGCCGGCGTGGACGGCCTGGAAGCGAAGTTCGCCGAGGTCGGTGTGCGCTACGAAGGCCACCGCTATCTGGCCCACCATGCCTTTGCCAACGAGACGGCACAGGGGCCGGGGCGCATTGCCAAGACGCAGTACGACGCGGTGTGGGCGCAGCAGGCGTGGGACCGGGCGATGCGGTTCTTTGGCAAGCACCTGGGCTGAGCGTCGCGCGCCCAGCTCGCGAGACCCACGTCAGTCCGCGCGATCGGGCTTGACGGCCTGGCAGCGCGTGACCAGCTCCCGAGCGCGGCCGTCATAGGCCTCGCGGGCCGCCGGGGATTGCAGGACCTGGCGAGTGAGCAGGGCTTGTCCGGCCGGCGAGGCGGCAAAGGCTTCGATGGCCTTGACTTCGGCTGCCGAAATGGCGGGCAGCGGCTCCGGGGCCTTTTCGCCCAGGGCGGTGTAGATGCCCAGCAAGCCGTGCCTGGCGTATTTGTGTCCCGGGACCGAACTGAAAAACCGGTCGGCCGCCGCCACTTCGCCGGCACTCAGCGACATCGTGACCACCCGTTCGGTCGTCTCGTAGAACTCACTGGGCTGCAGGGCCTGGATGCAGGCGTTCTGCGCGGCGGGCAGGCCGCCCTTGGCCTCACGCTGCTTGGCGGCCAGTTGCACGCCCAGCAGCGCCGACTGGGCGGTGATCTGCGCGGTCGTTGACACGGCCTCGGCGGCGAAGCTGGCCAGCAGGCAGGCCGTCAGCGTGAGGGTGCGATGCATCATGGGGTGGGTCGACTTGAAAACGCGCATTTTGCGGCGCTGGCCACGCTCGCCGCCCGCCTTGGCGCTCAGTCGCTGCGCCGCACCTGCAGCCGCGGCTCGTCCGGCCAGGTGTCTGCGTCCAGGGCCAGTTCATCGGGCCGCAGGCCATCGGCGCGCAGCACGCCCAGGTAGCCGTCGCGCCCTTGCGCCTTGGCGGCATAGAGGGCGGCGTCGGCCAGGCTCAGCGTGGCGTCCCAATCCCAGGCCCGAGGCGCTTCGGGGTCGAGAGGGAAGACGGCGAAGCCGATGGACACGGTGACCGGCAGCGTGCGGCCGTCGGCCAGCGTGAAGGGCTGCTCGCGCACGACGGCGTTGAAGCGTGCCGCCAGCTCGGTGGCGCCGCTGCGTGCGCCGCCGCGGGCCAGGGCCAGGAATTCCTCGCCGCCCCAACGCACCAGCACGTCGCTCTCGCGGAAGACCATGCGCAGCCGGCGGGCGAACTCAACCAGCACCTGGTCGCCCGCGGTGTGGCCGTGGCGGTCGTTGATGCGCTTGAAGTGATCGAGGTCCATCAGCATGACGAGCAGGTCGGCCTCGTCGTCGCGGTGGCGGTCGGGGTTGCTGTGGCGCGGCTCGGTGTAGTGGCGCAGGCAGAGCTGCAGGTCCGAGGTGACCCGCGAGTCCAGGTAGCGGCGGTTGCGCAGGCCGGTCAGCGGGTCGGTGGTGCTGGCCTCGCGCAGCTCCGTGGTGCGCTGCTCCACCAGGGCTTGCAGCGCCGTTTCGCGTCGGCGCAGCTGTGCGGTGCGCCGCGCCACACCCCAGCGCAACAGCAGCCAGGCCAAGCCCAGTAAAGAAAGCGCGGCGGCCGCCTGGGCCCAGCGCGTCTGCCACCAGGCCGGCAGCAGCTCGATGTCGAGCAGCAGCGGGCGGTCGCCCCACACGCCGTGATGGTTGGTGGCGTACACCTCCAGCCGGTAGCGGCCCGGCGGCAGGCCGCCGTAGCTCGCGAAGCGGGCGCTGGCGTCGGTGAACGTCCATTCGGCGTCCCAGCCCGCCAGGCGCATCATGTAGCGCAGCTTGGCCGGGTCGATGTAGTCCAGCGCGGCGAACTCGACGGCCACACTGCGGGTACCGGCCGGCAGCTTCAAGCCTTGCTTCAGGTCCTGGTCCGGCTGGAAGAGCTGGCCATCGCGGCGCAGGCTGCTGACGACCACCGGCGGCGCATAGCGCGAAGGCATGAAGGCCAGCGGCTCGATGACGAGCAGACCACGGCTGCCGCAGAAGAGCAGGCGGCCGTCGGGCAGGGCGGCGTCGGCGAAGAAGCGCGGCGTGCCCATGGGCGGACCCTCGGCGCCGGAGAGCTCGTCCAGGCGATTGGCGTTCGGGTCGTAGACGGACTGCTGGCTCCACACCCGGCCCTTGGCGTCCTCGTGCAGGTTGACGCCGAAGGGCCGGCCCGGCGCCCCCATGCGCTCGCTGATGCGTTCGAAGCGCGCGCGGCCCTGTTCGTCGTAGCCCTTGAGCCGGTGCAGGCCGCTGACGGCGGTGTCCACGTAAAGGCTGCCGTCGCGGGTGTGCAGCAGACCGAGCACGGCAGGAAAGCCCAGCGCCTCGCCGGGCGCGCCCTGCACCTCGGCCAGGCGCTGGCCGTCCCAGCGGAACAGGCCGGCCAGCGCGCCGACCCAGAGCTGGCCGTTGCGGGCCTCCACGCGCAGCGCATGCACGCCGCCGCGCAGCGGCTCGCCATCTGCGCGGCGCACGCGCTCGATGCGGGCCTGGGGCGAAGGCAGGCGGTAGAGCCCGTCCTGCATGCCCACCCAGACTTCACCACTCGGTAATACCAGCACGCGATGCGCGCGCCCGCCCTCCAGCGCCCAGCTGGCGAGCAGTCGGGCGCTGCGCGGTTCGCGGCGCTCCAGGCGGCCGTTGGCCACCAGCCAGACGCTGCCGTCCGGCCCCTCGGCGAGGTTGTCCACCGGCGTGTCGGCCTCACGCGGCCAGCCGCCGACGGTGCGCAGCTGCGCGTCCAGCAGGGCCACCGGGCCGCTGTGCGTGGCCACCATCAGCAGGCCGTCACGGCGGGGCAGCAGGCCGCGCAGGTCGCTGCTGGCCAGGGGGCTGCGGGGGTCGGCGTCGGGGCCGCGCACGGCCAGTGCCGGGTGCTGCTGGTGGCGCTGCAGGCCCACGCCGTAGCCGCCCACCCACATGGTGCCGGTCTGGTCGCGCAGCAGCACGTTGACGTCGTTGCCGGCCAGGCCGCCGGGCAGGTGGGGGTTGTGGCGCAACTGGCGCAGCAGCGCGCCGCTGTCGCCGTCCAGCCAGGCGATGCCGTCGTTCAGGCCGGCCCAGACCGTGCCGTCGGCGCTCTGCGCCAGTGCCTGCACGCCCCCCTTGAAGCGCGCCGCCAGCCAGCGCGGCTGGCCGTTCGCCTCGATGCGGCCGACGCGGCCGTCCACGCTGCCGAACCAGAGCCGGCCCGCGCGGTCTTCCAGCAAGGTGCTGATGCCGACGATGGCGTTGTCGGGCAAGGCCAGCGCCGCCCAGCCGCCCTGCACGTCGCGCCGGGCGAGGCCGCGCCAGTGGCCGGCCCACAGCGCGCCGTCGCGGCCCACGGCCAGCGCCAGCACGCGGCGCTCGGTTTCGCCGTCGACGCGCAGCGGCTCGGTCTCGAAGCGCGCGGTTTTCGGCTCAAAGCGCAGCAGGCCCTGACCCAGTGTGCCGACCCAGACCCGGCCGGCGTCGTCCTCCGCCAGCGCGCGGATGGGCGTGGCGCGCTCGCTGCCGCTGCCCAGCATGCGCACGCGGTCGAACGCAGGTTCGTAGCGCGCCAGGCCGTTGACCTCGGTGCCTATCCACATGCCGCCGTCGGCGGCCGGTGCGAGCGAGCGCACCCAGCCGAGGTTGCGCTGCACGGCCGTGGCGCCCTCGCGTTCGATGGGGCGCAGGCGGTAGCCGTCGTAGCGCGCCAGGCCGTCGCTGGTGCCGACCCAGATCAGGCCTTGCTTGTCTTGCGCCAGGCTGCCCACCACGTCGCGCGGCACCGGGACGTTGGCGAACTGGGGCTCCAGCGCGCTCAATGGAGGCTGGGCTGTGGCCACTCCTCCGGTCAACGCGGTCAGCAGGCAAAGCGCCAGCGTCAGTGTGCGGTGGAACGTTGGCGGCATGGTTTTCATTGTCCAAGCTGCGTCGGCGTCTCCCGCGCCCGATTTACCCGGCCTTCGAACGGCAGCGCGGTCGTCGACTCGAGGACATCGTCTGCCGGCTGGTGCAGTGCATCATGGGAACGCGTTCGCGCAACTGGTCCGGCAACTGTCTCTTCGACGGTGCGACTGCTGGGCGCGCGTCACGAGTGGCAACCTATGCGTTCGACACCAAATTCGAGATCTTCACAAGGCCACATGACGATGGAAGCGATCACGATCACTGACGAGTACCTCACCGAGCTTCGCGAGCGCTTCGAAAAATGGGCCGATTTCCTGAACATGGGTTTCGGCCTCGTCGCGTTCACCTTCGCGCTGGCCTGCCTCGGAACCAAGACGCCAGTTGTCAACGCCTGGTTCAGCATCGCGGTGCTGTCTTTCGTTCGATACAAGGGGAGTCACCTTTTCCCAGCCGAGATTCTTCGGCTGCGCAAACTCGCCAAGGTCGATGAGAAAGCCAGGGTGTTGTTGAAAGGCCTGGAGAGTGAGTTTCTCAGTGTGAAGACGGCAGTTACCACGTATCCAATCTTCCTTATCGGCTACGTGCTCCTGGGCGCCATAGCGTTTAGCCCTGTGCTTTCCAAAGTCATCCCTGGCTTGGGCACCTACGTCGGCATCTGACCTTTTGACAGGACTTTCCGGTTGGAGGCCCGAGAAGGCGCCGGATGGCCACCTGCAAAGGCAAGCACTTCAGAACGCCAGCGCATTCGTCGCCTTCACCTCCTCCATCACCGCATACGTCCGCGTCTCCCTTACCCCCGGCAGCGTCCAGATCACGCTGCCAATGAACTCCCGATACGCGCCCATATCCCGCACCCGCGTCTTGAGCAGATAGTCGAAGCCGCCGGCCACCAGGTGGCATTCCAGGATCTCGGCGCGGGCCTGGACGGCGGCCTTGAAGTTGTCCATCACGTCCATCACCGTGCGGTCCAGGTGCACCTCGATGAAGACCAGCATGGCCGCGCCCAGCTTGGCCGGGTTCAGCCGCGCCTCGTAGCCGAGGATGTAGCCGTCGCGGGTCAGGCGCTTGACGCGCTCCAGCACGGCGGTGGGCGACAGGTGTACGGCTTCAGCCAGCTTGAGGTTGGAAATACGCCCATCGGCCTGCAGCGCGCGCAAGATGCGGGCGTCGATCTTGTCGAGTTTGGTTTCGTCGTCCATCTGGATTTTTGTCGGCCGTTCCTGTAATCCTTGGAATTTAATCCAAGTGAAGCGTCGATAGAGTGCGAAACCTCACCAGGAGCTCTGCCATGCCCACGCCCTTCGTCGCCCCGACCGAACAGCCCCGCCTGCCCGATCCCTACCGGGCCGAGCACGGCGTCGTGCAGGCCCTGGCCGAGCGTGTTGGCGGTGCGCTGGACTGGCCTGGCGTCATCGCCATGGCCGCGCCCTGGGTGGAGCAGGTGCGCAAGAACCCGGCGCCTTTCTGGGCCATGGAATCGCTGCTGCGCGAATACCCCATCACCAGCGCCGAAGGCCTGGCCCTGATGCGCCTGGCCGAGGCGCTGCTGCGGGTGCCCGACGCGCCCACGGCCATTGCGCTGACGGCCGACCAGCTCGGCCGCGCCGACTTCGACGGCGCCAGTGAAGGCAGCCCGCACAAGATGCTGGCCGCGCTGTCGGCCTCGGCCATCTCGATGTCCAAGCGCTTCCTGCCGGGCGCGGATGACGACGGCGGCCTGTTCAAGCGCCTGGGCGCGCAGACCGTGGTGGCCGCCACCGTACGGGCCATCCAGCTCTTGGGCCGGCAGTTCGTGCTCGGCCGCAACATCAATGAGGCGATGGGCGAGGCCGACAGTGCCCGCAAGGCGCAGAAGCAATTGCGCTTCAGCTACGACATGCTCGGCGAAGGCGCCCGCACGGAGGCCGATGCGCTGCGCTATCACGCGGCCTATGTCGGCGCCATCAAGGCCATCGCAGCGGGCCAGCGCGCCGCATCGCCCGAGGCTTCCGACGGCATCTCCATCAAGCTCAGCGCGCTGTTCAGCCGCTACGAGGTGCTGCAGCGCGAGCGCGTCTTCGCCGAGCTGTTGCCTCGTGTGTGGGCGCTGATCGAGCTGGCTGCCGAGGCCAACATCAACCTGACCATCGATGCCGAGGAGGTCGACCGCCTGGAGCTGTCGCTGGACGTGCTGGACACGCTGGCCGCGCGCATCGCCACGCACTACCCGCACTGGCGCGGCTTCGGCCTGGCGGTGCAGGCCTATCAGTCGCGGGCGCTGGCGGTCGTCGATGAAGTGGCGGCCATCGCGCGCAAGCACGGCCTGCGCTTCATGGTGCGCCTGGTCAAGGGTGCATACTGGGACGGCGAGATCAAGCGCGCCCAGGAGCTGGGCCTGACGCACTACCCGGTGTTCACGCACAAGCAGCACACCGACGTCAGCTACCTGGCCTGCGCCCGCGCGCTGATCCAGCATGCCGACGTCATCTACCCGCAGTTCGCCAGCCACAACGCCGGCACCATCGCGGCCATCGTGCAGATGGCCCGCTCCACCGGCGCGCCGTTCGAGATGCAGCGCCTGCACGGCATGGGCGAGGGCGTCTACCGCGAGGTGCTGAAGGACGGCAGCATCCCCTGCCGCGTCTATGCGCCGGTCGGCGAGCATCGCGACCTGCTGGCCTATCTCGTGCGCCGCCTGCTGGAAAACGGCGCCAACTCCTCCTTCGTGCACCAGTTGGCCGACCCCAGCGTGCAGGTGCCCGAGCTGCTCGGCTCGCCGCTGGCCGAGGTGCGTGCGACGAGCGCGCTGCCGTTGCCGCCGGCCCTCTACCTGGACAGCGAAGGCCGCGGCCGCGCCAACTCCACAGGCGCCGACCTGACCGCGCCGGCCCAGCGCGTGGCCTTGCAGGTCGCGCTGGAGACGACGCCTGTGCGTGCCGTCCCCGAGGCTTCTGCCGCCGAGGTCGATTCCACAATGAACCGCCTGCACGCCGGCTTCCCCGCCTGGAACGCCACGCCCGTCGCCCAGCGCGCCACCATCCTGCGCCGCGCCGCCGACGACCTCGACGCCCGCCTGGCCGAGTTCTGCGCCCTGCTCGTCAAGGAAGCCTTCAAGACCCAGGCCGACTGCGTCGCCGAGGTGCGTGAGGCCGTGGACTTCCTGCGCTACTACGCCGACCAGGCCGAGAGCGATGCCGCGCTGATGCAAGGCCGCGGCGTCTTCGTCTGCATCAGCCCGTGGAACTTCCCGCTCGCCATCTTTGCCGGCCAGGTCGTCGCCGCGTTGGTTGCCGGCAATGCGGTGGCCGCCAAGCCGGCCGAGCAGACGCCTTATGTCGCGCTGAAGATGGTTGAGTTGCTGCACGCCGCCGGCGTGCCGGCCGATGCGCTGGCGCTGTTGCATGGCCCCGGCGAAACCGTCGGCGCCGGCCTGGTCGCCCATGCGCGCACGGCCGGCGTCTGCTTCACCGGCTCCACCGTCGTCGCGCAGATCATCAACAAGGCGCTCGCCGCCAAGCCCAACTCGCCGATCCCGCTGATCGCCGAGACCGGCGGTCTGAATGCGATGGTGGTTGACTCCACCGCCCTGCCCGAACAGGTCATCGACGCCGTCGTGCAATCGGCCTTCCGCTCCGCCGGCCAGCGCTGCTCGGCACTGCGCCTGCTGTGCGTGCAGTCCAGCATTGCCGAGGGTGTCATCGAGATGCTCAAGGGCGCGTTGTCGCAGCTGCATGTCGGCCAGCCCGCGCAACTGGCCACCGACGTCGGTCCCGTCATCGACGACGAGGCCCATGCCAACATCAGCAAGCATGTCGAGCGCCTCAAGCGCGACGCCAAGCTGCTGGCCGAGGCGCCCGTGGCCGAGGCCATGCCGCGCCAGATCCGCCCCGTCGCCTTCGAGCTGCCGCGCGTGTCGCACCTCGGCGAAGAGATCTTCGGCCCGGTGCTGCACGTCGTGCGCTTCGAGGACTCGGTCGACGACGTCATCAAGGAGATCAACGCGCTGGGCTACGGCCTGACGCTGGGCATCCAGACGCGCATCGACAGCCGCGCCCAGCGCCTGGCCGACGAGGCGCGCATCGGCAACGTCTACGTCAACCGCAACATCATCGGCGCGGTGGTGGGCGTGCAGCCTTTTGGCGGCGAAGGCCTGTCCGGCACCGGCCCCAAGGCAGGCGGCCCCGACTATCTGCGCCGCTTCTGCGCCGAGCCCCAGCTCGACGCGCCCTTGCCGACCCTCGCGATGGACGGCCGCAGCGAGGCCTTGGCCGTTGCCGCCGACGCCGGTTGGCGCGACACGCCGCTGCTTGAGCGCATCGCCACGCTGCGCCGCGCTGCCGACACGTTGGACGCGCCGACCGCTCTCGCCTTGCGCGGCCTGTTCGTCGCGGCGCAGGCGCAGTTCGCCGACATCGTGCTGCCCGGCCCCACAGGCGAGAGCAACACGCTGCGCCACCACGCCCGGGGCGTCTTCGCCGTGCTCGGCCGTGACGAAGCGGGCCTGGCCGCGGTCGTCAGCGCCCTGCTGGCCGGCAACAGCGCCATCTGGCTGGGCGGCGACGAACGCGCCCGCCAGGCCCTGCTGCGCGCCGGCCTGCCGGTCAACGCGCTGACGCTACTGCCCGACGCGACGCTGCCGGGGCTGCTCGCCGCGCCGCAGCTCGCTGGCGTCGCGCTGGCATCGTCCGACTCCGCGGCCGCCCATGTGCTCGCGCAAGCCCTGGCCACGCGGGCTGGGGCCATCCTGCCGCTGGTCACTGGCGCCGGCCATGTGCGCCAGCTCTACCGCTTCGCGGCCGAGCAGACGCTGACGGTCAACACGGCGGCAGCTGGGGGCAATGCGGCCCTGCTGGCAGGGGTGCGCTGAGGGCGCTTGACGCAGCGGCCTGCGGCATCAATGCGGCGTCATTGTGGGATTGGGGCTCGCAGGCAGGTCGCCGGCGCGGTGGGGTGGTCCAGCTCGAAGACCAGGCGCTTGTCGAGCTTTGCGGCCTGCACCGCCTTGCCGAAGAACTGCTGGAAGAGCTGCTCGAACGACCCGTCCTTCTGCGCGCGCCGCAGGCCCTGCTCGATGTGCTCGGCCAGCTCGGTGTTCTGCCGGGCGACAAAGAAATAGCTGCACATCGGGTAGTGCAGCGCCAGGTGCGATTCAACGGCCAGGCCCAGGTGGCCGTAGTTGCTCAACTCGCCGTAGATCTCGCCGACGCCGCGCGGCAGGTAGCGAAAGCGCTGCGCCGCCAGCATCGTGAACAGGTTCTCGTAGCGCGCGGCGGCGACGACAGGCAGGCCGTTGCTCTGCAGGACGCCCGTGTCGACCCATTCCCTGACCAGCCCGGCTGGCAGCGCCTTGAGCTGCTCCAGCGAACGGATGCTCTCGAACTGGCCTCGGTCGTCCTCGCCGATCAGGAAGATGCGCCAGCCGAGGATGCCCTTGTCGACCGGGATCCGCACGGGCAGATAGTCGCGCTCGAGCTGGACCGTGGTCGGTGCCCAGACGACGTCGATATCCTGCCCCGCGGCCATGCTTACGAAGGCTCGCACGGCCACGCTCGGCTTCGCGGAGGGCTGCACGGCGAAGTGGCCATCCGCCTTGCCCAAGGCCAGCTTGAGCAGGCTGGCGTAGTAGTCGCCGCGCTTGTCTCCGGCGGCACCGGACGAGGGGTAGGTCACGACCTGCGGCGCGCCAGGCGAAGGTTCGGCCGACGCGCCGAACCCGCCAAACCCTAGCAGGGCCGCGCTGGCGAGCGCTAGCGCCCGGATTGCGGTGTGGGTCACCGATTGCCTGCAATCACGCATTTTTCAGGGAGCCAATTGGGAATCGCGGTGAGCAGCATGGTGGCCGGCGGGCCATGACGGGAGGCGAGCTTGCCATGCGCGCGACCGTACGCCACCATCCCCCCACACGCCAGCCGTTCGGCGTGCAAGGGAGAAAAAGAATGTTCCCATGGTTTTGGCTCTGGGCGCCGCAGTTGCGCCTGCCCTTCAGCGGCGACGTGGCGCAGGACATCGAGCCGCGCCTGGACTGGTTCTTCGCCGGCATCAAACCCCAGGCGGGCAACGCGCGCATCGAGGCGCGGGCCTTCGACGTGGCGAGCTACGGCGACCAGCTGGGCGTGATCACCCAGCTGTTGATCGAGATGGCCGAGCGGCAGCCGGCCGAGGCCCAGGCCGCGTCCGCGCCACTGCAGGAGCTGCGCCGCATCCACGGCGAGATCGAGGCGATCAAGGCGCAGGAGTGTGATCGCGAGCTGGCCGAGCTGCAGGCGCGCATCGGCCTCCTCGAGAGCCGTCGCCGGCCTGCGAGCTGAGCCCGCGCGCCCAGGCCAGGCCTGAGCGCGCGGCGCGATGAACCTTTTTGTGGATCCTCCGACTACAGGTTGCAACGAGGAGGATTCATGAAGGAACTCAATGCCGGTATTTCCATGGCCCGTCTGGCGCCCCGCTTCGCCGTGTTCGCGCTATGGCTGCCGCTGGTGGGCACAGCCGCGCCAACTACGCTCATCGATCCCCAGGATGCACCACTGATCGCCACGGATGGCACCGCGTTCGTGGTTACTCGCGGGCGCGTGCGGGTTCCGGAGTTGCGTTCAGAGCCGGAAGGTCCTGCCATTGAATTGGCGGTGGTGCGTGTACGGCGTGCCGGTGCCGACGCCGAGAAGGCCCATGTGATCCTGGCGGGCGGCCCCGGCGATTCCGGCGTCAGGCAGGTGGTCGATCTGGCCAGGCATGGTGGCGCGGCGCTGGCGGAATTCATCGATGGCGACCTGGTTGGCATCGACCAGCGTGGCGTGGGCGCCTCCACCCCGAATCTGCGCGCCACGATGCGCTATGGCTTGCCACTCGACAGGCCGGCCTCGGTCGCCGCCTGGCTGCCCTTGATGGAGCAAGCAGCGCGTGCCGTCGCCGCAGAGATGCGTGGGCGCGGCATCCGCCTGGAGGCCTACAACACCGAGGAAAGCGCCGACGACGTCGATGCGGTGCGCCAGTCCTTCGGCTATGGCAAGGTGACCTTGTGGGGCCGCAGCTATGGCACCCACCTGGCGCTGGCCACTGCGCGGCGCCACCCGGGCGCGGTCGAGCGCATGGTTTTGATCAGCCCGGAAGGGCCGGATCACACATGGAAGCTGCCGTCGCAGGTGGATCGGGTGCTGCTGCGCATCGGCGAACGTGCGGGCGCGCCTGGGATGACCGGGCAACTGCGCGCCGTCATCGCCGGGCTGGCGCAGTCGCCGGTGGAGGTGGCTGTGACTGATCCGGCCACCGGGCAGGAAGCCAAGGTGGTGATCGGGGCGATGGACGTGCAGTGGGCGATCACGCAGACCATTGGCGATCCGCGCGCGGTCGCGACGCTCCCCGCCGCCGTGCAGGAGATGAGTACCGGCAACTTCCGGCGCGTGGCCCACATGAGCCTCTTGCTGCGGCGCCAGCTCGGCATCGATTCAGCCATGAAGCACATGATGGACCTGAGCTCGGGAGCGAGCGCGGCGCGCAGCGCACGGATCGAGGGCGAGGTCGGCAGCGCCCTGCTTGGCGACACGATGAATTTCCCGGGGCGCTATCTGCACGCTGCGTGGAATGCGCAGCAGCTTGGGGACGCGTTCCGTGAGCCGGTCGCGGTTCCGGTCCCCACGCTGATGCTGGTGGGCGACCTGGATGCACGCACGCCGGTGGAAAACGCACAGGAAATCGCTGCCACGCTGCCGCAGGCGCATTTGGTCGTCGTGGAAAACGCGGCGCACCAGTTCGACGTGTTCGGGAACGCAGCCATGAAAGCGCTGTTGGGCCGCTTTGTCCGCGGCGAAACCGGCCTGGACCCGCGCATCGCCTTGCCCCTGCCACGCTTCGAAAAGGTCGGCTCGATCCGCACTGAAAGATGACAAGCCCACACCGTGAGTCATCCATGCACAACCCGCTCGCTGACGAATTGCTGGTGATCCGCTGTCAGCTCGGCGAACGGCCGGCCTTTGATGAACTGATCGCGCGTTGGCATCAGCCGTTGTGGCGTTATGCACGTCAGCTTTCAGGCAATGACGCCGCCGCCGATGACGCTGCGCAGGAAGTCTGGCTGCGCGTGTTGCGCGGGATCTCCCGTCTGCGCGAAGGCGCCAAGCTGCGGTCCTGGCTGTTCGGCATTGCACACCGGGTGCTGATGGACCGGCTGCGTGAACAATACAAACAGCCGATTTGTGTCGACACCGATATCGAGCTCGAAGAGCAGCCCGGCGACGACGGCGCGCTCGCCCTCGAATTCGAACTGGCCGCCATGCTGGAGGCGCTGGCGCGCCTGCCGCCGGTTGAGAAGGAGGTGCTGACGTTGTTCTATTTGCAGGAGCTGTCGCTCGACGAGGTTGCCCAGGTGCTGGACATCCCCATCGGCACCATCAAATCCCGGTTGCACCGGGCCCGAAAAATACTCCGGCATCAGCTTGGCATCCAAGGAGTGCAGTCGTGAATCCCGCTTCCATCTCCGCCTTGGCCAACCGCGAGCTGTCAGCCAAGTCGCGCTTCGGCCATGTTGCGCTGTTGCTGGCTGCATTGGCGATGTCGGTCGTCGTCGGCTCGCTGTGGCTGACCGAACCCGCATTGCCGCGACGGACCGTGATCGCCTTCGCCGCCATGACCGGCATCGGCCTGTGCTGGGTTGTCTATGCCGTGTGGGTGCTGGCGTCGCGCCGTGTGCTGCTGGCGTTTCAGCAAGTCGTTGCGGCTCGCATGGCAGTCGGGTTCAGCGCGGTAGCGCTGGCTGGCGCCTTGGCCCTGGGAATGGGCGAACGCATCGCGGCGGCATGGCCAGCGGCGGCCGTGTTCGCCGTGATGCTAGTGATTGCTGTCATCACGCTGGTGCGCGCGCGCGGCAAGCACAGGCAGCTGACGCAGCGGCGCGCCGAGCTTGAACGCCAGCTTGGCTCTTGAAGGAGTGCTTTCGGCTGGCCGCGCCAAAGGCAGCCGGACAAGAAAAGGCCCTCTGCGGGTGGCGAGCCACCGAGAGGGCCAAATCCACCCAGGGGCGGTGGAGGAGACAAGCGGTATTGCGACGTTGCAATGTTGCGGCGCAGCATAACCGAATCCGGGCTGGATTTGTGTAACGGCGCTGCTCACCAAAAGTGAGGCGCGCGGGCGTCAGAAGAAGGCATCGAGAAAGCGGGCGGCCCGGTCGCCGAGCGCGACGATCTTGTTCGTCGCCTGGCGGTAGAACTTGAAGTTCAGCTCGGTTTCGGGCCGGCCGTCGCCCCAGTTGGCAAAGGGCTTGAGTTCGGCGCGGCCCAGGCGGCGTTTCACAAGTGCAGCCCGCTTGACAGTGATGCTGACGCGCGGCGTCTGGCGCTCGATGCCCGGCTTTCTAGGCATGGCCTCAGCGGACGTGACCACGCCGCGTGCAACCAACCCCACGCCGCCCTCGTTCTCGCTGGCGAAGAGGTAGATCACATCGCCGGTGGCGATGCGCTTGCCGCCGTACATCGTCTTGTGCGCCGCAAAGGTCCAGGTGCCGGCCTGCGTGTCGGCGATCTCGGCCTTGATAGCGTAGTTCAGACGTTCAGGCACGCGAATCTTGTTCGTAACGGCGCTCGCCGGTTTGCGGGTTGTAGAACACCAGCATGGTCTGCCCGGATTCCGGATCGACGAAGCGCTCCTCGGTCTGCTGCCAGTCGCCACCCGGCGTCGCGTCGCGGGACCGGTAGCGCCAGCGCTCCACCAGCACGGCGGCGGCAATGATGCAGCCCCAGATCGCGAAGGGCGCCGCGTCGCGATGGCCGGCCAGGCGCGCGCCCAAGCCGATCATGCCGGCCGCCAGTGCCACGATGAGCAACAGGTTGCGCAGCATGGCGTCAGGCCGGCAGTCGCTCGACCACCACGGCCGTGCCGTAGGCGACGATCTCGCTCATGGTCTGGCCCATCTCCGACGAATCGAAGCGCATCATGACCACGGCATTGCCGCCCATCAGCTGGGCGTTCTTGACCATGCGGTCGATGGCGTGGCGTCGCGCCTCCTCCAGCAACTGCGTGTACTCGGTGATCTCACCGCCGACGAGGGAGCGCAGCCCCGCCATGATGTTGCCGGCCAGCCCGCGGCTGCGCACGACGACGCCAAAAACCTGGCCCTTGACCTCGACGACGCGGTGGCCGGCGAGGTTCTCGGTGGTGACGATGATCACGCGACTCTCCTTGTGATGTTGGGGTGGTGTGATCCTGAGCGCATGGGCGTTAGCAAGGCATAAGTGAAGCCGGGCATCGGTCCGCGGCATAGCCATCTCGCAGTGGAATGGGCGGATTTTCGCCACGCCGGACAATCGAGCGCGATGACGACGACGCCGCCACCCGACCCCGATCCGATGCCCCTGCCGCCGCCAGAGCCTGACCTGGACGCCTGCTGCGGCAATGGCTGCGACCCCTGCATCTTCGATCTCTACGACCTGGCCAAGGACGAGTACCGCCAAGCCCTGCGGGCCTGGCGCGAGCGCCATCCGCAGGCCAGTTGAATCAAGGACAGCCCCATGTGCCGCAACATCCGCACCCTGTTCAACTTCCAACCACCGGCCACTGAACTCGAGATCCGCGACGCTGCGCTGCAGTTCGTGCGCAAGCTCAGCGGCTTCAACGTGCCGTCCCAGGCCAACGCGGCGGCCTTCGACCATGCAGTGGCGGCGATTGCCGACGAGGCGCGTGCGCTGATCGCTTCGCTCGTGACGACCGCCGAGCCCAAGAACCGCGAGATCGAGGCCGAAAAGGCGCGGGTTCGTTCTCAGGCCCGTTTCGGCGGCCCGGGGGGATGATCCGCGCGCGTCGGTCCGGCGCAGCAACTCCCCGAGGAACTCCATGCCCAAGCTGATGTCGCTCGTCGTCTGCATGACCGTGCTCACCTGGCTCAGCGCTCTCATGGCCAGTCTCATCCGAGCGCAGGCCTGGACGCCCAAGGGCTTGATGCTGGCCATGGGCAACCGCGACCACATGCCCGAGGCCACGCCGCTGGCCGGCCGTGCTCAGCGCGCGGCGGCCAACACATTGGAGAACCTGCTGTTCTTCGCGGCATTGGCCCTGGTTGCGCAGGCGTCCGGCGCGACGGGCGAACGCGTGCTGCTCGGCGCCCAGGTGTTCCTGTGGGCCCGTGTGGCCTTCCTGGCCGTGTACCTGGCCGGCATTCCCTACCTGCGCACGGCGGTATGGACGGTCAGCATCGTGGGGCTGGGCATGATGTTGAGCGGCATGGTCTAAGGGAGCGCCGAACAAGCCCTCGCGCGCAGCGCATCCCCGCTTTGGGCGGCTTGCGGCGTTGCAAATGCTCGCCATAGCCTGAGCTATGACTGTGCTTTGCGCCTGGCAATCCATCCCAAACCAGGGCGCGCTGCATCGCACGGGCTTATCCGGCGCTCCCTGACGCACAATCGCCGCGCCCCGGCTCCCCAGACATCGCCATGCGCCTGAAGATCGCCCTGTCCTTCGTCGCCCTGCTGCTGCTCGTTGCGGCCTGGTTCGCCTTCGCCTGGCGCTGGAGCTATTCGGACGGCGAGCGTGCCGGTTGGGTGCAGAAGCTCTCACGCAAGGGCTGGGTCTGCAAGACCTGGGAGGGCGAGCAGGCGCTGGTGTCGCTGCCGGGCACGGCCAGCGTCGAGAAGTTCTACTTCACGGTGCACGATGAGGCCGCAGCCCAGGCCATCAACAAGCTCATGGGCCGGCGCGTCAACCTGCACTACGAGGAGAAGGTCGGCCTGCCGGGCTCCTGCTTCGGCGAGACGCGCTACTTCGTCACCGGCGTGACGCTGGTTGATGAAATCTCGCTGTCGCCGGGCGTTGTCGTGCCAGTCGCCCCGAACGCACCCGCATCGGCGGCCAGCCAGTAAGCGCCTCTCGACGAGCGCGTCGGCCATGTCGCCGCCGCTGACGCCAAGCCCCGTGGCCGGCACTGATGACATGACTGGACAGCGTTGTCCGGCGAAACTAGCGGGATGTCCTCGCTGTTCCAACCGCTTCTTCAATCGGTGACATCGCGCTTCGAGCGCCTCGTCGACCCCTATCCGGAAACCAGCGGCGCGGCGCCGCCGGCGCGCTTCTTCGCCTTCCTGTGGCGCTGCGCGGACGGCGTTCGGCGGCATCTGCTCGCGGTCACGCTGTTCACGGCCGGCATCGCGGCGGCCGAGGCGCTGCTGTTCAGCCTGATGGCCTCGCTGGTGGACTGGCTGGCCACCGTCAAGCCTGCCGAGCTGTGGAGCCAACCCCAGCCCGTCATCGTCATGCTGCTGGCCGTGCTCGGCGTCAGCATCGTGCTGGCCAGCGTGCAGGCACTGTTGAAGTACCAGGGCGTGTTCGGCAACTTCCCGATGCGGCTGCGCTGGATCTTCCATCGCCGCATGCTGGCCCAGAGCCTGGCTTTCTTCGGCGACGAGTTCGCCGGCCGCATCGCCACCAAGGTCATGCAGACGGCCCTGGCCGTGCGCGACACCTGGCTCATCGTCGTCGACATCCTCGTCTACGTGGCCGTCTACTTCGGCACGCTGGTCGGCATCGTCGCCAGCTTCGACGCGCGTCTGATGGCGCCCTTCGGCGTCTGGCTGGCGCTCTACATCGTCGCGCTGCGCTACTTCGTGCCGCGCCTGGGCAAGATCGCCCAGGCCCAGGCCGACGCGCGCAGCCTGATGACCGGCCGCATCACCGACGCCTACACCAACATCGCCACCGTCAAGCTGTTTGCGCACGGCCGGCGCGAGGCCAGCTATGCCAAGTCGGCCATGCAGGACTTCATGACCACGGCCTATGGCCAGATGCGCCTGGTGACCGGCTTCGAGATCGTCAACACGCTGCTGTCGGCCCTGCTGGTCGGCAGCACGGCGCTGCTGGCGCTGTGGCTGTGGGGCGTGTCGGCCATCGGCGTTGGTGCGGTTGCGGCGGCCACGGCGATGGGCATGCGGCTGAACGGCATCTCGCATTGGGTGATGTGGGAGATGGCGTCGCTGTTCGAGCACATCGGCACCGTGCAGGACGGGCTGGCCACACTGTCCAAGCCGCAGCTGATCGCCGATGCGAGCGACGCGGCCGCGCTGACCGTGGCGCACGGTGAGGTGCATTTCGAGAACCTGCGCTTCGCCTACCCCAATGGCAAGGTCGTCGTCGATGGGCTGGACCTGCGCATCAAGCCGGGAGAAAAGATCGGCCTGGTCGGCCGCAGCGGCGCGGGCAAGAGCACGCTGGTGAACCTGCTGCTGCGCCTGTACGACATCCCCGAAGGCGGTGGCCGCATCCTGATCGATGGCCAGGACATCCGCAACGTCACCCAGGACTCGCTGCGCCAGCACATCGGCATGGTCACGCAGGACACCTCGCTGCTGCACCGCTCGGTGGCCGACAACATCCTCTACGGCCGCCCAAGCGCGAGCCAGGCCGAACTGGAGCGCGCGGCCGAGCGGGCGCACGCCGACGAATTCATCGCCACGCTGTCCGACCCCAAGGGCCGCACCGGCTTCGAGGCCCATGTCGGCGAGCGCGGCGTCAAGCTCAGCGGCGGCCAGCGCCAGCGCATCGCCATTGCCCGCGTCATGCTGAAGGACGCGCCCATCCTGCTGCTGGACGAAGCCACCAGCGCACTCGACAGCGAGGTCGAAGCCGCTATCCAGCAAAGCCTCTACACGCTGATGGAAGGCAAGACGGTCGTCGCCATCGCCCACCGGTTGTCGACCATCGCCGCGCTGGACCGGCTGGTGGTGATGGACGCTGGCCGCATCGTCGAGCAGGGCTCGCACGCCGAGCTGCTGGCGCAGGGCGGCATCTACGCGCGGCTCTGGGCGCACCAGAGCGGCGGCTTCCTAGGCCTCGAAGATTGACCAGCGCCCGTCACGCCGACGCAGCAACTGCTGGGTGATGGCGCCCTTGGCATCCGGGCCGATGCGCCGGCTGGCCTCGCGCAGCGCGGCAATGCCCTCGGCCGAGTTGGCGTCGCAGAAGGCCAGCACATCGCGCGACGGGATGGCAACGACAGCGCCGTTGGGCGTCTTGTCGGCAAACAGGTGGTCCCACAGGCCGTCCAGCAGCACCAGGCAGGCTTCGTGGTCGCCGTCCAGCAGCAGGCCGTAGTAGGGCGGGTGGTCGACCAGCCGCAAGCCGGGCTCGCCCTTCACGAGCTTCATCAGGTTGGACAGGGCCTGGCGATGCAGCACATTCAGGTTCATGCCGGCCGCGCGCATCTCGTCGCGGCTGACCGACACCCAGTGCGAGCCGGCGTCGACGTGATACCCCACGGCGAAGACGCCGGCGCACGCCCGGGTCGGCGGCATCATGCCGGGCTCGTTGGGGATGTCTGGTGGCAACTGGCCAGGCGCCACCTGCATCCGCAGCTCCTGTCCATCGGGCCCGACGCCGTCGGCGACGCCGCGCAGCACCGGCAGGGCCTGCTGGACCGGCGCGCGCTGGGCCGCCGGCGTGGCCGCCGCCTCAGGGCCGCGCCGCCGCTCGCGCAGCTCGGCCTGGCGGATGGCGGTGGCCAGCTCGGCCCGCCGCGTCTTGGAGGCCTGCCACACATACAGCGGCGCCAGCAGGCTCAGGAAGGGCATGGCGCAACTCAGGAACAGCGGGTATTTGACAAGCGGCGAGGTGCCCAGCACTGGCGCCGCGCGGCTGATGATCCAGGGGCCGAGGAGCCAGGTTCCCATCCAGCCGACCACGGCCAGGGCCGTCGTCTGTCCGAGCAGGCCGATGACGGCCGCCAGGGTCAGGCCGAACAGCCCCCAGACCGGTCGCTCCAGCGAGCGCAGCAGTTCATCCTGCAGCAGCAGCCCATCCAGTTCGTCGCTCGCGCCCATGCCCTCTCCGTCGGTGGCCGCGGAGTTTAATGAGCTCAGCGCGACGTCAGCGGCCCACCGGCCGACAGCGGTGCACCGCCGCGCAACTGCGCATCCAGGAAGGCGTGGCTGAGCCGGAAGCCGTCGCCGATGTCGGACTGGGCCGCCTCGGTCGCGCTGCCGCTGCGTGGGCCGCGCGAACCACCGCCCTGGGGCCCGTGCATGCCGCCGCCCTCGCCGCCAGCTCCGCCGCGTCCACGGCCACCCCCCATGCCGCCGATCGGAGCTTGGCCATGGCGCTGGTCCTGCACATGAAATCCTTCGGGCGCCATCGTGCCGGCCAGGGCGGCATGCGAGACGGCGCCGAGGTTCAGCAACCAGCCGCTGCCCGGCGCAAAGCTGTCGAAGGCCTGCCTGCGCTCGGCGGGGCGGCGCAGCAGGCCGAGCGGGTCCTGGTCGATCTCGCTGGTGATCAGCAAGGTGGCCACGCCGCCGGCCGGGGCCTGCATGGCCGGCGGGCTGATCGCAATGACGGCCTGCCAGCCGGTGTCGTCGCGTGCGTCGAGTGCGGTCTGTGCGCCGGTCTCGTATCCGGCAAGGCTGGCATGGCCCCAGTCCAGTGCCGGCTGGGCCGCGCGAAGGGCCGGCAGCAGGCGGCGCAGCGCGTCGAGCCGGTCGGCGCGCAGGGCCTCGCCATAGTGCAGCAGGCCGAGTTCGCGGAACTCGCCGGTGCGGGCCAGCTCGGAACGCCATGCGGCTGCATCGGCCTCCAGCGGCTGCACGCCCAGCACCGTGTAGCCGGCCTGGGCCCAGGCCGCCGCCCAGCGCTGGCCGGCGTCGCTGCCCTGCCCCAGGCCGGGCAGATAGACGATGACGGGCTGGGCCGCCGCAGCGCTCGCGCTGCGCGTGATGTGCACGCGCCGGCCCTGCAGTTCGAAGCTGCCCAGCGACAAATTCAATTCGCGCGTCGCCGTCTCGGCCCAGGGCTTGGGCGGCGGTGGCCCGCCGGCGCAGCCGGCGAGACCGGCGAATGCGAGGGCGCACAGGAGCAGCAAGCGGCGGGCGGGGCGTGGGAGGCTCATGAGCCGCAACGATAGCCTTGTCACGTCGCTGCTTTGTTTCCCGTCGGCGCTGGTCCCCTAGACTTCCGCCCATGAGAGCAGAAAAGATCGCCTTCATCGGTGGCGGCAACATGGCCAGCGCCATCATCGGCGGCCTGCTGCGCGCCGGCATGAGCCCCGCCCAGTTCATCATCGTCGAGCCCTATGCGCCGCAGCGCGAGAAGCTCGTCGGCGAGTTCGGCGTCGCGGCGCTGGCCGCGGGCGATGCTGGCCTGGCGGCCGCGCAGACCATCGTCTGGGCCGTCAAACCCCAGCTCTTCGGTGCCGCCGCCGAGCCGGTCAAGGACTGGCTCGGCGGGGCCCTGCACCTGTCGGTCATGGCCGGCATCCGCTCGGAGTCCATCGTCACGGCCACCGGCAGCGAGCGTGTCGTGCGTTCCATGCCCAACACGCCGGCGCTGATCGGCCAGGGCATCGCCGGCCTGTATGCGCGGCCGGCCGTGTCCGCCGACGAGCGCGCCACCGTCGAGCGCCTGCTCAAACCGACCGGCCAAACGCTGTGGGTCGAACGCGAGGACGATCTCGACGCCGTGACGGCGCTGTCAGGCTCGGGCCCGGCCTATTTCTTCTTCTTCGTCGAGGCCATGATGGCCGCGGCCGTCGACATGGGTCTCACGGCCGAGCAGGGCCGGCGGCTGGCGCTCGCCACCTGTGCCGGCGCGGCCGGGCTGGGCCTGGCGTCCGACGAGTCGCCGACCACGCTGCGGGAGCGTGTGACGAGCAAGGGCGGTACGACGCATGCGGCCATCACGTCGATGCAGGCGGATGCGGTCGACGCGGCCATCCGGCGTGCCGTGCTTGCCGCACAAAAGCGTGCCGCCGAACTCGGCAAAGAATTCGGCGTCTGAGTGGGTATTGCGACCAGAGACAGCCTGCGCGACTGGCTGCGGGCGCCGGGCTCGTTGAGCCGCCGCCTGGCCCGCCTGGGCGAGCGCTTCGAGGTGCAGGTGCTGCGCCAGGGCGTGGCGCCGTTCCGGGCGCTGGAGCGCGCGGCCCTGGGCCTGCCGCCGCGTGGCCTGACCGTCGTGCGCGAGGTCATCCTGCGCGTCGATGGCCAGCCCCTGGTGTGGGCGCGCTCTGCCGTGCACCAGCGCGCCACCACGGGCCCCTGGCGGGCGCTCAAGGGCCTGGGCACCAAGCCGCTGGCGCATCTGCTCTACGACGACTACCGCATCCACCGCAGCGAGCTGCAACCGCGCCGCCTCTCCCGCCACGGCCACACGCGCCGCCATGCCGAGCGGCAATGGCTGACGGCCACCGGCCGGCCCCCCTCGGCGCAGATGTTGTGGTCACGCAATTCGGTGTTCAGCCGCAGCGGCGCCCAACTGCGGGTGATGGAGCTGTTCGACCCGGGTTTGGCTGGCCAACGGCCCGGGCAGCGCGGCCGCTGACGTCCCCCGGAACAGCAAGCAGGCCAGCTTGCCACCTGCCCTGGGCGCCGACACCAGCCGCCGGACTGCGCGCTTAGCTGTCGCTGAGCTGACGGGATTGCAATGAAACTGTTTTCATGAAGTCATAAATTCGCACCGAGCCCATAAACCCCCATAAACTCAGTCCGTATCAGAGGGGCGTTAGTAGACCCGCCGCGCAATGACGCACAGGTGGGCTGAAAGACCGGGGGCAGTGATGAACACGCGTGACGTAGTGATCTTCAGCGGCGAGCATTTTGTCGTGCCGCAATGCATTCAAAGAATCGACCATTTGTCGACCCATGGCTGGCAGCTGCGTTATGGCGGCACCAAGCTGTTCTCCGACCACAGCCAGGACGGCAGCGGCGCGCGCCGTGCGCTGGCCATGGCCACCAAGGAGCTGCTCAAACGTATCGCGACGCTGCCAGCGCCATCGCGCCTGCGCCGCACGCCCAGCCGCAAGAAGCAGAGCGATCTGCCTTCGGGCATCTCCGGCCCGATCGTGCGCCAGCGTGCCGGCAGCCGTGTCCGTGATTGCAGCTTCGCGGTAACCCTGCCTCGCTTCGGCGAGACGCCGCTGGCGCGCAGCGTCTACATCGGCACCGAGAACACCTACACGATCGAGCGCTACCAGGAAGCCCTGGAGCGCGCCGTGGCCCTGCGCGAGAAGGCCGAGACCGCCTACCAGCGGGCCGCGACCAAGGAGCGCCGTGCTCAGGCCCTGACGCTGAAGGCGCAGATGAGCGGCCTGCTCAGCAAAGCCTGACGCGAGTCATGTCGGCCCCCCTGGCGGGCCGAGCGCCGGGCCGCCCCTAGCCGGCCCGCGTTGGCGATGTGCTTGCGGCTCGATGCCGCAAGCATCGCCGTCCCCCAGGGGGCTGAGGCCGGACACATCACGCCCAGTGGGCGTGATGCGCCTGCCGAAGGGCCGCGGCACTGCCGCGGCGCGGTCTGCAAGACCGGGCGAGGGGCTCCATGAAACCTGTTTGAACCGGCGCGGGCGCCGGCGGCGGACACAATCGGCGGCGCAGCTACTCAGCCCTGCCGCCGCCGATGTCCACCGCCGTCTCCCTGTCCGACCGTGTCCTCGCCTTGTTGAATGCGCTGCGGCCTGCGCCGCAGGCTGTCAACGCGCGAGAGCGCCTGCGCGTCGTGCTCGGCGCCGGCCTCGGCCTGTTGTTGGCCGGCCTGCTGAGCCGCGCCGCGATGGGCTCTGGCCTGCCCTGGCTGGTCGCGCCGCTGGGCGCCAGCGCCGTGCTCGTCTTCGGGGTGCCGGCCAGCCCGCTGGCCCAGCCCTGGGCCGTCGTCGGCGGCAACACGGTGTCGGCCCTGGTCGGCATTGCCTGCATGGCGTGGCTGCCGCTGCCGCCGGCGGGCGTCGCCGCGGTTGCGGTGGCCCTGGCCATTGGTTCGATGTTCCTGCTGCGTTGCCTGCATCCGCCCGGCGGCGCGGCCAGCCTGTTGATGGTGCTGACCGCCACGCACGACTGGCATTTCGCCTTCGTGCCGGTAGCGCTGAACTCCCTGCTGCTGGTGCTGGCCGGCATGGCCTACAACAGTCTCACCGGCCGCCGCTATCCCCATGCCCAGCATGTGCAGCCGGCCGCCCCAGCCCCGGCGGGCGCGAGCGTCGCACCGCCGCGCTTTGGCGACGCCGAACTCAATGCCGTGCTGGCCCGCTACAACCAGGTGCTGGACGTGCCGCGCGACGACCTCGCCAACCTGCTGCACGAGGCCGAGTTGCTGAGCTATCGCAACCGCCTGGGTGGCCTGCGCTGCGCCGACATCATGTCCACGCCCGTCTTCACGGTCGAGTTCGGCACGCCGCTGGCCGAGGCCTGGGCGCTGCTGCAGCAGCACAGCATCAAGGCGCTGCCGGTCGTCGACCGGGTGCAGCGCATCGTCGGCATCGTCACGCGCGCCGACTTCATGCGTGCGGCTGAAGGCCAGCAGCGCGAGGGCCTGGCCGGCCGGTTGCAGACGCTGCTGAAGCCGTCACCGGCGACGCATTCGGCCAAGCCCGAGGTGGTCGGCCAGATCATGAGCCGCCAGGTTCGCGTGGCCAGCGCCGAGCGGCCCATTGCTGAGCTGGTGCCGCTGTTCTCGGCCACTGGCCACCACCATATTCCCATCGTCGGCGAGCAAGCCAGGCTCGTCGGCATCCTCACGCAATCCGACCTCGTGAAAGCGCTCAGCCATGGCCCATGACAACGACATCTTCCGCTGGGGCGTCATCGGCCCCGGCGGCATTGCCAACCGCTTTGCCGGCGCCTTGGCCGCAGTGCCCGGTGCCCGCCTTGCCACCGTGTTCGCGCGCGACGCCGTCAAGGGCGAAGCCTATGCCCGGCAATGGCAACGCGAAGGCGAAGCGCCGGCGCATGTGACGACAGCGCTGCCAGACCTGCTATCAGACGCCGCCATCGACGCCGTCTACATCGCCACGCCTCACTCCAACCACGGCGAATACGTCCGCGCTGCGCTGGAGGCCGGCAAGGCCGTGCTGTGCGAGAAGCCGCTGGTGACGACGCGCGCCGAAGGCCAGACCCTCATCGACCTGGCGCGCGCCAAGGGCGTCTTCCTGATGGAGGCGCTGTGGACCCGCTTCCTGCCCGCCTACGACCTCGCCGGCCGCATGCTGCGCGACGGTGCCATTGGCGAGCTTCGCGCGATGCAGTCGAGCTTTTGCTTCGCCTCCGTCTACGACCCGCTGCACCGCCAGTGGAACCCGGCCCTGGCCGGCGGCTCGCTGTGGGACATCGGCATCTACAACCTGGCCGTGACGCGCTGGGTGCTGCAGCAGATGAACGGCGGCATCTGCCCCGAGCCCGAGTCCATCGACGTGCAGGCCAAGATCGCGCCGACCGGGGTGGACGCGGCCGTCAACGTGACGCTGCACTTTCCCGGCGGCGTCACCTCGCAGTTCCGCTGCGGCTTCGACGCCGCCTCGGTCAACGCCTTCGAGGCCCTGGGGTCGAAAGCGGGCCTGCGCTTCCCGGTCGATTTCTGGCAGGCCGAGGCGGTCGAGCTCGTCACGCGCAAGGCGCCGGCTGAGCGTGTCGCGACGCCGTTCGTCATCAACGGCTTCGAGGGCGAGATCGCCGAGGCGCAAGCCTGCATCCGCCAGGGCTTGGTAGAGAGCCCGCGCATGCCGCATGCCGAGACCCTGGGCTTGCTGGGCTGGATGGATGCCATCCGCGCCCGCTTCCCTGGCGGCGTCAACAAGGCTTGAAGCCCTCAGCGGTGGCCGGCGACAACGACATCTTCCGCTGGGCCGTGGTCGGCCCCGGCGGCATCGCCAACCACTTTGCCGCTGCCTTGGCCGCCGTACCCGGCGCTCGCCTCGCCGCCGTGTTCGCGCGCGACGCGGCCAAGGGCCAGGCCTATGCCGCGCAATGGCGGCGCGAAGGCGAGGCGCCGGCGCGCGTGACAACGGCGCTGCCCGAGCTGCTGGCCGACGCGTCCATCGACGCCGTCTACATCGCCACACCCCATTCCCACCATGGCGAATGCATCCGTGCGGCGCTGGAAGCCGGCAAGGCCGTGCTGTGCGAGAAGCCGCTGGTGACGACGCGCGCCGAGGGTCAGGCCCTGGTGGAGCTCGCGCGCAGGCAGGGCGTCTTCCTGATGGAGGCGCTGCGTACGCGTTTCCTGCCCGCCTATGACATCGCCGGCCGCTGGCTGCGCGAGGGTGCCATCGGCGAGCTGCGTGCCATGCAATCGAGCTTCTGCTTCGCGGCCGACTACGACCCCCAGCACCGGCTGTGGAACCCGGCGCTGGCCGGCGGCGCGCTGTGGGACATCGGCATCTACAACCTCGCCGTGACGCGTTGGGTACTGCAGCAAATGAACGGCGGCATCTGCCCCGAGCCCGTTGCCATGGATGTGCAGGCCAAGATGGCACCGACCGGAGTCGACGCCGCCGTCAACGTGACCCTGCACTTCCCCGGCGGTGTCACGTCGCAGTTCCGATGTGGCTTTGACGCCGCCTCGGCGAATGCCTTCGAGGTGCTGGGCAGCCGGGCGGCGCTGCGCTTTCCGCAGGGTTTCTCGAGTGCCGAAGTCGTCGAACTCGATGCGCATCGGTCGCGGCCCAAGCGCGTCGAAGCCCCCTTCGTGCTCAACGGCTTCGAGGGTGAGATTGCCGAGGCCCAGGCTTGCATTCGCCAGGGTCTGATCGAGAGCCCGCGCATGCCGCATGCCGAGACGCTGGCCCTGCTGGGCTGGATGGACGCGATCCGAGCCCGCTTCCCGCAGGCGGCCTGAGGCCTCACCTCCAAGGTCAACGCAGGGCCAGGTCCACCGCAGTGCCGGCAAAGACCGCGAAGCCCAGCCAGTGGTTGGACCGGAAGGCCGTGAAGCAGCCCGCGCGGCTGCGCCGGTGGATCAGCTTGTAATGCCACAGCGCCTGGGCTGCGGCCACCGCAATGCCCAGCAGGAACCAGCGCCCGAGGCCCAGGCGCAGGCCCAGGCCCGCCCACATGGCCAGGTAGGCGGCGTAGAAGATCATGATGCCGGGCACGTCCCAACGGCCCAGCGCGATGGCCGATGAGCGCAGGCCGATCTTCAGGTCGTCGTCGCGATCCACCATCGCGTATTCGGTGTCATAGGCCAGCACCCAGAACAGGTTGGCCACGAGCAGGGCCCAGGCCGACAGCGGCACCGCGCGCAGATTCCATTCCATGCCGCCCAGGGCTGCGGCAAAGGCCATCGGGATGCCGAAGGAGAAGGCCACGCCCAGCACCGCCTGCGGCATGGCCAGCACGCGCTTGGCGAACGGGTAGGCGATGGCCACGGCCAGGGCCGCGAAGCTCAGCAGGATGGTGGGCGGGTTGGTCGTCAGCACCAGGCCGAAGGACACCAGGGACAGCACCGCGCCGAGGATCAAGGCCTCCTTCACCGACACCGCACCCGTCGTCACCGGCCGCGCGGCGGTGCGCTGCACATGACGGTCGAAATCGCGGTCGGCCACGTCGTTGACGCAGCAGCCCGCCGAGCGCATCAACACCGTACCGAGGGTGAACACGGCCAGCAGATGCCAGCCCGGCCAGCCATCCGCCGCGATCCACAGCGCCGACAGCGTCGGCCACAGCAGCAGCAGCCAGCCGGCGGGGCGGTCCCAGCGGATCAGCTGCAGATAGAGCGCGAGCCGCGACGGCTGTGAGGGACCTGGGGCGGCGGGGGCGGTGGTCGACATGGGGGCATTTTCACGCCGCGCGGGGGCGCTGGTTTGCTGCATAGTCGTCGGATTGCATTGGGAGGTTTCTGCGATGAGCCTTGCCACCCGCGACCTCGTGCTGCTGCACTGGCAGCTCGCCAATGCCCAGGACTGGGCGGGCCTGGGCCGTTTGCTGCATCCCGAAATGACCTACGAGGCGCCGCAGAGCCGCGAGCGCATCCGCAGCCCGCTGGGCTATGTGGACTTCTTCGCGACCTGGCCCCAGCCCTGGCGGGTCGAGGTGCTGCGTTGCATTGCCGACCACGGCAGCGCGATGACGCAGATCAGCTTCATCAGCAGCGCGCCGCCGATGATGGGCCTGACCCTCTTCGACCTGAAGGACGGCCTCATCCTGCGCGTGACCGACTATTGGCCCGACCCCTATGAACCGGGGCCGCGGGCGTCCAAGCATGTGGAACGGTACTAGGGCACCATGCAAATCTCGGCTCGGCTCAGGAATACGACAACGTCGCATGCGGTCCAGGTGAACACGGCGGGTCAGGCCAAGCCCCTGGCCACAGAGGGTCGTGCGGGCGGTGGCTCAGCCGTCAACGGTGGTGAGTTCCTGATGCTGGCTCTCGCCAGCTGCTATTGCAACGACCTCTACCGCGAAGCCGTGCGGCTGCAGATCGAGCTGACCGAGGTGGAGGTCGAAGCGAGCGCCGAGTTCGACGGCATTGGCCTCGCCGCGCGCGACATCCAGTACCGCGCCCGCCTCGTCTCGCCGGCTTCGCCCGAGCAGATCGAGCAGCTGCTGGCCGAGACGGATGCCGTGGCCGAGGTGCACAACACGCTGCGAGCCAGTTCCATGGTCCGCCGCCTGCCCTGGCCCGACGAAACCTGAAAGCTGCACCAAGTGCGATGCCCCGTCTGACGCAGGGCCATGCCTGGCGCCTCTAAAGTCGCTGCGAACTCATTTCGCCACTCACCATGACCGACCTCAGCCGCTTCCCCATCACGAAGAAATGGCCCGCCGCGCACCCCGAGCGCCTGCAGCTCTATTCGCTGCCCACGCCCAATGGCGTCAAGGTGGCCATCGCGCTGGAGGAGATCGGCCTGGCCTATGAGCCGCATCTGGTCAAGTTCGACACCAACGACCAGCTCACGCCCGAGTTCCTGTCGCTGAACCCGAACAACAAGATCCCCGCCATCATCGACCCGAACGGTCCGGGTGGCCAGCCGCTGCCGCTGTTCGAGAGCGGCGCCATCCTGATCTACCTGGCCGACAAGACCGGCCAGCTGCTGCCCAAGGATGCGGCCAAGCGCTACGAAGCCATCCAGTGGCTGATGTTCCAGATGGGCGGCATCGGACCGATGTTTGGCCAGGTCGGCTTCTTCCACAAGTTCGCCGGCAAGGACTACGAGGACAAGCGCCCGCGCGACCGCTACATCGCCGAGGCCAAGCGCCTGCTCAACGTGCTGGACGTGCACCTGAAAGGCCGCGACTGGCTGGTCGGCGACGAATACACGATCGCCGACATCGCCACCTGGCCCTGGGTCAACAACCTGGTTGGCTTCTACGGCGCTGGCGATCTGGTCGGCTTCGATGACTTCACCGAAGTCAAGCGAGTGCTCCAGGCCTTCCTGGCTCGTCCCGCAGTGCAGCGCGGCCTCAAGATCCCGGCACGGGACTGAATCGGCCCCTCGCCCAGTCTTGCCGCGCTGGACGCGGGCGAGCCTGGTCGGTCCCCCGAGGGGACGGCGATGCTTGCGGCATTGAGCCGCAAGCACATCGCCAGGGTGGGCCGGCTCGGGAGCGGCCCAGCGCTCGGCCCGAATACGAAATGCAGAGGTTCAGTTCGCGTGGCCGGTCAGGTCGCGTGCGCGCTGCAATGAATCTGCCACGATGCGCGCCGCCGTCTGCGCCAGGGCGGGCGTGTGGTCGGCCATGACCTGCATGCGCAGCCGGGCGCTGTTCAGCGACACGGCCGGGTACTCGACGAGGTTGGCCAAAAGCCCGGCCTGGCTCATCTCGCGGCTGGCCACGCGGGCCAGCGCGTCATGCCCCAGCATGACCGGCACGATCGGCGAGGGATGGCCCAGCACGGTGATGCCCTGCTCGGTCAGCGCGCCGCGCAGGCCCAGGATGGCGCGCATCAGCCGGTCACGCCGCTCCACGCCTTCGTTGGAGCGCACGATGGCCAAGCAGGCGCGAATGATGGCCACCTGCACCGGTGACAGCGCGTTGGAGAAGGTGTTGGGTGCGGCATAGAAGCGCAGGTACTCCTTGATCGCGCGGTCATGCGTGGCCACAAAGCCGCCGTTGGATGCGAAGGTCTTGGAGAACGACCCCATCACCAGGTCCACCTGGCCCAGCACGCCCTGCAGCTCGAGCTGCCCGCCGCCGCCGGGCCCCATGCAGCCCAGGTCGTGCGCCACGTCCACCATCAGCAGTGCGCCATGCTCATGCGCCAGCGACTGCAGCCGGCGGATGTCGGGCGAGTCGGCGTCCATCGAGAAGCAGCCCTCGGTGACGACGAGGATGCCGTTGTGCGGGTCGCGCTGGCGCACACGCTTGAGCAGGCGCTCGACATGGTCGACGTCCAGATGGCGGTGCAGGTGCACGTTGGGCGTCGCCGCCCGCGCGCCCTCGTGCAGGCAGTTGTGGGCGAGCTGGTCGATGATGATGTGGTCGGCCTCGCGCACCAGGCCCTTGATGGCTCCGAAGCCCGCGGCCCAGCCCGTCGGGAACAGCAGCACCTCGGGCATGCGCAGCAGCTCGCCGAGTTCCGCTTCCAGGAGGGTCGCCTCCTCGACATTGCCGGCCAGTGCGGTGGAGCCCGCGCTGTGCACGCCGTAGCGCTCCATGGCCGCCTGCGCCGCGGCGCAGATCTTGGGGTGGCGGGCCAGCGACAAATACTCCTGCGACGAGAAGTTCAGCCCCGCATGGCGCTGACCGTCCAGCAGCGTCAGCTCGGCGGTGGCGCCCGGCCGGCCGCCCAGGCGCTTGGCATAGGGAAAGACGCCGTGCGCCACACGGTTCTCAGCCCAGGCATGGAAGGCCTGGGCCTTGGCGGCCAGGTCGGCGCCGGGTTGCGTCAGGTAGTCGAAGGACGAGCCGCGCAGCTCGGCCCCGTCGGTGAAGTCCTCCCTCGCCGTGGTCTCCACGGCCCGTTCCATCAGTTCGTCCATTGCGGCCCCCAAAAGAAACTCGTTGTTGTGGGGGCGGACTGTGCGCAGCGCAGGTGCGCTACGCATCCTCATTTTTGGTGGGTCTGGTCAGCTCCCCCCGCAAAGGGGTGTCGGTTCTGCTGGCGGATTCATTTCAAGGCCATGACGCGGTCGCCCGCCTGCGGCACACAGTCCGCCGCCAGCGCGGCGCCGCCCTCGCGTTGCACGACGCCCTGCGGCCCATGGCAGAACTCGATGCGCCGCGCCGTGGGCCAGCGCTGCAGCGCGAAGGCTTCGAGGCTGTCGGGCAGGCTGGTCTTCACGGCGCTGGCGCGCAGCTGCTCGCGGGGCTGGTCGTCGAAATGCAGCCAGGGCATGAAGTGGCCGGCCATCAGCAGCCAGCCGGAAACCCGTACCGGCTCTGGCGCATAGCCCTCGCGTTGCAGCCAGGCCTGGGCGTCCGCTCGCGCATGGGTGCCACCCACGGCGGCGGCGAGCAACTCGGCCACCCACTGGTTGCAGTTCTGGTATTGCGTGCTGAAGGGATAGGCATTGGCGCTGTAGTTGGCGTTCAGCAGGCCCAGCGCTACGGGCTTGTCCAGTGCCGTGGCGGCCAGCGGCGCGGCGGCCTCGGCCGGCAGCAGCAGCAGGCTCACATAGCCCACGTCGGCATCGTCGCTGCCCGAGATGAAGCCGGCCAGACCCTGGTCGAAGAGCCGAGGCGCGCCTTCGGCACAGGCGTAGTAGAGCTGGCGCACGGCCCAGGGCGTATCCAGACCGTCGGCCAGCGCGATGCCGGCATGGGAGTAGCGCAGACCGAAGCGCGACAGATCGGTGCCCGAGCGCGAAATCAGCGCGGCCGGGCTGCCCGACTCGGCCAGCGCCTGGCGGACGACGGCCGCGAAGCGCAGCAGCCTGTCCTGCTGCGCGGCCGTGATGTCGTGCTTGGAATCGCAGCCCCGGGGCGGTAAGCCAGCCTCGGCGATGGCCGCCGTCAGCAGCAGCGCGGCCGTGACTGCGGTTCGGATCAAGGCTTGACGACGCGAGTCGCCAGCTCGCGTTGCCAGGCGTCTTCCAGCACGAGGAAGAAGGCGGTGCCGGTGTCGGCATGCGCGAAGGCGACGCCATAGGCCTGGGGCGTGGCCTGCACCTCGTCGCCGACGTTGACGGCCCGCGCCGCCAGCGCCTGCTGGGGCAGCGTCAGCTCGACGGGCGCGGCGCCGTCGCGCTCCAGCTTCAGGCGCAGCTTGCCAGCGGTGTCCGCCCGGGCCACCTCGGTGACGCGGTAGCGGCCTTCGGCGCGGCGTTCCTCGCCGCTGCTGCTGTTGGACGATCCCTTGAAGGAGTCTGACACGCTGCCCGACGCGGACGAGCCGGCATCGGCGGCCGAAGAGGCGGTGGTGGACGAGGCGTGGGCAGCCTGTGCGGCCAGGGCCAGGGCGGCGAGAAGGATGAGGCGCATCGTGGGCTCGCGTTGGTGGAAATGGCCAACGATAGCGCGGATGCGTCAGCGCTTTGTTAACGCCTCGGGGCCGGCCTCCAGCGTGTCGAGGATGGGGCAGTCGGGCCGCTCGTCGCCGTGGCAGCTTTGCACGAGCTGCTGCAGTGTCTCCTTCACGGCCTGCAGCTCGGCAAGCTTGATGTCCACCTCGGCCAGGTGTTCCTGCGCCAGCGCGCGAACTTCACGGCTGGGCCGATCCCGGTCCTGCCAAAGGCCGAGCAGGGCGCGGATCTGCGCCAGCGAGAAGCCGAGGTCGCGCGAGTGGCGGATGAAGCGCAGCAGATGAACTTCACGCTCGCCATAGATTCGGTAACCCGACTCGCTGCGCGTCGGTGCTGCGAACAGGCCGATGCTCTCGTAGTGCCGGATCATCTTGGCCGACACGCCCGAGGCCTGGGCGGCAGCACCAATGTTCATGCCGATGTTCATCGCCGCTCCTGCATCGCCGTGCCGCGCCAGCGCTTGAGCGTCAGGGCATTGGCGACGACGCTGACGCTGCTGAAGGCCATGGCCGCGCCGGCGATGACGGGGCTGAGCAACCCAAAGGCCGCGAGCGGGATGCCGACGACGTTGTAGGCAAAGGCCCAGAACAGGCCCTGGCGGATCTTGGCGTAGGTGCGGCGCGACACATCCAGTGCGTCGGCGACGAGGCGCGGGTCGCCGCGCATCAGCGTGACACCGGCCGCTTCGGTGGCCACGTCGGCACCGCCGGCCATCGCAAAGCCGACCGACGCCGCCGCCAGCGCCGGCGCGTCGTTGATGCCGTCACCGACAAAGGCGACGACTGCGCCGCCCTCGCGCAGCTGCTGCACGACCGCAGCCTTGTCGGCGGGCAGCACTTCGGCGTGGACCTCGGTGATGCCGAGGGCCCGCGCGACGCCGGCCGCCGCGCCGTGGCTGTCACCGGTCAGCATGACGGTGCGGATGCCGCGGGCCTGCAACTGGGCAACGGCCTCGGCCGCCGTGTCCTTGACGCGGTCGCCGAAGGCCAGCAGGCCGAGCAGGCGCTGCTCGGTGCCGCCTTCGACCAGCCAGGAGACGGTCTGGCCCCCGGCCTCCAGCCGCCGCGCCTCGCCGGCCAGCGCGCCGCCGTCGACACCCAGCTCCTGCGCCAGCCGCGCGCTGCCAAGGGCGACCCTGCGACCCTGGACGACACCCTCGACACCACGGCCCGGCAGCGCAATCGCGCCTTCGACCGGCAGCGCCACCAGGCCCTGGGCCGCGGCGAGCACGGCCAGGGCCAGCGGGTGGCTGCTGGTGCGCTGCAGCGCGGCGGCGAGTTGCAGCAGCTCCTCGCGGCGTATGCCTTCGGCAGGCAGGGCGGCGGTCAGCGTCGGCTGGCCCACCGTCAGCGTGCCCGTCTTGTCGAAGGCGACGATGGTGACGGCGTGCGCCAGCTCCAGCGCTTCGGCGTCCTTGATCAGGATGCCCTGGCGCGCCGCGACGCCGGTACCGGCCATCAGCGTCGTCGGCGTGGCCAGGCCCAGCGCGCAGGGGCAGGCGATGACGAGGACGGCCACCGCGTTGACCAGGGCCTGCTCGGCGTTGCCCGAGTGCATGAGCCAGCCCGCAAAGGTCAGCGCCGCGAGGGCCAGCACGACAGGCACGAAGACGGCGCTGACGCGGTCGACGACGCGCTGGATGGGCGCTTTGGCCGCCTGTGCCGACTCGACCATGCGGATGATGCGCGCCAGCGTCGTCTCGGCGCCGATGGCGGTGGTGCGCACGGTCAGCGCGCCTTCGGCATTGATGGCCCCACCGGTCACGCGCTCGCCCGGCGACTTGGCCACCGGCAGGCTCTCGCCGGTGATCAGCGATTCGTCCACGTGGCTGTGGCCCGTGGCGATCTCACCGTCCACCGGGATGCGGTCGCCGGGGCGCACGGCAACGAGGTCGCCGACGCGGACCTCGGCCACCGGCACCTCCGTTTCGGTATCGCCGCGCAGCACGCGCGCGGTCGCTGGCCGCAGCGCATTCAGTGCGCGGATGGCGTCCGTCGTCTGGCGCTTGGCGCGTTGCTCGAGGAACTTGCCGAGCAGCACAAGCGTGATGACTGCGGCCGAGGCTTCGAAGTAGAGATGCGCATGGCCGGGATGGCGCAGCAGCAGATAGACCGACAGGCCGTAGGCCGCCGAAGTGCCGAGGGCCACCAGCAGGTCCATATTGCCGCTGCCGGCCCGCAGCGCGCCCCAGCCCGCGCGGTAGAAGCGCGCGCCGAGCACGAACTGCACCGGCGTGGCCAGCAGCAGTTGCAGCCAGCCGGGCAGCACCACGCCCAGCAGCATGGGCAGCATCAGCGGCAGGCTCAGCAAGGCGCCCAACGCGACCGGCCACCAGGCGGGCAGGCCGCCATGGGCTTCGGGCGCGGGCGGCGCGCAGGCCTCGACGAGGGTGGCCGGGTAGCCTGCCTTGCCCAGGGCCGCCATCAGCGCGGCGACGGGCACATTGGGCAGGGCCTGGATGCTGGCCTTTTCGGTCGCCAGGTTGACGCTGGCCCGCAGCACGCCAGGCACGGCCTGCAGGGCCTTTTCGACGCGGCGCACGCAGGACGCGCAGCTCATGCCGCTGACCTGCAGCGTCACGTCGTTCAGTGCGGTGGCGGGGGCGGTGGTGCTGTTCATGCCGGTATCGTCAAGCTTCCCATCATGGCAAGGTCAAGCGCTTTCTGCTTTGACGCAGCTCAATCCAGCACCAGCGCCTCGGCCAGGTGGCTCCAGACCGTCTGCACACGCTGCAGATGGCGAGTCTCGGGGTGGGTCAGCAGCCAGAGATCGGTCTCGGCCTCGTCCAGCGGCTCGGTCAGCCGGCGCAGTTCTCGCTTCGGCTCGGCCAGGAAGAGGGGCAGCACGCCCACGCCCAGGCCCTGCGCCACCAGCTCAGCCACGCTCTGCACGCTGCCGGTGCGAAACGCCGGCTGCAGCGCCGGGAAGTGCTTCTGGCGCCAGCGCACCGAGGGGTGTTCGGGCAGGCCGTCGTCGGGTGCGACCCAGGCCGCGTCGCCGGCCTCGACCTGGTCCCAGTGCTTGATGGGGCTTGAGCGTGCCGCATAGAGGGCGACGCGGATGGGGCCGATACGGCGGCCGATCAGGTGGGGCGGCGGTTTGCTGGTGGCGCGCAGTGCGATGTCGGCATCACGCCGCGTCAGGCTCGCCAGCTCGTTGCCGGTGTGCAGCTCGAACTGCAGCCGGGGCTGCGCCTGGTGCAGGGCCGCCAACGCCGGCGCGAGCAGGCCGTGCAGCAGCGTGTCGGTCGTCGTCAGGCGCACGGTACCGGCGGCCTGGCCGGGCTGGGCCTGGGCGGCGGCGCGGGCCGCTTCCAGCGCGGCTTCCACCTGCTCCGCCTGGGCGGCCAGGGTGCGTGCCAGCTCGCCGGCCTTGTAGCCGCGCCGGCCGCGCTCGAACAGCGCCTGGCCCAGGCCGCGCTCCAGGCGCTGCAGCATCCGGAACACGGTCGACGCGTTGACGCCCAATCGCTCGCCGGCCGCGGCCAGCGTGCCGGCGCGGTGCAGGGCCAGCACCAGGGCGAGGTCGGTGGAGACAAGTTCGTATTGCATTGCTGCAATGTAGGTTGACTTGGATGCGTATTTCGCTGCGCCGTCTGCCTACCTACATTGGCTGCGTCCCACCACTTTCTGGAGATGCGCCATGGCGTCCTCGACCTCCCTGGGCCTGCTGCTGCTGCGCCTGTCCCTGGGCTTGATGTACCTCGCCCACGCGGGGCTCAAGCTTTTCGTCTTCACGCTGCCGGGCACGGCGCAGTTCTTTGCCGGCCAGGGCTTGCCGGGTGCGCTGGCCTACGTGGTGTTCGCGGCGGAGGCCATCGGCGGCGCGCTGCTGCTGCTCGGCGTCTACCCGCGTCAGGTCGCGCTGGCCCTCACACCCATCCTGCTGGGCGCGGCCTGGGTGCATGCGTCCAATGGCTGGGTCTTCAATGCCGCAGGCGGCGGCTGGGAGTACCCGGTCTTCCTGGCCGCGATGTCTGTCGTGCTGTGGCTGGCCGGCGATGGCGCTGCCGCCCTCAAGCGTAGCCAGCGGTTCACCTGGCGTGCGGCATGACTGCGCTGACATTGATCAGCCACGCGCTTTGCCCTTATGTGCAACGCGCCGCCATCGTGCTCAAGGAGAAGAGCGTGGCCTTCGAACGCCTGGACGTGGACCTCGCCAACAAGCCGGACTGGTTCCTGCACCTGTCGCCGCTGGGCAAAACGCCGGTGCTGTGCGTTGGCCGCGAGGCGCTTTTCGAGTCTGCCGTCATCTGCGAATACCTGGACGAGACGCGGCCGCCGCGCCTGCATCCGCAGGACCCGCTGGCGCGGGCCCGCGAGCGGGCCTGGATGGAGTTTGGCTCCGCCGTGCTGAGCGGCATCGCCGTGCTCTACAGCGCGGCGGACGATGCGTCGCTGGAACGGGCCTATGCCGCGCTGCGTCTGCGCTTCGAGCAGGTGGAAGCGGTTCTTGGCGACGGCCCCTGGTTCGCCGGCCGGCGCTTCGGCCTGGTCGACGCGGTCTTCGGCCCGGTGTTCCGCTACTTCGAGGTCATCCCGCCCGAGGGCCTGTTCGACGGCCTGCCGCGGGTGCAGGCTTGGCGCGAGGCCCTGGCAGGGCGGCCCTCGGTGCGCGAGGCCGTCGCGCCTGGCTATGCGCAGAGGCTGCGCGACTTCCTGCTCGAACGCGGCTGCGCGCTGGCACGGCGTCTATGCACGGACGCGACCAATTCAATACCAAAAGAAATAACGATTCGTCCAAATATTCAAAAAAAGATATAATAGTGGGCTGCCGTGGTAATGCCTTCCTGACGGCTTGTCCACGGCCACAAAAGGCCGCGGTTCGCGACCTTCGACACTTCTTGGCCGGCAACCGAGCCAAAAAGCACTCCCGCCGGGCGACTCAAGCCGGGCAACCCTGACTGAACAAGATTTCGAACAACGCCATCTCCATGGGCAAATACGTCGTTTCGCCCGCGACACACCCGACCGACTGTGGCCGCTTTCGCGCCTCGTTCTCGGTTCACCGGGCCCAAGGCAACGACAGTTGCCGTCGTGTGTTCCGCTTCGACACGACCTTTGCCTCACGCGAAGCTGCCCGGCTGTTCGCCGTCACCCAGGGCTGGCTGCAGGCGTGCATGCCAACCCACCCCGGATGCTGACGATCTGGCTCCGCCAGTTTCCGCCGACATCCCACTCGCTGCGGACCCCCGATTCGCAGATCCGCATCCTCGCGATGCGTCAATCCTCAGAAAGGCTCGTCCATGAGCAACAAAATTTACGTGGGTAACCTGCCCTATTCCGTGACCGATTCCAGCCTGAAAAGCAACTTTGCCGAGTTCGGCAGCGTTTCCTCGGCCAAGGTCATGATGGACCGGGAAACCGGCAGTTCCAAGGGCTTCGGGTTTGTGGAAATGGCTTCGGCCGACGTCGCCCAGGCCGCCATTGCCGCCCTGAACGGCATGTCCGTCGATGGCCGCGCCATCGTCGTGAGCCTGGCTCGCCCCCGCGAAGCGAACAAGGATTCGAGCGGTTACAGCGCAGCCGGGTACACCGCAGCCAAGCGTCCCGATGTCGGCTACGGCACGGGCGGCTTCGGCGGTGGTCGCTACTGAACACAGCGGCGCCCTGTGAATGACCGGCTCTTCTGAGCCGGTTTTTTTTCGCCTCGCGCGAGACGACCGAACGGTGCGAGCTCTGGCCACAATGGCCTGATGAGCCGCCGCCGATTTGTCCTTCTCGCTAGCTTCGTCTGGACGTTTGCCGCCGCCGAGCCGGCCTACTTTCCGCCCCGTGGCGACTGGCAGCGCGCCGAGCCGGCCGCGATGGGCGTCGACGCCGCCAGGCTGGCCGAAGCCGTCGCCTATGCCCAAGCGCATGAGAACCCCGCGCCGCGCGACCAGGCCCTCTACCTCGCCCAGAGCTTCGGCAAGAACGAACCCTATTTCGGGGGCCAGATCGGTCCCACGCGCGAGCACGCCGCAGCCAACGGCCTGGTCATCTACCGCGGCAAGCTGGTGGCCGAGTGGGGCGACACGCGGCGCGTTGACATGTCGCACAGCATCACCAAGACCTTTTTGTCGACGGTCGTGGGCGTGGCCTGGCAGCAGGGTTTGATCAAGAGCACCGACGAGCGCGTGGCCGACGCCATGCCGCCCGGTGTCGACCTGTTCGCCACGCCGCATAACGCGCCCATCACCTGGGAGCACCTGCTGCGCCAGACCAGCGATTGGCAGGGCACGCTGTGGGGCAAGCCCGACTGGGCCGATCGCCCCGTGGGCAAGACGCCCGAGGACTGGCCGAACCGCCCGCTGTATGAGCCGGGCACGCACTACAAGTACAACGATGTGCGCGTGAACGTGCTGGCCCTGGCCGCCTTGCAGGTCTGGCGCCGGCCGCTGCCCGAGGTGCTGCGCGAGCAGGTCATGGACCCGATTGGCGCGTCCAGCCGCTGGCGCTGGCACGGCTACGAGAACAGCTGGGTGGAACTGGACGGCCAACGCATGCAGTCGGTTTCCGGCGGCGGCCACTGGGGCGGCGGCATGTTCATCGACGCCTGGGACATGGCGCGCTTCGGCTATCTCCACTTGCGCCAGGGTGAGTGGGCCGGTCGCCAGCTCATTTCGCGCGACTGGATCGCCAAGGCCCGCCAGCCCGGGCCGGACAACGCCGAGTACGGCTACTGCAACTGGTTCCTCAACACTGGCCGCAACGCCCTGCCTGCGGCGCCCGAGAGCAGCGTGACCTTCCGCGGCAATGGCCAGAACATCATCTACGTCGACTGGGAGAACGATGTCGTGGCCGTCGTGCGCTGGATCGACAACGGGCCGGCCCTGAACGAATTCATTGGCCGGCTGCTGGCGGCGGTGAAGCGCTGAAAGGCGCTGGAGAAGGGTTCAGATCTTCAGCTGGAAAAACGCCGCCTGCAGCCCGGTCACGCCACCCACGCGCTGGTCGTTGATGAAGATCTGCGGCACCTGGCGCACAGACGGGCCGCACTTTTCGAAGAAGGCCATGCGCTGCTCGTCGTCGTCGATCTTGAGCTGTATGGCCGAGGTCTAAAGGGCGTCGTTAGCATCAGGCTCTTGCGTCCCGAAGGAGAAGTTCCATGACCCAGCGCCGATCCGATGTCGTCCGTCTCGCCGCCGCCGCACTGCTGGCGCCCTGGACGCTGCGCGCTGTTGCTGCTGATGAGCCGCGCCGCAAGCCCGACCTGGGCGATGCCGCCGAAGGCACGTACGAGGGCGACGTGATCTCGGACTCCAAGGGCTCGTCCAGGAGTGGCGTGACCGTGACGGTGACGCGCATTGGCAAGAACCTCGTGCGGGTCACGTCCAGCTATCCGCGGCTGCCGGTGGTCGAGGTGTTGCTGACGCTGGCCATGGGCAAGATCCTGCAGGCGCGCGGCGATAGCGTGTTCCTGCTCGACCGCACGCAGTCACCCGCGAAGCTGGACGTCAGCTTTCTCAACGAGGTGAGCTGGTCGGGGCTGCGGCGCTGACATGAGCAGCTGCGCTCGACGGGCCCGCCAGGAGTCCTATCTCACAGCGCTCTGAGCACTGCGGATGGTTTCGTACACGCTCTTCGCATTGAGGATGAGGTCAAAACTCGGACCAAGGTTCTGTTCCGCCCCAGGCCAACCACGCATGCCGCCGAACATGGCCGCCATGGGATGCTGAGCACCAAACGTGATGGTGCCCTCGCCTGACCTGGCCTCAGACAAGGACAGATCAGTGAGCGTACGGAGGCTGAGCGATTTCACCTTCCGCGCGAACACGCCCGAGACGATGATGACCCTCTCTGAAGTAACGGCGTAGTAGGTATTTGCGCGCTGGCGCGCCTCGACAAAGAACCTGCCGACCACGAAGTACACGCCGACGAGGACGAACGGAATACCCCACAGCACAAAGAATGCTGGCGTGTTTGGCGCCCTGAGTGCAGAGGCTTCCCAGAAGACCGCGAACCCGCACCACAGCAAGCTAAAGGGGATGGTGAAGGCATCCGACCCGCGGACGACCACGCCTTGCCGGGGCTGCCCCCACCAGAGGGGCTTTTCACTGGGCGAGAGCTCCCGCTGAACTTCTTCGTTCATGGAGTCCATGGCAGGTGAGGATCGGTCATTCATCTGTCGCCCCAACGCCAGCGTGGTGGCTCGCCTTTGAGCCAGCACACGGCGACAAGCCCCAGGCAGACCGCGACGGTATACGCGATGAATAACAGATGCCCTAGCTGCCCACGGAAGATCGCGCCCAGAGAGAGCAGCGCCGCAAAGGCGGACAAGACCACCCAGCCTTGCCAGGTGTTCGGGACACCCCAGCCCCAGCCATAGCGCTTGGCTGGGAACCAGTAGTCATCTGCTCTATTCGGCATGGTCGATGCTGGCCCACGTGCCGGTGTGCCATCTGTGACGGAGATGCCAATCTAGGGCTTCCGGCATTAGGTTCTCATAAGGGTTCGAAGCTGGGGCGACAAGAATGCGTCAAGGACGGCATTCACCTGGGCCATTCACACCCAGCACTTTCGCCAGCCTTGCGGGAAGCAGTCCCGCACCGATGCCCGGTAGTGGCCGCGAGGCGCATCAGCCATCAATCCACGAACGTCCAGCTGTCCGCCCCATCAAACCGCCGCACCTGCACGTCCTGCAGCAGCCGTGGCTCGAAGTTGTTCAGGTTCACGCCGTGCCGGGCACCGGCTTCGGCGACAAGGGGCTCCCAATGCGTCGAGCAACCGCAATGGGCGCAGCGAATATTGCGCAGCGTCTTGTCACCCCAGACGTACTCGGCCGTGTGTTCGGGATGCCCTTCGACCTTCACCGTGCCGAGCTCGTAGTAGGCCCACAGGCCGCCAAGGCGGCGGCAGATCGAGCAATTGCACTTCGTCGCCTTCTCGGGCGCAAAGGGCAAGGTAAGGCGAACGGCGCCGCAGTGGCAGGCGCCTTGGAGCAGAGGGTCAGGTGTCATAGGCTTGTCCATGGCACCTGACGATAGCTGCGTTCGGCGGCGTGGGCGAGACCCCAGCGATAGCTATCGATAGCTGTCCGGAGCCGGCCTTGCCAGGGCCGCCAGCATCGCCACGCCGGTGTAGTGGCCAACCAGCTGCGTGATCTCGATCAGCGCGGCCTCGTCGAAATGGCGGCGCAGCCTGGCCCAGGTCGCGTCGTCGACGTCCAGGTGCTGGACGAGACCATCGACCAGCTGGAACACGGCCGCCAGCTCGGGCGTCCACAGCGCTGCATCGGGCTTGGCCTCGCGTAGGTCGGCGATCTGCGCATCGCTCAGGCCCATGCGGCGCGAGATCGTCTGCTCGTGCAGGTTGAACTCGTAGGCGCAGCGTGCCATGGCACAGGTGCGCAGGATGACGGCCTCGCGCAGCATGGGTGCCAGGCGCTTGCGGTCCGCCAGGCCGGTGGGACCGAGGAAGCCGGTGTCCACCATCTCCTTGAACAGCTCGCCATGGCGGGCGACCGTCAGGAAGATCTGCGGCGGCGGGAAGCCGGGTGGCAGCAGGCGGTTCATGCGCTCGGCCAGGTCGAGCGGCAGCGGCAGGGTTTGCGGGGCAATGCGGGGTGTGTGTGTGTTCATGCTTCGAATTTAGAAGCGTTGCGGTAGGCGGACTCTAGCCGAGCTTGCTTCTAAAATCAAAGCATGACGACAAAACGCCTCGCAAAGCTGGCCATGGCGGACACGCCCGCCTCGGGCAAGGTTGCGATCAACGCCGCGCTGGAACTCTTCCACCGCCGCTGGACGCTGCGCATCCTGTGGGAGCTGCGCGCCGAGGACGCCAGCCTGAACTTCAGAGCGCTGCAGGCCGCCTGTGGTGACTTGTCGGCCTCGGTGCTGAACCAGCGCCTGGCGGAGTTGCGCGAGGCCCTGCTCGTCGAGCATGACGCAGGCAGTGGCTATCGGTTGGCGCCCCACGGGCGCTCACTGCTGTTGGCGATCGAGCCGCTGCTGCAATGGGCGCCGCGCTGGGCGCGCGAGGTGCAGCGAAACACGACGCCGCGATGATCAGGAACGGTCGGGGCGTTCGGGCCGAGCGCTGGGCCGCTCCCGAGCCGGCCCGCGTTGGCGATGTGCTTGCGGCTGGATGCCGTAAGCATCGCCGTCCCCACGGGGGACCGATCAGGCTTGCTCGCGTTCAGCGCGCAAGACTGAGCGAGGGGCACACCATTTAGGCCGGCACCCGGACGGCGAGGCGGGCTCGCTCGATGGCGGCGATCAGCGCCTCTTCCGAATAGGGCTTGCCCAGCAGCTGGGTCACACCGGCGGCGGCGGCCTCGGCCTGCTTGTCGTCGGAGGACGTGATCATGACGACGGGCAGGTCGGCCGTCACAGCGGCGGCGCGCACCTGGCGGGTCAGCTCGAAGCCGTCGATGCCGGGCATCTCGACGTCGGTGATCAAGAGGTGCGGCAGCTCGGCGGCCATCAACTCCAGTGCCTGCTCGCCGCTCTCGGCCAGCGCGACGCGATAGGTCTGGCCGGTCAGCAGGCGGCTGATCTTGACGCGCACGATCTTGGAATCGTCGGCGACGAGGACGAGGGTTTCGTCGGCCCGCAGTTCGCGGGTGGCCAGGGCCGCCGCGGCAGCAGCAGCAGCAGCTTCAGCGGCTTCCCGCGCGGCCTGTTCCTCCGCCCGGCGCCGGGCGGCAGCCACGCGCTCGGCCTCGGCCTGCTCGGCGGCCAGCCTGAGGGCCTCGGCTTCTCGGGCGGCGCGTTCGTCCTCCAGGCGTTGCAGCTCGGCAGCCTCGCGGGCGGCCTGTTCGCGGGCTTGGCGTTCGGCTTCGGCCTCTTGTTGGGCTTTCAGGTCGGCCAGGCGGCGTGCTTCGGCTTCGCGAGCGGCGGCTTCCTGGGCGAGGCGCTCAGCCTCGGCGCGTTCCTGCGCCAGCCGTTCGGCCTCTGCGGCTTCGGCGGCCTCGCGAGCGGCCTGCTCGTCGGCTTCGCGCCGTTGTGTCTCGGCACGTTGTTCTGCCAGGCGCTGGGCCTGGGCCTCGAAGCGGAGGGCTTCTTCGTGCTCGACGCGTGCCCGCTCGGCCTCCAGCTGTTCTTCCTCGGCACGCTGCTGGCCCAGGCGCTGGGACACGGCGGCCTCGACCTCGCGCAGGGCCTGATCGTCGGCCTGCTGGCGGGCGGATTCGGCGGGTACGCGCGGGGCGCGAGTCGCATATTCGGCCCGTGCCAGCGTGAGGCGCTCGGCTTCGCGGCGCCGGGCGTCGGCACGGGACTTTTGTTGCCGGCGTCGGCCGAGCCACAGCAGGAACAGCACGACGGCGACCGCCACGGCGGCCAGGGGCCAGGTCAACAGCTCGTTCATCTTCGGGGGACGTGCGCTACTTCAAAGTCGCACATCATCGGGCCAGTGAGTGTCCGCTTCGCGAACAGGCCTTTCGAGGAAGGCCCAGGTGGCGCCGTTTGTCACGCCTTGGCGGCTGGAATTCAGCGCTGGGGCGGCGGCAACAGGCCGGCAGTGTGGGTCGCGCTGCCGGGCGCGTCGTCCTCGCCGGGCACGAAAAGCGTCAGGACGCACGCCAGCACCGACACCACGAGCGTGGCGGTGAACTTGAAGCGGGCTGACGTGGCCATGGCCTGGATAGTGAGCCATGTCGCCGCCGGACGCTCCCCCTAACTCGCCAGTGAATGCTGACGGCGTACTGGCAGCAGTCAGCGCAAGCCCATGGTGCGCCGGTACTGGCCCGGCGTCGCGCCCAGGGCGCCATTGACGTGGCGGGTCAAATGGCTGGCGCCGGCATAGCCGCAGGCGGCGGCGACGTCGGCCAGGGGCAGGGCGGTGTCGCGCAGCAACGTGCGGGCGCGGTCCAGGCGGCGGGCGGCGACCCAGTCGTGCACGCTGCAGCCCATGGAGACGCGGAACATGCGGGCGAAATGGAATTCGGACAGGTGGACCTGGGCGGCCAGCCGGGGCAGGCTCAACTCGGCGCTGTCGAGGTGGGCATCAACGAAGTCCAGCACCCGACGCCGCGCCGCCCCGGACAAGCCACCCGGCGAGCGTTCGGCTCGCTCACGCAGCCGCGGCCGGGCGGCCTGCAGCACGAGGTGATCCAGCGCGGCCTGGCTCAGCGCATCGATGCGCAGGCGCTCGGCGGGGTCCTGCCAGTCGTACCTGGCAACGCCCTGGGCCCAGGCGGCAAGTGTGGCGTCCTCGCCAAAGATGCGCTGCTCCAGCGTGATGGCGCGGGGCTCGGCGTCCAGCAGGCGGACGATGCGGTCGGCCCAGGCGTCGTCCGACAGGTAGAGGTGGACGAAGCGCAGCGGCCCGGCCACGTTCCAGCGCGACTCGTGCTCGGCTGGCAGGATGCAGTGGCAGCCGGGCGAGCCGGTCTCGCGGGGTGTCTCGATGAGGTGGGTGTCGTGTCCGCCCTGCAGATAGACCGACAGGGTGTGGTGGCCGGGCCGCTGGTAGTCCATGCGCCCGCCGTCGTTGCACCACTGCACCAGGCGCAGGTCGTCGGCGAGCGTCAGCTCACGTTCCCGGCGCGCGCTGGAGCGGCCCAGCACGTCGAAGACGGGCTGGTGGGCCGTGGCGCCGGCGGTCAGGTCGAGCATGCAGCGATGCTAGGTGCTAAGCCCTTCCCCGTGCCGGCCTGAGGCCGACGATGCGCAGGAATATGCAATCGCACGGCCGCCCGCGGCGCCACGATGGCGGGCATGAATGCCTTCCTCTACCTGCTCGTCGTGCTGATCTGGGGTACGACCTGGATCGCCCTGAAGTGGCAACTGGGCCCCGTGCCGATTGCGCTGTCCATCGCCTACCGCTTCGGCCTCGCGGCCCTGGTGCTGTTCGCCTGGCTGGCCTGGCGGCGCCAGCTCGTCGTGCCGCGTGGGCGGGCGCTCACTTGGGTGCTCGCCCAGGGACTGTGTCTGTTCTGCCTGAACTTCGTCTGTTTCCTGAACGCCAGCCAGACGCTGGCCAGCGGCCTGGTGGCGGTCGTGTTTTCCAGCGCGGCGCTGTGGAACGCGCTGCTGGCGCGTCTTGTTCATGGCCGCGCCATCGTGCCCCAGGTCCTGGCGGGTGGCTCGCTCGGCCTGACGGGGCTGGTGCTGCTGTTCTGGCCCGAGATCCGTGGTGGCCACGCCAGCCTGGCCGGCCTGGCCTGGGCGCTGGGTGGCACGCTGTGCTTCTCGACCGGCAACCTGCTGTCGGCCGCGCTGCAGCAGCAGGGCCTGAAACCGGTGCAGACCAACGCCTGGGGCATGGCGGTGGGCACGGCGATCCTGACGGGCTATGCGCTGTTGGCCGGAGTGCCTTTCGCGTTCGACGCGAGCACCCGCTACCTCGGCGCGCTGCTGTACCTGGCTATCCCGGGTTCGGTCATCGGCTTCACGGCCTACCTGACGCTGGTGGGCCGCCTCGGTCCCGAGCGGGCCGCCTACAGCACGGTGCTGTTCCCGGTCGTCGCGCTGAACGTGTCGGCCTGGGTGGAGGGCTACGAGTGGACGGCGCCGGCGCTCGCCGGGCTGGTGCTGGTGATGGCGGGCAATGTGCTGGTGTTCAGGAAGCGGGTTGTTTCGGCTTGCGCTCCAGCAGCGCCATCGCCTCGCCCACCAGTCCGCGCCTGAAGGCCAGCACGCAGACGATGAAGATCAGCCCGGTGACGAGGCTGACAGATTCGCCCAGGCTGTTGAACCAGGCCACGCCGGTCAGCTCGCCCAGCCAATTGCCGAAGTCGCCGATCTTGTTCTCCAGCGCGATGATGACCAGCGCCCCCACCATGGGGCCGACCAGCGTGCCCATGCCGCCCACCAGCGTCATCAGGATGACGAGGCCTGAGGTGGTCCAGATCGCGTCGGTCAGCGTGGCGAAGCCCAGCACCAGCGTCTTGGTGGAACCGGCCAGGCCAGCCAGCGCGGCCGATAGCACGAAGGCCAGCAGCTTGAAGTGGCCGGTGTCGTAGCCCAGCGACGTGGCGCGGGCCTCGTTCTCGCGGATGGACGTCAGCACCTGGCCGAACGGCGAGTGGACGATGCGGTAGATCAGCCAGAAGGCGGCGATGAAGATGGCCAGAACGACGTAGAACAGCACCAGGTCGTTTTCCAGGTGCAGGCCCAGGAAGCTGCCGCGCGGCACCGACTGCAGGCCGTCTTCCCCGCCGGTGAAGGGGGTCTGCAGGAAGAAGAAGTACAGCATCTGCGCCAGGGCCAGCGTGATCATCGAGAAATAGATGCCCGAGCGGCGGATGGCCAGCAGACCGAACAGCAGGCCCACACCGGCCGCGCCCGCCATGCCGACGAGGATGCCCACCGGCGTCGGCAGGCCCCAGACCTTGAGCGCATGGCCGGTCACATAGGCCGCGGTGCCCAGGAAGGCCGCATGGCCAAAGGACAGCAGGCCCGTGAAGCCGACGAGCAGGTTGAAGGCGCAGGCGAACAGCGCGTAGCAGAGCACCTTCATCACGAAGACGGGGTAGACGCCGAACGCTGGCAGCAGTGCGATAGCGACGAAGAGCGCGGCGTAGCCGAGGACTTTCTTGTTCATTTTTCTTTGCCGAACAGGCCGGCCGGGCGAACGAGCAGCACGATGGCCATGACGACGAACACCACCGTGTTGGACGCCTCGGGATAGAAGACCTTGGTCAGCCCTTCAACGATGCCCAACCCAAGCCCGGTCAGGATGGAGCCGAGGATGGAGCCCATGCCGCCGATCACCACCACCGCGAACACCACGATGATGAGGTTGGTGCCCATCAGCGCCGACACCTGCAGGATGGGCGCAGCCAGCACGCCCGCGAATGCCGCGAGGGCCACGCCACCGGCATAGGTCAGCGTGACCATCAGCGGCACATTGATGCCGAACGCCTGCACGAGCTTGGGGTTCTCGGTGCCGGCGCGCAGCTTGGCGCCCAGCGACGTCTTCTCGATCAGCGCCCACACCGCGAAGCACACGATCAGCGACGCGACGACGACCCAGGCCCGGTAGTTGGGCAGGATCATGAAGCCCAGGTTGGTGGCGCCCTGCAGCGCGTCGGGCACCTGATAAGGCTGGCCCGACACACCGTAGACGCTGCGGAACACGCCCTCGATGACGAGGGTGATGCCGAAGGTCAGCAGCAGGCCGTAGAGGTGGTCCAGCTTGTAGAGCCACTGCAGCATCGTGCGCTCGATGACGATGCCGATGAGGCCGACCGCGAGCGGCGCGAGACCGAGCATGAGCCAGTAGTTCAGCCCCAGGTATTCCAGCCCCATCCAGGCGAAGAAAGCTCCCATCATGTACAGCGCCCCGTGTGCGAAGTTGATGATGTTGAGCATGCCGAAGATGACCGCCAGGCCCAGGGACAGCATCGCGTAGAACGAGCCGTTGACCAGGCCGAGCAGCAGCTGGCCCAAGAGGGCCGGCAGCGGAATACCGAAGATTTCTGTCATGGCAATCGTGTTCAGACCCTGGACGCCCGCCGGGCCGCTCCCAAGGGCGGCCAGGGCCGATGTCGATGCCGGCTCTCGCCGGCATCGATCGGCGTCCCCTCGGGGGACCGACCAGAAACGCGCGCGTCCAGCAGCGCGGGGCTGGGCGAGGGGTTCACGTTCACTTCTTCACCAGCGGGCACTTGCTGTCCGCGAGCTTGGTGAAAGCCTCGTCGCCCGGGATGCGCGTCACGACCTTGTAGTAGTCCCAGGGCTCGGTCGATTCCTTCACCGACTTGACCTGCATCAGGAACATGTCGTGGATGCCGCGGCCGTCTTCCTTGCGGATGGTGCCCTTGGTGTAGAAGTCATTGATCGGCGTGTCCTTCATCTTGGCCATGACCTTGTCGGCGTCGTCGGTCTTGGCGGCGTCGACGGCCTTCAGGTAGTGGGTCACAGCCGAGTAGTCCGCGGCCTGCAGCGACGAGGGCATGCGCTTCATCTTGTCGAAGAAGCGGCGGCTCCAGGCGCGGGCCTCGGGGCTCTGATTCCAGTACCAGGAGTCGGTCAGGTACATGCCCTCGGTCGTCTTCAGGCCCAGCGAGTGCACGTCGTTGATGAACATCAGCAGGCCGGCGAGCTTCATACCCTTGGTGATGCCGAACTCGTTGGCGGCCTTGATCGTGTTGATGGTGTCGCCACCCGCGTTGGCCAGGCCGAGGATCTGCGCGCCGGAGCCCTGTGCCTGCAGCAGGAAGCTGGAGAAGTCGTTGGCGTTCAGCGGGTGCTTGACGCTGCCCTTGACCGTGCCGCCGCTCTTCTGCACGACGGCGGCCGTGTCGGCCTGCAGGGCCGCGCCGAAGGCGTAGTCGGCGGTCAGGAAGAACCAGGTTTTGCCGCCGGCCTTGGTCACCGCGGCGCCCGTGCCGTTGGCCAGGGCCACGGTGTCGTAGGCGTAGTGGATGGTGTAGGGCGTGCAATTGGCATTCGTCAGGGCCGAGCTGCCGGCGCCGATGGAGATGAAGGGCTTCTTCTTCTCGGCGGCTACGGTGGCAATGGCCAGGTTGACGCCCGAGTTGGTGCCGCCCACCAGCAGGTCGAGCCCTTGCGTGTCCATCCACTCGCGCGCCTTGGCGGAGGCGACGTCGGCCTTGTTCTGGTGGTCGGCAAAGATCAGCTCGACCTTCTTGCCCGCGGCCACACCCTTGAGGTCGGCGATGGCCATCTTGATCGCCTCGACACCGCCGGCACCGTCGATGTCGGCATAGACGCTGGACATGTCGGTCAGGAAACCGATCTTGATGACGTCGCCCGAGATCTGGGCCTGGGCGGTAAAGCCGCAGGTGGCGAGCGCGGCGGCAATGAGGGTCTTTTTCATGGTTGTCTCCGGTGGGTTGTTTGGATTCAAACGCTGAGCAGCTCGTCCATCTGGGCCTGGTGGGCCGGCAGGTCGGCTGCGGGGAAGGACAGCACGACTTCGCCGTGCTCGATGACTAGAAAATGGTCGGCCAGGGGCGCGGCGAAGCGGAAGTTCTGCTCCACCATGACGATGGTGAAGCCCTGGCTCTTCAGCGTGCGGATCATGCGGGCCAGGGCCTGGACGATGACGGGGGCCAGGCCTTCCGAGATCTCGTCCAACAAGAGGATGTCGGCGCCCGTGCGCAGGATGCGGGCGACGGCCAGCATCTGCTGCTCGCCGCCGGACAGGCGCGTGCCGGGGCTGTTCTTGCGCTCGGCGAGGTTGGGGAACATCGCGTAGATCTCGGTCTCGCTCATGACCTTGCCGCGCTTGGTTTTCAGCGGCGGCGGCAGGCGCAGGTTCTCTTCGGTCGACAGGCTGGCGAAGATGCCGCGCTCTTCGGGGCAGTAGCCGATGCCGAGGTTGGCGATGCGGTGCGTGGACAGGCCGATGGTCTCTTCGCCGTGGATCTTGATGGAGCCTTTTCTTGCTCCCGTCAAACCCATGATGGCCCGCAGCGTGGTGGTGCGGCCGGCGCCGTTGCGGCCGAGCAGGGTGATGACCTGGCCGGGTTGGACTGACAGGTTGATGCCGTGGAGGATGTGGCTTTCGCCGTACCAGGCGTGGAGGTTTTGGATTTCGAGTGCGGGCGTTGCCATGGGTGTCACCTCGCTCGGTGCGGCAGGTTGCTCTTGCGAAGAGCGCGTGTGCTCGGTGGAATGCAGCGAGCAACCACGCTCTCAGCCAAGCAACCAACAACAGCGCGCAGCAGCACCATCAATGCGCCCCCTGCAACTCAGCAGCATCCGTGCCCATATAAGCCTCCAACACCGCCGGATGCTTCGACACCGTCGCGTAATCACCTTCGGCCAGAACAGCGCCACGAGCCAGCACCGTAATCCGGTCCGCAATGCTCGCCACCACCTTCATGTTGTGCTCCACCATCAGCACGGTCCGGCCCTCCGCCACGCGCTTGATCAACGCCGTCACACGGTCCACATCCTCGTGCCCCATGCCCTGCGTCGGTTCGTCCAGCAGCATCAGCTGCGGCTCCATCGCCATCGTCGTGGCGATCTCCAACGCACGCTTGCGGCCATAAGGCAGGTCGGCGGCCTTCACGGCGGCCATGTCGCGCAGGTCCACCAGCTCCAGCAGCGACAGCACCTTGGCGTCCAGCGTCTTCAGCCCTGTCAGCCCCTTCCAGAAATGAAAGCTCGTGCCGGTGAAGCGCTGCAAGCCGATGCGCACGTTCTCCAGCACCGTGAGATGCGGGAACACGGCGGAGATCTGGAAAGACCGGATGACACCGCGCCGCGCGATCTGCGCCGAGGTCTCGCCAGTGATGTCGGTGCCGGCGAAGACGATGCGCCCACGCGTCGGCGTCAGGAACTTGGTCAGCAGGTTGAAGCAGGTGGTCTTGCCGGCGCCGTTGGGGCCAAGCAGCGCGTGGATGTGGCCACGCTGCACTTGCAGGTTCACGGAGTCCACGGCGGTGAAGCCTTTGAACTCCTTGGTCAGATCCTGGGTCTCGAGGATGAATTCGCTCATGGACTTCCGGGTTAGCGGCCCGACTCTAGGCCTTGAGGCCGGGGGCAGGGTTACGGGCATTCACGGGGTCTGGTCCGCCGACAGGAAGCGTTCGATCAGGCCGATCTGTTCGGGCGTGTTCAAGGCCGGCGCATGGCCGCAGCCGGGGATGAGCGCCACCGCAGCACGCGGGCCGCGCTCGCGCATGGCCTGCGCCGTTTCGGCGGTCAACAGCGTCGAGTCCTCGCCGCGCAGGCAGAGCACGGGCAGGTCGAGCTGGTCCCAGGCCGCCCACAACTCGTAGTCGTCGGGATGGTGATCGAACTGCTGCACCAGGGCCGGGTCGTAATGCGTTGTCACGCGGCCATCGGGCAGGCGGCGCAGCGAGGTTTCGGTGAGGTGGCGCCATTGCGTGTCGGACAGATCACCAAAGCTCGCGTAGATCTCTCTGAAATAGACCTCCAGCTCAGTCACCGTTGCAAAGCTGGGCGGCTGCCCGGCGTAGGCCTTGATGCGTGTCAGCGCCGAGGCTGCCAGCTCGGGGCCGTTGTCGTTCAGCACAAGGCGCTTGATGCGGCCGCGCAGCTGGGTGGCTGCGCCGAGCGTGCCGATGGCGCCACCCATGGACGTGCCCACCCAATGCACCTTCTGCAAGCCCAACTGATCCAGCAGCGCTTCGGCTTGTTCGACATAGAACTCCAGGCAGTATTCGCGGGCCGGGTCCACCGCCCATTGCGAAAGACCACGACCCGGGGTGTCGGGGCAAACGACGTGCCAGCGGGCGCTCAGAGCGGCGGCGAGGTCGTCGAAGTCACGACTGCTGCGCGCGAGGCCGTGCCAGGCAACGACGGTGGGCGAGCTCGCGTCACCCCACTCGGTGACGTGCATCTCGCGACCCAGGCAGTTGACATAGCGCGATCTCATTTTTTGGCCCTCCCATGCGTCCAGGCCGCCAGCCGCAGCCGCCCGACGATGCCGCCGGGGAAGTGGTAGACGGCCAGTACGAAGAGCAGGCCCAACCACAGCAGCCAGCGGTCGGGCGAAATCAGCGTGCTCAAGACCGGCACGCCGTCGACCAGCGAGCCGGCGATCTTCAGCAGGGCCTGCAGGTAGTTCTGCGCGACGATGAAGAGCACGCTGCCAATGACGGCACCGTAGACCGTGCCCATGCCGCCGATGACGACGATGAGCAGCAGGTCCAGCATGATCTCCATGCTCATGGCCGTCTCGGGGCCGGTGTAGCGCAGCCACAGCGCCAGCAACGCGCCGCCGCAGCAGGCCAGCAGCGCGGCGATGACGTTGGCGCCGGTGCGGTAGACGACCGTGCGGTAGCCGATCGCCTCGGCGCGGAACTCGTTCTCGCGGATGGCCTGCAGCACGCGGCCGAAGGGCGAATTGACGATGCGCAGCAGCAGCGCGATCAACAGCGTCACCGCGACAAAGAGAACGTAGTAGGTCAGCAGTCGGCCGTCGAGCATGATGCCCAGCACGGGCTCTTCCATGAACTCGGTCGAGGGCCGCAGCGCTGAAGGCAGTTGGAAGTTCAGGCCGTCCTCGCCGCCGGTGAAGTCGCTCAGCTGCGAGGCCAGCGTCATGAAGGCCGAGGCGACGGCCAGCGTGATCATGGCGAAGAAGATGGCCTTCACGCGCAGGCTGGCCAGGCCCATCGCCAACGCCAGCACGGCGCTCAGCGCCAGCGCCGCGACGAAGCCGATGCCCAGCGACGTCCAGTCCGACCCCAACCGCGTCGACGCGATGGCGATGCCATAGGCGCCGATGCCGACGAACATCGTGTGCGCGAAGCTGACGATGCCGGTGTAACCCAGCAGCAGGTCGTAGCTGGCGACAAGCAGGACAAAGACGAGGATCTTGGCTGCAACGTTGAGCGCCTGCGTGCCGGGGAAGATGAAGGGTGCACCGAGCAGGCCGACGAAGCAGGCGATCAACAGCGCGCCGAGGATGCGGCTGCGCGGCAGGTCGTGTGAAAGCAGAGAACGAAAAACGGATGTCATCGGAAACCCCTCGCTTCGTTGCACGTGATCAACGATGCGAACGCCGAATGAAAAACCAAGCGACTGCCGTGGAACTGGCTTCGCCAGGTCACTGGCAGTGCCTCCTTGAGGGGGAGCGCGAAGCGCAACGGGGGTGGGCTCATTTCGCCCCCACCGGGTAGAGGCCTTGCGGGCGCCACAGCAGGATGGCGACCATCAGCCCGATGTTGGAGAACAGCGCCGCCTTGGGCGCAATGAAGCCGGCGTAGTTAGCGACGAGGCCCACCAGCAGCGCGCCGACCAGGCAACCCACCGTCGAGCCGAGGCCGCCGATGATGATGACGATGAACAGCAGCAGGTTGACCTGCGCGCCGATCTGCGGCGTGACGCCCTGCTGCACCAGGCCCCACAGCACGCCGCCCAGGCCCGCGAGCGCGGAGCCGGCGACGAACACGCCGACGAAGAGGCGTTTGATGCGATAGCCCAGCGCTTCGACCATCTCGCGGTCCTGCACACCGGCGCGGATCAGCAGGCCGATCTTGGTGCGGTTCAGCACGAGCAGCAGCGCGATGAGGACTGCCAGGCCGATGAGCATGGACAGCACGCGGAACTTCTCGACCGCCACATCACCGAACAGGAAGATGCCGCGCAGTGCGTCGGGCATGGGCAGCGGGATCAGCTGGGCGCCCCAGGTCGCCTTGATCAGCTCCTCGCCAATGATCATGCCGCCCATGGTGATGAGGATCTGCTTCAGGTGCTGGCCGTAAACGGGTCTGACCAATACGCGCTCAAACACCACGCCCACGGCAGCGGCGATGGCCATGCCGGCGAGGCAGGCGGCGGCGAGTGCGGCGAGGTTGCTTGCCACATCCGGTGAAGTGGCCCAAGGGGCGAGAGCTGCCAACACCGTGGTCGCCGTGAAGGCACCGAGGGCGATGAAGACGCCGTGGCCGAAGTTGAGGACGTCCATCAGGCCGAAGACCAGGGTCAGGCCGGAAGCGATGACGAAGATGATGAGGCCCATGGCGATGCCGGCCAGGGTCAGGTTGAGCCAGGTGCTGGGGCTGCCGGTGAGGGGGAGGGCGAGCAGCATGATGGCTGCCAGCAAGGCGAGTGGTCGTGGGTCGAGTTTCATGGGCTCGCGCGATGGGTTGGGTTGGCGCTGAGGCCCATGCCGGGAGTTCGCCCCGGCGGGCGACCTTCTTTTTGAGCGACCAAAAAGAAGGCAAAAAGTCGCCCCCGATCCGCCCGGCCCTTAGCTTCGCAGCGGGCTGCCCTGTGCTGCTCAGGCCTTGAGGGCCCGCGCAAAACTCGCGCCGCTACGCTCTGCTCAAACAGTTGCGCGGAATCAGTTCTTGAAGCGAGCTGCGCTCGCGCCCTCAATCCCTTGCGCTGCTCGGCGGGCTCAGAGGGGGGGTGATTGAACAGCCCGGTGGCGTCGGGCTTTCGGGTTTGGCTGTTGCGGTTGTTCGGAGCCTCCCCTTCTAAACCGCCGAGAAGCGCAGGAGCCCGGGGCGCGAGCGCAGCGAGCCTCAAGCTCTGACTTCGCGCCCCTTTGTCTGAACGCAGCGTAGCGAAGTGAGTTGGGCGCGGCCCCGGGCTGCGAGCATCGCAGGGGACCCCGACAGGGGCGGTTTTGCAGGGGAGAGCTTTTTGCCTACTTTTTGGCGGCGCAAAAAGTAGGTCGGCCGCCGGGACGAAATCCCGGCTGGGCGTGGGCGTCAACCAGAAGGTGGATCTCACTGATGCGCCCCCAACGACAACCCGAGAAGCCTCTGCTGCAACCCAGCGTCCTCGATCAACTCACGCATCGCACCACGATGCACGATCTTTCCGTCATCCATGACGGCAACCGAATCGCCCAACTCAGCCGCCACCCGAAAGTTCTGCTCCACCAGCAACACTGTCGTCTGCGAGGTCTTCTTGAGCTCGCGCAGCGCCGTGATGAGGTTCTGCACGATGGCCGGTGCCAGCCCCTTGCTGGGCTCGTCGATGACGAGCAACTCGCGCGGCTCGATCATGGCGCGGGCAATCGCCAGCATCTGCTTCTGCCCACCCGACAACTTGCCCGCCGGGTGCTGCCAGAACGTCTTCAGCGCCGGGAACAAGCCAAACAGCCAGTCCAGCCGCTGAGCATCCAAATCCGCCAACCGCTTGGCCGAGCGGGCCGCCAGCAGCAGGTTCTCCGCCACGCTCAGCTCGCCAAAGATGCCCATGGTCTCCGGCACGTAGGCGACGCCGCGCGACGCAATGTCCGGCGTCGCCAGCTTGGTGATGTCCTCGCCCTTGAAGTGCACCGAGCCCGCGCTCGCCGTCCACAGCCCCATCAAGGTCCGCAGCGTGCTCGTCTTGCCGGCGCCATTGCGGCCTAACAGCATCGTGACTTGACCAGCCGGCACGGCAAGATCCACGCCATGCAGGATGTGATACGCCCCGACGTGGGTATGAACCCCGCGCAACTCCAGAAGGTTCATGCCGCCACCCCCAGATAAGCCTCTTGCACGATGGGCGAGGCAATCACCGTGGCCGGGTCACCATCGGCCACCAGCTTGCCCTGGTGCAGCACGATGATGCGGTCCGCCAGCTCGCGCACGACGTCCATCTTGTGCTCCACCAGCAGCAGCGTGTGCTTCTTCTCCGCCTTCAGTGCGCGGATCAGGTCCAGCACCACAGGCACCTCGTCCACGCTCATGCCGGCCGTCGGTTCGTCGAAGAGATAGACCTTGGGGTCGAGTGCAATCAGCATGGCCACTTCGAGCTTGCGCTGGTCGCCATGCGGCAGGCTGGCGGCCAGATCGTCGGCGCGTGAGGCGAGCCGCACGCGGTCAAGAATGGCGCGCGCCTCGGCTATCAGCTCCTTGTGCGACAACCACACCGACAGCATGTGCAAGCCTTTGCCATGTCGCGCCTGCACAGCCAGGCGCACGTTCTCCAGCACGGTCAAGTGCGCGAACAGCTGTGTCAGCTGGAACGCCCGGCCCAGGCCACGGCGCGTGCGCACCGGCGCCGGCAGCTTGGTCAGGTCCTCGCCATCCAGCCAGACCTCGCCACTGCTCGCGGGCAGCTGACCCGAGATCAGATTGAAGTAGGTCGTCTTGCCCGCACCGTTCGGTCCGACGATGGCCGTCAATGTGCCGGGCTGGAAGGCGCACGACACGCCGTCGACGGCCACGTGGCCACCGAAGCGGATCGTCAGGTTCTTGGTTTCGAGCACAGGCCGCCCGCGTTCAACGCTTGTTGCGGATGGGCACGGCCATTTCTTCGGGTTTGATTTCCCTGACCAGCTCCGGCACGCCCCACGGGAACGCCGGGTCCACCTTGATCTTGAAGTGGTACATCGACTGCATCGCCTGGTGGTCTTCGGCGCGGAAGGTCATCTTGCCCTTGGGCGTCTCGAAGCTCATGCCTTCCATCGTCTTGATGAGCTTGTTGGTCGCCGTGTCGCCGCCCGTCTTCTTCAGCGCTTCCACCAGCGCAATCGCCGCGCTCATGCCGCCGGCCGTGAAGAAGTCAGGCGGGTTCTTGAACTGCTTGTAGTGGTTGGCCACCAGCCACTCGTTGACCGGGTTCTTCGGGATTCCGAAGTAGTAGTACGTCGCGCCCTCCATGCCCGGGAACTGCTTGTAGGCGGTCATGGCCGGCAGGATGTTGCCGCCCGAGCCGACGCCGATGCCGTAGCGCCTTTGCAGGTCCAGCGCTGCCAGCGCGCCGAAGGGCGGCGTGGCGCCGGCCCACACGACGGCGATGACCTTGGGACCTTGCTTGTCCTTCAGCGCGTCCACCAGGCGCTGGATGCCGGCGGTGAAGTCCGTCGTCGCCGTGGGCAGGTATTCCTCGTGGACGATCTTGGCCTTCTTCAGCGCTTCCTTGTAGGCCTTCACGGCGTCACGGCCAAAGGCGTAGTCCTGGGCCAGGATGCCGATGTTCAGGCCCTGGATGTCGGAGGCGACTGCGTTGCCGATGGCGTCTTGCGACGAGTTGCGGCCGGTGCGGAAGATGTATTTGTTCCATTTGTCGCCGGTGATCGAATCGGCCACGGCCGGCTCCACCAGCAGGATCTTCTTGTACTCCTCGGCCACGGGCAGCATGGCCAGGGCCACGCCGCTGGACGACGGCCCGACGGCGATGTCGGCCTTGTCATCCCCATAGGCGGCGGCCAGCAGGCTCTTGCCCACGTCGGGCTTGCCCTGGTCGTCCTTCTCGATGACGACGAGCTTCTTGCCCGCCACCGTCATGGTGCCGCCGGTGGCGTAGTCCAGGCCCATCATGAAGCCGGTCTGCGTCTGCTTGCCGTAGGCCTCCAGGGGGCCGGTCTTGCTGTAGACGTGGGCGATGCGGATTTCGTTGCCGGCAGCGAAGGCCAGGGTGGGCATCGCGAGGGTAGCGGCAGCGGCGAGGGCAAAGCGGCGCGTGGTGAGGCGCATGGGGCTTGTCTCCTGAAGTTCGGGTCTGCTCTGTCGGCAGACGGTGTCTTCCCTTTTTGCAAGGGCCGTGCCCGGCGGGGAAGGGTCGCCGGGGCGGTTTTCTCTTCGGGTTGCTACCAGGTTTTTGGTCGAAACCGCCAAGTTGAGTGTCCAGGATTTGGACGTCGCCTGAGATTCAGACTCTCCAGATCGAGCGTCAGAGCCTGGACAGGTCCACCTCGAATCGCTGCTTGTCGCGTCGCGTGGAATTCGCTGGCAACCCAAGCACGCTGTTGGCCCAGGCAATCAGCTGCGGTATGACCGTGGTTTCGAGGCGCTCGCGGGTCTCACGCGCACGAGCCGCGGGAACGATGCCGGCCGAGACGTGGAACCGTTCGTGAGCCACATTCGGATTCGGCAGCACGAAACGTGCAATGACGAAGCTGTTGGAGCTGGTGTGCCAGAGCGAGGTTTCGGTGCGAATTCCCGCGGCTTCGAACGCGCGTTCGAGCTGGCTGGAGCGAAGCACGAAGCTGTAGCCCTTCGGAAGCGGATCCTTGTGGATGTGCATGGCCGGGTCCGCGAAGCGCCTGTGTCAGGCCTCCTTACCTTCCAGCTCCGGCCACCTCGCCAGCCTTTCGTACAGCGACGCCCGCGAGATCTGCAGCAGCCGGGCTGCCGCCATGCGGTTGCCGCCAGTGGCCTGCAGCGCGCGGGCGATGGCGTCGCGTTCCAGGGCTTCGATCAGCTCGGGCAGAGGCGCAACGGCCTGGGCCGTGGTCATGACCGGGGCGGCGGGCTGAGGTACCGGCGCGGGCACGGAGGTCGGCAACGCCGAGCCGCCCTGGAAAGTGGCCGCCGTCAGCTGCATGTCGTCGCTCATGAGGCTGACCTGCTCCAGCGTGTTGCGCAGCTCGCGGATGTTGCCGGGCCAGGCTTGCTGCATCAGCCACTCGATGGCATCGGGGCTCAGCAGCTTCTGCGGCATGCCGCTGCGGCGGGCGATGTCTTCGCCCAGGGCCTCGGCCAGCGCCTCGATGTCGTCCAGGCGCTCGCGCAGCGCCGGCACGCGGATGGGCAGCACGTTGAGGCGGTAGTACAGGTCGGCGCGGAACTGGCCGGTGGCGACCATGCTTGCCAGGTCGCGGCTGGTGGCGGCAATCACGCGCACATCCACACGCAGCACGGTGTTGGACCCCAGCGGCTCGACCTCCTGCTCCTGCAGCACGCGCAGCAGCTTGCTTTGCAACGCCAGCGGCATGTCGCCGATCTCGTCGAGGAACAGCGTGCCGCCATCCGCCAGCTTGAACTTGCCGTCGCGGCCCTTGCGGTCGGCGCCCGTGTAGGCACCGGGCGCGACGCCGAAGAACTCGGCCTCCAGCAGCGTCTCGGGCACGGCGGCGATGTTGACGCCCACCAGCGGCCGGTGCGCGCGGCGCGACGCCGAGTGGATGGCGTGGGCCATCAGCTCCTTGCCGGTGCCGGTCTCGCCGAGCAGCAGCACCGTCGAGTCGGTCTGCGCCACGCGGCGGGCCTGGCGCTTGACCTCCAGCGCTGCGGGGCTGGTGCCGATGAAGCTGGCAATCGTGTACTTGGGCCGGCGCTGCGCGGCGAGCTGGCGGCGCGTGTCCTCCAGTTCCTGCTGCATCCGCGCGAACTTCTGGATCAGCGGCTGCATGGTCGTCTCGGGGTGATCCAGCAGCACCAGGCCCAGCGCGCCGATGACCTCGCCGGCGTCGTTGCGCAGCGGCAGGCGGCTGACGAGGAAGGTGCCGGCCTTGTTGGTCAGCAGATCCACCAGCACCGGTTTGCCGGTCTCCAGCACCTGCAGCATCTGCGTGTTGGGGACCACGTCCTCCACGCGCTTGCCGACGAACTCATGCTCGTCGGTGAACCCCAGCGCCGGCAGGAAGCGCTTGTAGCCGTCGCTGATCCAGACGACCCGGTGGTTGCGGTCGACGACCATCATCCCTTCGGTCGACCGGGCCAGCACGTCGAACATCGACTGGGCGGCCAGGCGCAACAGCCCGTCGACATCCTGCGGGATGCCAGCGGGCGCGGGTGTCTGGTTTTTGGACAGGGGCATGACGGCGGGAATGTAGCGCGGTGGCGCTGGTAGGTGCCATGACATGCTGGGTGCGGTCTGATGCGGTGGGTTGCGTTTGCGAAGCGTGCCGCTGATCGCTGCATTGCCGGGAGTCCGTCCCGGCGGCCGGGTAACTTTCTTCTGCGGGGCCAGAAGAAAGTCACCAAAGAAGAGGCCCTGAACCGCACACGAGCGCGACGCCGCCATCAGTGGCGCGCGAAAACAACCACCGACATTGCGACAAGAAGCGAGCCGCTGCGCTCTCGCACACGACTTGTCACCCGCGCAGCTCATCGCATCAGCGGCCCGTTCGACGCGCGGCTGCACGCCGGGCTCATCAAAACAGCCCAATGCAGCGTCGCTCGGGCGACGCGGCTGTTCGGTATTTCCTGATGAGCCCGGCGTGCAGCCGGCGTTAACTGGCTTGACGATCCGATCGCTGGCGCTCTTCACAAGTCGTGTGCGAGAGCGCAGCGGCTCGCTTCGTGGTGTGGCCCGGTTCGAGCAAAGCGAGCGCCTGATCCCGCTCGAGTGCGGATTGCATTGAGCGCTCCTCTTTTGGTGACTTTGCTCTGGCGCGTCAGAGAAAAGTTACCCGCCCTCGCGGGGCGGACTCCCGCGGCACTGCAACGAGTCGAAAGGCTCGTCGCAAGAGCAACCCAGCCCACCCCCTTCAGAACTTCAAGGTGCCACCCAACGTGAACGTGCGCGGCGGGCCGTAGTAGGCATTCAAAACGCTGAGTGCGGCGATGTTGTAGCCGTCGGTCTTGTAGGCCTTGTTGGTCAGGTTGCTGCCCTGCAGGAAGAAGCTCAGCTTGGGGTCCTTCTCCCAGATCAGGCCGGCGTTGACCAGCGTGTAGGCATCCTGTGCGAGCGCTTCGGACAGGTCGGTCGTCGGGTAGACCTTGCTGCGATGGGTGACGCCCAGCCGCGAGCGCAGCGTGCCCATGGCCAGCTTTGCGTTGTGCTCGATGTTCAGGCCCGCTTGGTATTTGGGCGTGTTGGTGAACTTCTTCTGGTCGGCCACGTTGACGCCGCGGTCGATGTATTCGTCGTACTTGGCGTCCAGCGTGGCCAGGTTGCCGCTGATGCGCCAGGCGGGGGTCGGCATCCACAGGAACTCGACCTCGGCGCCCTGCACGGTCGCCTTGCCGGCATTGGTGAAGTCGCCGAAGAAGCCGGGCTGGCCGTTGGCCTGGGTGTAGCTCGTGAACACCGAGAGCTGCACGTTCTTGTACTTGTTGTGGAACACGGCCGTGTTCAGCTCCAGGCGGCCGCCGTCCAGGATCATCTTGGCGCCCAGTTCCAGCGAGTCGAGCTTCTCGTCGGCGAAGGGCCTGCCCGAAGACGGGAACGCCACGGTGTTGGCGCGGATGTTGTAGCCGCCGCTCTTGAAGCCGCGCGAGGCTGTCGTGTAGAGCTTGATCTCCTTGCTGGCCCTGTATTCAAGGGACAGGCGCGGTGAGGTGTTGCTGACCGAGAGGCTCTTGTCGAAATTGGCCGGCACGGCGATGGGCGTGCCGCTGAACTGATCGTTGGCGAAGGCCTGGTTCAGCACGACGGCGCGCTTGTCCTCCTTGGTGTAGCGCAGGCCGGTGCTGACGCTGAAGGCCGGGCTCAGGCGCCAGCTCCAGTCGCCGAAGACGGCCTTGCCCTCGGTGTAGACCAGGCCGTTGGTCGTACCGAATGAGAGGTTGAAGAAATTGTTGCGCACCGTGCCGCCGGCGCGTCCGTCGAAGTAATAGACACCGACAACGCCCGAGCTGTTCTGGCCTTCGTAGATGGCCTGCAGCTCATGGCTCTGCGAGCTGTCGTGGTACTCGGCGCGCACGTCGGCTGTTCTGTTGGGCAGGCCGTCGAAGTCGATGGAGGTGCTGGTGTCAGAAGCGCGATGCGCCAGGATGTACTTCAGGCTCCAGGCCTCGCTGGCGCCCCAGTTCAACGTCAGTGATTCGCCCTCGCTGCTGGTGCCGTTGGCATTGGGCATGCCTGTCGCGATGTCGTAGCGGCCCGGGGTGGGCGGTGTCTTGGCGGGGTCGAAGGCGCTGACGTTCAGGCGCTGGAAGCCGCGCATGTGCGAGTCGTCGCCTGTGCGGTCCACCGAAACCTGGGCGTTGAAGCTCGAGCCGGTCGGGAACCAACCCAGGGACACGCGGCCGCTGGTCGTGGCCTGGTCGCTGACGGGGCTGCCGTCGGTCAGGTTCTTGCCGTAGCCCTCGCGGTTCAGGCTGGCGCCGGCGACACGGAAACGGATCTGGCCGTCATTGACGGCCGTGCCCACGCCGCCCTTGGCCGTCACCTGGCCATAGCTGCCGACCGCCAGCGTCACCGAGCCTTCGGTCGTCGTGGGGAGCGGCTTGGACACGTACTTCACCGCGCCGCCAATCGTGTTCTTGCCGTACAGCGTGCCCTGCGGGCCGCGCAGCACCTCCACGCGCTGCACGTCGTACACATCCAGCAGCGCGCCCTGCGGTCGGGCGATGTAGACGTCGTCGAAATAGATGCCCACGCCGGGGTCCACACCCCACAGCGGGTCGGCCTGGCCGACGCCGCGGATGAAGGTCGTGATGGTCGTGTTGCTGCCGCGTGCGGCGTAGATGGTCAGGTTGGGCACCTGGCCCTGCAGGTCGCCGAGATCCTTGATGGCCAGCTTGTCGAGTTGGTCGGCGGTCAGCGCCGTGACCGCCACCGGCACGTCCTGCAGCGACTCCTCCCGCTTGCGCGCCGTGACCTTGACGACCTCCAGCGTCGTCACCGCCGGCTCGACTGCGCTTTGTGCGGCTGCCGGCAGAGCGATCGTGGCGCCGAGTGCGGCGAGGATGGCGAAATGCAGCGGCGAGGGCGCCGGCAGGCGTCGGGTCATGGCTTGTCTCCTGGTTGTTGTGTTCGGAACCAGGAGAGAAAGCGCAAAAGCCATGCCCGCGCCAAGTCGGGGCGAGTTACAGGCAAACCCTTGCGAGCTAACCCGCGAATTTGCCGTCCGTGGCGCTGAGGCCGTCCGGATTCCAGTCGTTTGCCGGCGCGGACGGTGTCCAGTTTGCAGACAACGACCCTTGGGGCTGCAAGGGACGAAACCCGCAGCTATCCTGCGCCGCTTGCCCCAAATCCCTCGGAGACGACCCATGCTCAAACGCCTGCTTCCCGCCGCCATCGCCATTGGTTTCAGTGCCACCACAGCCTTCGCCGCCGGCCCGCAGCTCAAGGGCCAGGCGCCGGGCTGGTACCGCATGCAGCTTGGCGATTTCGAGGTCACGGCCCTGTCCGACGGCACGCTGGACCTGCCCGTCGACAAGCTGCTGCAGCAGCCCGTGCCCAACACGGTCAAGGCCCTGCAGCACGCCTACCTCGGCGTGCCGCTGGAGACATCCTTCAACGCCTACCTGATCAACACCGGGGCCAAGATCGTCCTCGTCGATACCGGCGCCGCTGGCCTGTACGGCCCGACGTTGGGCCGGGTATTGGCCAACCTCAAGGCTGCGGGCTATGCGCCTGAGCAGGTCGACGAAGTGGTCATCACGCATATGCACGGCGACCACATCGGCGGCACTGCCGTCGACGGCAAGGCCAACTTTCCCAACGCGACGCTGCGCGTGGACAAGCGCGACGCCGACTTCTGGCTGGCACCCGAACAGGTCGCCAAGGGCGACGGTGCCAAGGCCATCGCGGCCAACGTGAAGGCGTATGCCGACGCGGGCCGCTTCAAGCCCTTCGAGGGCAGCGCTGCGGGTGTGGAGATCGTGCCTGGCGTGAAGGCCTATCCGGCCTATGGCCACACGCCCGGCCACAGCAACTATGTCGCCGAGAGCAAGGGCCAGAAGATCATGTTCTGGGGTGACCTGATGCACGTCGCCGCCGTGCAGTTCCCGGAGCCGGCCGTGACCATGAGCTTCGACTCCGACCCCAAGGCCGCCGCGCCCGCCCGCGAGAAGGCCTATGCGGCTGCGGCCAAAGACGGCTACTACGTGGCGGTCACGCACGTGTCATTCCCCGGCATCGGCAAGCTGCGCGCCGACGGCAAGGGCTATGACTGGCTGCCGGTGAACTACTCGGCCAACCGTTGAGCCTGCACCAGCACCGGCGCGCGGGTCAGGTAGTTCTCGCGCCAGCCGGCGGCCCCTCGATCGCGAGCCAGGCCAACCGCGCCGCATCTCTGGCGGCCAGCGGCTGCTGCAACCCGCCCAACTCCACGCGCTGCGCCGCGTCGGCCAGACGCCGCAGGACTCGATCAGGGCAGGCGCGCGACATGAGCCGCATGGTGCCCCAAATGAAACGACTTGCGGCCTCAGCGAGGGTGGCGGCGCTTCCCAACGAAGCCCGCCAGCACCAGCAGGCCGGCCGCCATCAGCGCAGGCGACGGCAGCTCGGGCACCGGGGCCGACCAGGCGCTCAGGTAATTGAAGCCCGACGATGACATGACCTGCAGGTCGGCCAGCGCGAGCGGGTTGCCGGCGGCATCGAGGGCCCCTTGGATACCGTTCCAGGCGAAGGTGTGACTGAAGTCGGCGTAGGAGTTTCCCTCGGCATATAGCGCGGCGAAGCCACAACCGCGGCAACTCACGCCACCCTGCGCCGAGGCGCCCACCGAGGCCTCCATGGTCAGCACCGTCGGCACGCCGTTGCCGACCGTCGCCACGAAGCTCCTGAGGCCAGTAGCCACCGCGCTGCGGTCGATCAGGCCGTTGCTGTTGTATTCGCTTTCGCTGCGGCCGTCGGAGAGGTTGCCCAGCGAGACATGCCAGCGCATGTCGGTGACCGTGCCGTAGCCCGACAGGCCCTGGGCGAACTGGCCCATGCTGGAGATGCTGCCGGTGACATTGATCCCGAAGGTCAAGGTCAGCGGTGCGCCGACCGCCAGCCCGGGCACGGAGAAGGTCAGGCCGTCGCTGAAGCTGGCACCGGCGTAAGCGGTGCCGCGGCCGAGGATGCGCGCAAACCAGGCGTCGCCGGGCGACAGGAACAGCCCGTTGCCGGTGCCGGTGGCCTGCAGTTGAATGCCCCCCGCCGCCACCTGCGCCCAGCTGCTGGCGCCCCCGCCGGCATCGGCCGTACCCACCTGGGCATGTCTGCCAACGCCGACGCTGGCAGTGGCCGTTCCGCTGGCCCGCGTGTCGCGCTGCTGGTCGCTCGACCCCAACACGACCGGGGCGAGTTCGTTGACCGAGGCCTGGCCCAGCGCTTGGGCGTTGACCTCGGCGGTGGCGGTGTAGGCGGCCAGGCAGGCCGGTGCGAGTCCGATGCTCAACGTGAGCGCGGCAACCCAGGGCACGACACGGTTCATGAGGGGCTCCAGCCAGGTGAGGAGAAAGCCAGTCTAGCCGCGGCAGCGTCAGCGGAGCGTTATGCGGCGCGGCCGGCGGCCACCCGTTCAGGTACCCAGCAGCTCGCCGATGGGCTGCAGCCCCTCCACCCGGTCGCACACCGCCTTGACGCTGGCCAGGATGGGCACGGCGAGCAGCAGGCCCCACACGCCCCACAGCCAGCCGAAGGCCAGCACGCCGATGAACACGACGACCGCGTTCATGCGGCTGCTGCGGCTGCTCAAATACGGCATCAGCAGATTGCCCGACAGCGTGTGCACGCCCAGCGCGATGCCCGACACCAGCAGCGCCATGTCCATGTTGCCGAACTGCACGAAGCTCATCAGGCCCGCGCTGGTGGTCAGCACGGCGGCGCCGAGGTAGGGCACGAAGTCCAGCACGAAGGCCACCACGCCCCAGACGGCCGCGTGCTCCAGGCCCACGAGCAGGAAGGCCAGCCAGATGGTCAGGCCCACCACGGCGCTGGTAAACACTTGCACCAGCAGGTAGCGCTGGATCTGCGCACCGATCTCGTCCAGGGTCTGGACCGTCAGGCGCCGTTTGGCGAATGTCGGGCCGGCCAGGTGCACCAGCTTGCGCCGGAAGGTGTCGCCCGATGCCAGCAGGAAGAAGGCGATGAACACCACCACCATCACCGCGCCCACCGAGGCCAGCAGGCCCAGCGTGCCGGTCCAGAGATAGTCATGCAGGTTGAAACGCGGCCGTTCGACGACGACGCGTGTGATGCCGCGCGAGCTTGCTGTTGCCGGCCCCGGCGCGCCGGCCTCGGCCGCCTGCTCCAGCTGGGTGGCCGCCTTCTGCATCTGGACCAGGGCACTGCTCGATCCGGGCCGGTGGGCCGCCACGGCCGCGCGCACTTTCTCGGTGGCTGCGGGCAGTGATTCGAGCAGCTTGCCGGCGTCGTCGGAGAGCGCATAGCCCGTCCAACCAACAGCGCCCACCAGGCTCAGCAGCAGCATGGCTGCGGCCACCGCGCGCGGCAGCCGCAGCCGCTGGAGCTGTTCGACCACCGGCGCCAGTGCATAACTCAGCATCAGGCCGAGCAGCAACGGCACGAAGACCGCAGCGGCCACATGCAGGGTGAACAGCACGGCCACCAGCGCCAGCAGCGCCAGCGAGAAGCTGCGCACGTCCACCGGCATGTGCAGGCGCAACGGTTCGCTGGTGGGCGGTGCAGGGTCGGTGCTGTTGGGAAGGGCGCTCATGACGGAGCAGCGTACGCGCTGTTACACCCACCCGTGCTCGCTCTTGCACGCTTCACGGCGCCGTCCGACACGGGGGCGTTGTGGCGGCCGACAAGGCGGTGCGGCGCCGGTGGCCGACCCTGTGACATGCGCCTTTTCACTCAACAGTTTGCGCGCCAGACCGCCCGCGTGCTGCACAACCCCTGGGGCTTCGCCTGGCAGACGCTCAAATCCTTCCGCGCCAACCAGGGCCTGCTGCTGGCCGGTGCGGTGGCCTATTACGCGCTGCTGTCCATCGTGCCGCTGATGATCCTCAGCGTCATCGCGCTGTCGCACTGGGTCGACCCCGCGCGGCTGCTGCAGACGGTGGGCCGCTACCTGGAATGGCTGGTGCCGGGGCAGTCGGCCGCCGTGGTGGCCGAGCTGGCGCGCTTCCTGGCCCACCGCGAGGTGATGGGCTGGGTGCTGCTGGTCAGCATGCTGTTCTTCAGCTCGCTGGCCTTCTCCGTGCTGGAGAGCGCAATGTCGGCCATCTTTCATCACCGGCGCAAGCTCAACCAGCGGCATTTCCTGATCTCGGCGCTGATCCCCTATGTCTATATCCTCTGCCTGAGCGTGGGCCTGCTGCTGGTGACGCTGGTGGCCGGCCGCTTCCAGGCCCTGGGCCAGCGCGAGGTGGAGCTCCTGGGCTTCAGCTGGTCGCTGGACGGGGTGTCCGGCGTCATGCTTTATCTGCTGGGGTTTGCCGGCGAGGTTTTCGTGCTGGCCTCGGTCTACATGGTCATGCCGGGCGGGCGGCCGTCGCTGCCGTTGGCGCTGATCGGTGCACTGGCCGCCGCCCTGCTGTGGGAGCTGTCGCGCCATGTGCTGGTCTGGTACTTCGGCACGCTGTCGCAGATCGGCACCGTCTACGGCTCCCTGACCACGGCCATCGCCGTGCTGTTGAGCCTGGAGGTCGCGGCCACGCTGCTGCTGTATGGAGCCCAGGTCATTGCGGAGTTCGAGCGGCTGGGCGAGACCTGATCATCCTTGCGATGGTGGTCAGGTTGATGACCGCAATAACCACCTCCAGCGCCGTGCCGCCGATGGAGCCTGCGATCAGGTTGTTGGCGATCCACAGCCCGGTGCCACACAGCATCAGCAGCCGCATCGGAATGCCCTGCAGCGTGAAGAGGGCAATCGTGCCCAGGCAGGACGCCGTCAGCGGCAGCCAGTCGCTGGGCCTGTGGGCCAGGCCCAAGCCAGAACCGAGGTTGACCGCCACGATGACGACGGCCACCCACACCGAACGCGTATGCAGCGACAACAGCGAACGCAGCATGGACAGAGATGAACTCACCACCGCCGTCGGGTTGCCCAGCAGCGCGAAGTGGGCGACATAGGCAATGCACTCGCCCGTCATGAACCACTTGAAGCGGCGGTCATCGGTCTGCAAGAAGCAGCCGACGCCGAGCACAAAGGCGACATAGCCGAAGAGTTGAGCGGGCGAGAACCAGTCGGCGATGGGCATGCGGGCGGGGACGCGGAGGTCGTCGACCCCCGAGAACTAGGGAGGCGCGGCGGTGGGCCGGAGATTGTCCCGCTGACGCCAGGAAAGCCCATCTTCGTGCATGGCAGGGCGCATTCCAGGCGGTTATGCCGCCCGCTTGAATTGGCAGGGCATTGCCGGACTAACCCGCTGGTCGCTGCACAGTGGTTTTGCAGACCATGCGACCCGCCCTCAGTTCACGCGACGCCGTCGCCCCGCCCATGACCAAGAAGACGCTGCTTGCCGGCCTGGCAATAACTGGTTTGCTGATCGGTGCAACGGCCCGCGCCGAATTGCAGCCGCGTGCCAACGGCGCCATGGTCTACGACACGCAGACCAACCTGACCTGGCTGGCCGATGCCACCACCGGCGGGCTGCGCACGCAGGCCGACGCGCTGCAATGGGCGGCTTCCTTGAGCTTTGGCGGCTTCGACGACTGGCGCCTGCCGGTGGTGGCGCCGGTCAATGGCAGCGCGCTGCAGCTGGACTATTCAGAGGACGGCTCCACCGACATCGGCATCAACAACAACGGTGCAAACAGCGAGCTGGGCCACCTCTTCTACGCCGGCCTGGGCAACACGGCCGCCGGGCCCACGCAGACCGGCTCGTTCAGCGGCCTCGTCGATCCGAACAGCCCGGTCGGGCCGGTGTTCTGGACGGGCACGGCCTCCGAACCCGGCTGGGCCTTGAGCTTCTTCATGGGCATGGGTCTGCAGGACCAGCTCGCCACCGACACCCTGGCCCAGGCCTGGGCGGTGCGCGTCGGCGACGTGGCCGCGGTGCCCGAGCCCGCCAGCGTGCTGCTGATGCTCGCCGGCCTGCTGGCCATCGCGGCACGCCGCCGTCAGGGCTGAGGAGGCCGCCATGAAAGCACTTGCTCTCTTCGCCCTGTGTCTTGGCCTGGCCACCACGGCCCATGCCGGCTACACGCCCACGCCCAACGACTGGGCCTGCACCAACAAGGTCGGTGGCACCTGGACCCATGGCCGCGCCCCTTCGGGCTGCGACGCCAACGCCTTCGGTCCCGACAGCTTCGTGCGCGGCAACTACACCGGCACCATCTTCAATGACGCGTCAGCCAACCTCGTCGACGAGCGCAAGCGCTACATGCAGGCCATGTACCCGGTCATCCGCGACGCGAGCGACCGCTACCTGCGCTCGCGCAAGCCGGCGGTGTCGGCGCGCGAGCTGGAAGCCTTCCAGCGCGGCACCTACGCAACGCTGCGCCAGGAGACCTTCTGGTCGCACTACCGCGACGCGCAGACCGCCGCCGGCCAGCCCTATGCGCTGAAGATGATGCGCGGCGACAGCGGTCACGGCCACGGAATGATGCAGGTCGACGACCGCTATCACTTCGTCCAGCTCCAGGAAGGCAAGGGCTGGAACATGATGCAGAACTTCAGCTACGCGATCGACATCTACTACGCGGCGTGGGAGGCCGCACCGGCTTCCTGCCTGGGTGGCGTGACGGTGCCGACAGGCACGACGGCCCAGGTCGACGAGTACTGGCGCGGCCGCGCGCGCTCGGCCTGGTCGGCCTACAACGGCGGCCCCACCAAGGTCTGCCGCTGGCAGAACGGGTCGGATGTCAACGTGGCCAAGGACAACGGCTACCGCGACAACTACGACGCGAAGCTCTGGCTGGTCGACATCGCCGACCTCAGCAAGGCCGCCGGCATCGACGTGGCCTGCCTGATGGACAACGGCCCCAGTTGCCCCGTGCCGGTGGGCGGCAACGTCGAGCCCGGCAAGCTGCTGCAGGTCGGCGCCGCCGCCTGCGTGCTGGCCGGCAACAACACGCTTGAGTGCGTGGACGACGTGCGCGACGCCGCCTGCCTGGCCGGCCGAGCCAGCTTCGACGAAGGCAGCATCACGCAGGTGTATGTCGCGCAGACGGCCAGCTACGCCCGCATCGACCATAACCGCCACCAGCTCTGCCGCGCCCAGGTGCCCGGCCTGCAGTCGCTGGCCAGCGCGATCGCCACGTTGCAGCCGCTGGACCTGCGCTCGGCGCCGGGCGGCATGGTGCTGGGTCAGGCGGCGGCGGGCACCTACCAGGTGCTGGATTTCATGGTCAGCGGCGCGCAGCAGCAGAAGCGCCTGTATCGCATCCGTGCCGACATCAATGGCGCGCTGACCGATGGCTGGGTCGACGCAGGAGATGCCGGCACGCATGCCACGCTGGCGGTAGGTGCCGCGCCAGCCGGCCCCGGCGCCATCGCCTATGCGGGCGACTGGGTCAAGGTCGTGCCCAACCTCAACATGCGCGCCACACCGGGCGGCGCCCTGCTCGTCGCCATCCCGGCCAACACCGCCGTGCAGGTCAAGGAGGTGTTCGGCACCGCCTCGGCCAACAACCTCTACTACCGCGTCGAGTACACGCACAACGACGGCGTGCTGCGCGAGGGCTGGATCTTTGCCGGCAACCTCTACCCGGCGTCCACGCTGGCCAGTTGGGCGCTGCCGACCGCCACGCCGTCGGCACAGAAGCACGCCCATTGCCCCAATGGCACGCGCTACGACAACCATCTGCGCCAGTGCATGAGCACCAGCTCCACCTACGGCCCCTTCACGGCCGCAGCGGTGCAGGCCTGCGTGGATGGCGCAGGCGGCGCGGTCTGCACGGCCAACCGTGCGACGGTCGTCGACGGCGTGGCGCTGGCGATGCCGATCTGGAGCAAGGCTCTGGCCGCCGCAGCCGCCGGCAATGGCGACTGCCCGCGGGGCGCGGCGCGCTCCATGGCGCACCGCTTCCATTGCACCGAGACCGTGACCCGCAACGGCGCCGCCGAGACCGACGTCTACGGCCCCTTCGGCACGGCCCTCGTCAACGCCTGCCTGGTGCGTTCCGGCAACGCCGCCTATTGCCGGACCAACCGCTGGCCGGCCGCGGCCTTCCTCGCGCTGCAGCCCTGAGTGGCGATGAAGGCACTGCTTGCGCTGGCCGCCGCCGCGGCCGTGGTGGCCGGGCTGTGGTGGACGCAGCGGGGCGACGCCGTGCCGGTCGCCGCCACCGCCCGGCCCGCTTCGCCTGGGGCGCTGGCGCAAGCCCCTTCCGCCAGCGCCTCGTCGCCAGCCGGGCCGCTGCCGGCTGCCACAGCCGCTGTCGAGCCCGCCGCGGTTGCATCGCTCGGCAGCGCGCCGCCGGCGCAGGCGCTGCGCACGCTGGTCCGCTGCCACGCCGCCGACAGCTGCCGCCTGACCCGCGGCGAAGGCCTGGACGAGCATTTCGAGGTAGTGCGCCTGCTGCTCGAGCAGCTGGACCGCCTCACCGCCCATGGCAGCCCCGCCGACCAGGCCGCGTGGGCGCGCGAGCTGCTGGCCTTCCCCGACGGCCATGTGCAGGCCGCGGCGCTGGCGCTCGCCGCTCGGCTGCCACCGTCGGCCGAGACCGCGGCGGCTGCCGTTGCGGCACTGGGCCGAACCTATGACGCCGTGCTGCTTGCCAAGGCCTATCCGGTTCTGCAGCAGTGGCAGCAGCTCGGCCTGTCCAGCGGCTACGACGACATGTTCGTCGGCCTCGTCCACACCGGCGGCTGGCAGGCCGCGCAGTCGGTGGCCGAGAACGTCGGGCCCTTCCTGAACGCCGGCAACGTGGGGCGCTTCGAGCAAGTGGCGCGGCAGCTGCAGCCCGGCGCGCGCCAGCAGGCGCTGCTGCGCTCGCTGCGCGACTACCAGCTGCAGCATGCGGGTGGCTGAGCGAACCCGCCGTCGTTGACGCGCTGGCCGCTGCGCTGAGCGACACACCCGAAGTCGCCACTGCCGCCGCCCAGTCCCTCACGGAGCTGAAGGACCCGCGCTCCGGCGAACGTCTGCTAGCCCATGCCGCCTCGCCCCGCCTCCACGCTCGGCAAGCTGCGCGCCACGGCCGCCGCCACCGCGCTGCGCGAGGCCATGGCCGACGACTACTGGCAGGTCCGCCTGCGCGCCGCCCGTGCACTCGGCCGCATCGGCGACGTGCGAGCCGTACCCGAGCTGAGCGAGGCCCTCATCCACCCCGCCGGCAACTTGCGCAAGGAAGCGGCCATCGCGCTGGGCGACATCGGCGACGCGGCGGTAGTGCCCGCCCTGCAAGCCGCCGCCGCCGACCCGGACCCCGAGGTCCGCAAGGCCGTGCGCCTGTCGCTGCAGCGCCTGGGTGCGCCGGCCGGGGTGGATCGATGAGTGATCTCCCGCAAGCCGTCGAGCTGACACCCGCCGCGCTGCAGCTGCGCTGGCCCGACGGCGCGGCCGAGCTGCCAGCCGCCCGGCTGCGCGCCGTCTGCCGCTGCGGCGGCTACCGTGCTCGCGCCGAGCGCGGCGAGCCCGCACCCGCACTGGCCGAGCTGGTCGATGCCGTGCCGGTGGGCCGCTACGCCCTGAACCTCATCTTCAGCGACGGCCACGACCGCGGCATCTACCCCTGGACCTGGCTGAGGGAGCTGGGGCCTGTCAACGCCGCGACGTAGGAACCCGTCCGCCGCGGAAGGCGGCCCCGTCCGACAGTCCCTGCGCGCCGCAATTCCATACTCGGCCCATGCGCTTTGAAGACTATTACCGGGTCATGGGTGTCGCCGCCGATGCCGATGCGGCTGCCATCAAGCAGGCCTACCGGCGTCAGGCGCGGCTGCTTCACCCCGACGTGAACCAGTCCGCCGATGCGCATGCGTCCATGGCCCGCATCAACGAGGCCTACGACGTGCTGGCCGACCCGCAGCGCCGCGTCGCCTATGACGGCGTGCGCCGGCGGCACCAGGCGCTGCAGCAGGCGACCACTGGCGCCGGCAAACCCGCCGAGCCCGAGCTCCCCAGCGACTGGCAGCAGGGCTTCACCTATGAAGGCGGGGCGACCGCCGGGCGAGGTGGCCAGGGCTTCAGCGACTTCTTCACCAGCATGTTCGGCCGCGATGCCAAGCCCGAGCCGCCGGACGCCAAGCCCGAACGCGGGACCGATGAGCACGTCAAGCTGGTCATCGACGCCTCAGACGCCATCGACGGCGCCGTGCGCTCGGTCAACGTGCGTGGCCTGGCGCCGGACGAGCAGGGCCACCGTGCCGTCGTCGTGCGCAACGTGCAGGTCCGCATCCCCAAGGGCATACGCGCGGGCCAGCACATCCGCCTGCCGGCACAGGGCTCGGCGGGCCGTGGCGGCGGCGCGAGCGGCGACCTGTACCTGGAGATCCAGTTCAAGGACGTCGCCCGTGAGAAGAGCCGTGACGTACATGAACAGCTGCCGCTGACGCCCTGGGAGGCCGCGCTGGGCGGCGACGTGAGCGCCGCCACGCCTGCCGGCACGGTCAGCGTGACCGTGCCACCGGACACACCGCATGGCAAGCGCCTGCGCTTGAAGGGCCGCGGTCTGGCAGGTGAGCCGGCAGGCGACATGGTGCTGGAGGTCGAGGTCGTGCTGCCGCCCTCCACGCTGCCGGGCGCGCGTGCCGCCTACGAGGTCATGGCCGCTGCCGTCGGTCGTGACTTCCACCCCCGCGCAGAAGGCGAGCCATGAACGACGGTGATGTGCTGGTCGGCGTGGTCATCGACGAGCAGACGCTGACGCTCGAAGAGCTGGCCTGCGCCTGCGGCGTCAGCGTCGACTGGCTGAGCCAGCGGCTGGATGCCGGCCTGCTGGGCTGCCACAGTGGCGACGGCGAAAGCCGGCGCTTCGCCAGCCCGCATCTGCACCGCGCCGGCCGGCTGCTGGCCATCGAACAGGACTTCGACGCCAACCAGGAACTTGCGGCGCTGGTGGTGGACCTGATCGAGGAGATCCACCGGCTCAGGGCGGGCGGATAGAACGATCAAGCCTCCTGCGACGGGAACAGTTCCGTCCGGCCGTCGGCGTGCCGCGCAAAGCGGCCGGCCTCGTCGCCATGCACGGGCGCCGGGTCGCTCCAGGGCCAGCCGCCGAACTGGGTGCGGCGGTAGTCCTCGAAGGCCTGGTGCAGCTCCTGCTGCGTGTTCATGACGAAGGGGCCGTATTGGGCGACGGGCTCGCCGATGGGGCGGCCCTGCAGCATCAGCAACTCGGCTGCTGTTTCTCCGCCATTGACGAGCGTGACCGCGGCGCCGGCTCGCAGCTCGATCGCGTGCCGCGTGGCCACGGCATGGCCATCGACGGTGATCCGTGCGCCGGCAAAGAAGTAGAGCTTGCGGCGCGTGTCCGCGCCCGTCGCTGGCGGCAGCACCCACTGCGCACCCGGCGCCAGGCGCAGGGTCCAGATGGCCACGTCTGCCTGCTCGCGCGAGGCCCAGGAATCAGGCGGCGGCGCCAGCGGCTGGGTCACCCCGGCGGGCGTTGGCAGGGCACCGGCGATGCAGACGACGTCGGTCGCGTGCCCGGCATCGTCGACGAAGCGGTGCCGCGGGATCTCCTGCGACCAGAACATCGTGAAGTGCGGCGCCACCATCTTGCTGGCGGCCGGCAGGTTGAGCCAGATCTGGAACAGCTCCAGCGGGTTGGGCTTGTCCGTGTGCAGCAGCGGGAACATCTCCGCGTGCACGATGCCCTGGCCAGCGGTGAGCCACTGCACGTCGCCGCCCCCGAATCGCGCGCCGGCGCCCAGCGAGTCGGCGTGATCGATGCGGCCCTGGCGCACGATCGTCACCGTCTCGAAGCCGCGGTGCGGGTGGGCCGGGAAGCCGGGCACCTGCTCGCCGTGATACATGCTCCAGCCGCCCTGCCCTGAGAAGTCCGAGCCGATCTGGCGGCCCTTCAGCAGCGCCGCATCCGGCCCGTAGCGGCCGTTGCCGGGTGGGTAGGCGTCGTCGTGGTGGACGCAGAACAGGAAGGGGTCGAGCGTCTCCCAGGGCATGCCCAGCGGCGAGATGGAGACGATGGCGGGTGGCGAGGCGGCGGTGGTCATGGCGGCATCCTGAAGGGCGCCAGCCTAGCGCGTGTCGGGTGAGCTTGAAGAAGCGCGGGCTTCTCTACACTGGCGGCCGGCCACGCTGGCAGCCACCAGGCTTTCGACGCGGCCATCCGCTGGGGGTGTTGGCACGACCGCAAGGTGCGCGCCGACTGAGAGAGTCCCTTTGAACCTGATTGAGGTAATCCTCGCGCAGGGAAGCATGTTCAGGGGCCTGCCGGCTTTCACTTTCTTGCGCCGGCATTGCGGTCCCGAACGCTTGCCGACCTGCCATCTGCATGAGTTGCACATGGCACATCCATCGTTCTCACATTTGCGTCGTTTCCGGCTTTCGTTCCTGTCGCTGTCGCTCCTGGCCAGCGGCGCGGCGTGGGCGCAGCAGCCACCAGCCGGCACATGATTGCCGAGATCCAGGTCATCCCGCGGCCGACCGGCACGGCAGACGACCGCTACAAGCATGTCGACGCCGCCATCGCCGTCATTCAGGCCTCCGGCCTGCACTACGAGGTACACGCCATGGGCACGGTCGTCGAAGGCCCGCCCGAGAAGATCTGGCCACTGCTGCAAGCCGTCCACGAGGCCACCCTTGAAGCCGGCGCCGAGCGCACGCTGAGCATCATCAAGGTCTCCGGCGCAGCCCAGGCCGGCGGGCCTCGCGTCGACGACCTGGTGCGCAAGTTCCGGAAGTAAGGCGACCCAAAGCGGAGATAGGCGAGCCCCTGGCAGATCGCCAGAAAGCGGGCGCTCAACGTCTGAATTCAGCGGACCAGCCAGCGCAGCTGGCGCAGGTCGGCTGCAATGAATGGTTAAGCGTCATGCCACGGCTCGCCTTGAATGGACGCGCGTTCCATGAGGACTGCTCGGCCGGCCGCATGAACCGATTCGAATTCCAAGTTTGTAGCTGTGAGCTTATGCGCCGGTGCAGCTGGACCAACCTCGAACATTTCCCCCTCCTTGTACTCTTCTCCGTACTCGACGAAGTCGTAGTCCTCGCACTCACGGACGGTGACTGCCGCCCGTTCATTGCTTCCGCCCGGCATGCAGAAGGAGAACGAGACGCGCTTGCGCTGAATCAGCTCATTGGCGAGGCTGCTCAAAGTGGCGCTCATCGAATCTCCATCGTCCTGACGCTCAACGTGAAGATGACCGGCGACCGAGAAAGGGTGCGCGCGCAGAGCGCGGACGATCTTGGGCGTCCGTGTCGATCGACAAGTTAGGTGGCAACGACCCTCGCGCGCTCTCAATCACGAGTGACCTCCTCCACTGATTCGGCCCAGAATTCAAAATACTGCGATTCGTCATTGAAGAATCCCACCCGGACCTTCTGCTTCTCGCGTTGAGCGAAACGACCGTCGTAGACCACAACGTCACTCGGATTCTCAGTGACCAATGCAACGGCAGCCGCGAGCGGATACGGATTTGTGAAACGCAACCTGAGTTCGCCGTCATCGACAACCAGTGAAGCCTTCAAATGTTCTGGGGCCTCTCCTTTGAGGAATTGGACGCGGAAGTCTGCGAGCTCACAGGGGTCTCGAAACCTGAACAACACCGGGTCATTTGCCATCGGCGCGCCTTGCCACCTAACGAGGCTGGGCAATAACCCGATTTCTGCGATGCCCGCAGCGGCTGATCACCGTGGATGCTGAGGAATTCTTCGTCGTTTGATGCATCGAGGCGCCGGCCCGATTGGATTGGACCTTTTGAATGCCCTGCGTGGCGCTTCTGGCGCCTTGCTCGCGTTGCGCACCTTTCCCATTCCTCATGATCGTTCGCCTCTGTTGGCGATTTTCTCGATGTTGTGCACCAGGCAGAACAGCCGCCACTGCGTGCCGACCTTGTCCTTGCCGCGCAGCGTGAAGCGGCTCAACCGCTTGTTGTGGCGCAGGTTGGCGAACACCGGCTCGACGGTGGCGATGCGCTGGCTGTATAGCCGGCGACCTCGGGGACTGTCGATGGCCTGGCGCATGCGGTGCAGCGGGTCTTGAGGATCGTCAGGCATTCGGGTGTGCAGCGCCACCGTTCTGCGCGCGGCGTCTGGCTTGCGGATGCATTGAGCGCGCTGCGCGCAGCTCATGCAATCGCTGGCGCTGGCCTTGAAGTCCTGCCGCAGGTACAGCCCCACCTTGTACAGCGCGCCACTGCTTCGCAACGTGCAGCCCGCCGGGCATGTGCAGGTGTTGTCGCCGTGGAAGACGAAGTCGCCTGTGCCGAAGAAGCCCTTGACCTTCGGATTGGGGCTTTCGCCTCGCGCTCGCTTGTCAGCGAGCACTTCGCCCTTCGCCTTGTGCTTGGCCTGCTCGGCGAAGCGCTCGTCGCGCTGGCGCATCGCGTTGTCGGCCACGAGGGCCGGGATGGCGGCCTCGCACAAGGCCTGGACGTTGTCGTTGGAGTGGTAGCCGGCGTCTGCGGTGATCAAGGTGTCGGGCGCGCGCACCGCAGCCGTCGCTTCGATCATGGGCAGCAGCATGTGCTGTTCTGAGCCTGATCCCGTCACCTCAGCGGCCACGATGATCTGGTTCTCGCTGTCCACCGCCGCCTGCGCGGCGTAGCCCTGCATCACGCCTTTGCCTGTGGCCATCTTGGCGCTGTCGGGGTCGGTCACGTTGCTCTTGAGCTCCTGGCCACGGTCGTTGCGCCGTGGCTCGTTGCGGGCCACGAAGTCGCGCGTCGCCTGGGCTTCACGGCGCAGTTCATCGATGCGAGCCTGGCGCTTGGCGTCAAGCGCTTGCGCGCCTTCGCCGCCAGCGTCCTGCGCCTGATGGAGTTCCAGGATCTTGTCGGCCGCCTTGTCCAGCCTCAGCGCCCGATGCTTGAGCTCCTCATGCGTGCCGCTGCGCTCCTTGCTGGCATTGCTGGGCAGCTTGACCCCGTCGATGGCGAACATCTGCCGCCCGATCAAGCCCATGCGGTCGCAGGTGAGCAGCACCTGCGTGAACAGCGGCTGGATCTGCTCCTTCAACTCGCGCACGACCTTGGCGATGTGGGTGTAGCTGGGCTGGCTGTCGCCGCTGATGGCGATGAACTGCACATGGCGCAGGCAGGCATGCTCGATGCTGCGGCTGGAGACCAGGCCTCGGCTGTACGCCAGCAGCACGATCTTGAGCATCACGCGCGGGTCGTAGGCGCTGGCGCCGACTTCATCGTTGCTGAACTTGGCATCCAGCGCGCTCAGGTCCAACTCATGATCGACCAGATGATCCAGCGCGAACTCGAAGGTGCCGGGTTGAATCTGCTCGGCCAGCACAACAGGCAGAAAGCGGGGACTGCGATCTACGAGCTTGTAGCGTGGCATTGGCTTCATCCGGCTGCAGCGTGATGACTGCGATCGTGCCGACACGCCTGCGTCGGTGACAGTCGGATTTACCGCATGTCGTTGGGTTATTGCACAGCGTCAACGTCTGCGCTCAGCGGGCGGCGAAGCCGTCCGCTGTAGAAATTGGTTAGGCCACGCACCGGCGGCAAGATGAGTGGTGGCTGGCCTCATTGCGCTTCCGTGATGCTGATCGTTCGCGCCAGAACGGCAACGGTCATTTCTTGACCTTGAACGACATAGTGTTGAATCGGCGACGCGACCGGAAGGAGCTTGGTTCCGAAGCGTTGGACGTACTCGGCTAGCGATTGTTCTCTCCAGGGACTTTGCTCGACGGTGCGAATCGGGTTCTCAGGACTGGCAAGGCGATCACTGGGATCGTCTACTCGAATGCCAGCGACGCCAGCAAACTCGACCTTGAGGCGCACCTTCGTGCGGGCAAGCCCAACCACCCCATGAATTGCCACAACGAACCCACCGGCTTCTGAACCGGAGAACTCGACGTTGGTGCCGGCGGCACAGAAGGCGACCTGGCTGGGTTCGAAGGATCGCTGCATAGGTTCGTGGGATTGCTGCTTTCTCGGCCTAACGTCAACGCTCAGCGGGCGGCGAAGCCGTCCGCTGCAGCACAGGGTTAGGCGTCGGCTGCGGCCGAGTAGCTTGCGAGCGAAACCGCTCGACGAAGTGCTTGGCTTCGGCCAACGTTCGCGGGTACTGAGCGCGCTTGGACGCGTTCGGGGAGGTCATTTCCTGTACCGAATAGAAGAGGAAGCCGTTCTCAACGAGATAGCGCACCTTCTCCCATTGCTGAAGATCTGATGCCTTTGGAGCAGCAAACTTTCGGCTTAGTCGGGTCATTGGGCTCCGACATTGCGGACACAGACGAGCGGCACTCTGCATCGGAAGCTTGAATGACTTGCGGCAACTGAAGCAGACGTGCGGAAAGCGGAAGCCCTGGATTTGCTTTGCCTTTGGAAATGCCGAATGGTGCTTGAACTTTGACATGCGACTTCGATGCCTAACTACTAGTTTATCCAGCACGTTGTGCTGCATAACTCCGCTGGCTGCTGCTTAACCAAGTCGGTGACAGCCACGGTAAGTCCTTGTGCAGTAAAGAGAAGTTTTCCGGCACGTCCGGAAATCAGCTCCATTAAATTGATGTGAAAAGCGGCATCCATCGACACGACTCTGCCAGCCGCTCAATCCTGGCGCAACGGTGGAAATTCCCGGACAGCGACCCGCCAACCAAGCCCTGCCGAGCGACCATGGTGGCTGCCGCATAGCAGCCACACACCGGTGACCGCCCCTGGCCGCAAGCCGACCTTTCCCACTTACTCGCTCCCCTTCACTCCCTTCTCCTCGCTCGCCTCGGCCTTCGCCACCTTCGCCGGCCACGCCCCACCCACGCTGAACGCGGCCCAGGCCCAGCCCACCCAACGCAGCAGCGACACGGCCAGCCACAGCGCCCAGGCCAGCATGGCCGCGCGGTAGAGCCAGACCGGCGCACTCAGTACCCACGCGCCGGCCGTGTGCTCGGTGAAACGGTCGCTCGTCCAGTTCAGCAGCGTGCTGCTCGACCCCGGCCCGGCGACGAGTAGCTCCGGGTAGCCCAGCAGGCCGGTGCGCAGCACCTCCAGCAGCGCGCCCACGGCCGCCAGCGTCAACAGCACGAGCAGGACCTGTACGGCGATGCGCATGCCGCGCCGGCCGAGCTGGCCCCAGCGGCGGCGGGCCTCCAGCGCGCCGAACCAGCCGGCCAGTACGGCCAGCGCGCTCAGCGACACCGGCGCCACGCCCAGCGCCAGCACTACCCAGGCCGGCCGGCCCATCAGCCCCGGCAGGCCGCGCGGCGCCAGCCAGGCCAGCACGAGGACGACGCCGAGGGCGCCCCAGATCAGCACGGCCGGCCCGATCAGCGGGCCGCCCACGGCGAGCACGATGCGGTCCTCGGGTACGTGCAATGTCAGCGCGTCATTGACGCCGGGCAGGCCCAGGGCGAGGCCCTCGTGGCGCCACAGCACCCCCATGCCGGCGGGCTCGCGCCAGTGGATGTCGACAATCTGCGGGCCCGGCGTCAGCGGCAGGCTGAGCACGCTGTCGCGTGGCTGCAGGGCCAGCTTCTGGCCGTTGATCTGCACGTCCAGCAGTTCGGCGCCGGCCGGCAGCTTCAGCGCGTGCGTGCCGCCGAGGCTGGTGCGCAGGCGCATCGACAGCTCCACATCGCTGCTGCGCTCGCCGGGCTTGATGGTGGTGCGCACATCGTCCAGCGTCAGCGTCTGGCCGCCCACGCCGGCGGGCTTGGCGATAGCCAGCTTCAGCGTCTCGCCGGGCCAGGGCCGCCACTCGGGCAGCCAGTCGCCGCCCTGCTGCAGCGCCGTCGCCGGCAGGCCGCTGGCGTCCACGTGCCACTGGGCCGATGCGGCCAGCGTCCAGCGCTCGACCTGGTGAGGCTCCTTGCCTGCCACCAGCGTCAGCGCGTCGCCCGGTGGCAGGCTGCTGGCCACCTCGACGGTGTCCTCGCCGCCGAGCTGCAGGCTGGCCACGCCGCCGTCCACCGTCACGCGTGCGTCACTGACCGCCTCGCCCGGCAGCAGCGCCCAGCGCACGCGCAGCGGTGCCCGGCTCGCGGCCAGGCGCTCGATGCGCGTGTGCACCTGCCAGCGCAGGCCCAGCGCCAGGCGACGGTCCACGCGTACCAGCGGCGGCAGCGCGTCGCGCTGGGTGCCGGCGTCCTCGGCACGCCGGCTGCCGGCCACGGCCTCGCGGCTCAGCGTGATCGCGCCCGTGCTCTGGCCATTCGGGTCCAGGCCCGCCAGCGTCCAGCCCTTGAGTTCGGTCTGCAGCGTGCGCGGCGGCAGCGGCAGCGCGATGTCCAGGCCGCTGGCGCTGCCGACGTCGGCGGCGAGCAGGACCTGGTGCACGCCGGCCGGCACGGCGATCAGCAGGCGGCCCTCGTCGTCGCGTCGCGTTGCGGCGGGCTGGCCGTCCAGCAGCACGCTGCCCGGCTGCCAGCCCGTGCCCTGGCCGGGCAGCGGCACGGCCACCAGCGCCAGCGCGTGGATCTCGGCGCGCAGCTGCACAGCCGAGCCCGACGCACTGATGAGCAACCGCGCCAGCTCGGCGCAGCGCGGCAGGCAGTCGGGCGGCGCGGCGAGCTTGCCGCGCAGCGCCTGCAGCTGCTCGTCGCTGGGCCACGGTGCCGAGGTAGAAGCCTGGGCTTCGCTCGGTTGGGGCGCTAGCGCCAGCGCCAGCAACAGGGCTGCGGCCGCCACACCGCCGGCCCGCTGCAAGGACGGCAGGCGCGGCAGCTTCCAGCCCGCCACGCCGGCCAGCGCCAGCGCGAGCAGCGCCACGCCGGCGAGCTTGAGCAGCGCCGTCGCCCAGGGCGGCAGCAGCCACAGATTCAGCGTCTCCTCGGGCGTGACAGGGCCGCTCCAGCTGAGCCGATGGGCGCGCCAGCTCCAGGTCGGCAGGCCAGGGCCGGTCTGCACGCGCGCGCCGGGGTCGACGCGGCTGAGGTCGCTGCTGGCGTACGCGTCCTTGCGGACCTTGCCGCCCGAGACGACGACGGACTCCAGCCGCTGTTCGGCAGCGGGCATTCTTCGATCAGGCGGCGCAGGGGCGGCCACCTGGAATTCGGGCGGCGGCACCACCTTCTCCTCGATGATCTGCACCTCGCTTGGTGCTGCCACCTCCTTGGCCATGCCCCAGGCCATGCCGTTGTGCTCCAGGCTCGGATAGATTGCCTGGCGCAGCTCGGCCACCGCGAACACCAGCAACACCAGCGCCAGCATGGCGGCCACCGCCAATCGGCCACGCGCGAACGCGGCCCGCGCCCGCCCCGCCGGCAGCACGCGCGCCAGCGCCGTCAGCGCCAGCAGGCCGAACCACAGCGCCGCCGGCGGGCTGCCGGGCGTGTGCCAGGTCAGCGCAAGCGCCGCGCCCAGCAGCAGGCCCGTGCGCCAGCCCAGCAGCCGGTAGGCGGCCAGCGCCGCCAGCAGCACGAAGAAGAAATCCCACAGCGTCCACATCGACACCCAGGCACCGTCGGCGCGGCTGGGGCCTTGCGCGTGCAGCAGGCGCCAGCCGGGCGGCAGCTGCAGCGTGGCGCTCAGGCTGTCCACGCTCGCGCTCCAGCCGCTGGCGGGCAGGGCGCCGTTGCGCGGCCAGCGGCTGTCGGCTTCGATGCGGGCGTTGCGCTGGCGCACCTCGAAGCCGGCGGGGCCGTCGGCGGCCAGGCGGGTGATGGGCTGGTCCTGCCCGCCCAGCGCCGCGCGGCCGAGCTGGCCGGGCGCGGGCATGGCCAGGCGCGAACTGGCCGACAGCTGGCCCTCGAACCTGTCGCTGGCCGTCAGGCCGCGGCCGTCGAAGTCCAGCCACAGCCGGCGCGCCAGCGTCAGCGTGTCGGGCGCGGGCTTGGTGTTGCCGCGCTGCAGCTCGGTCAGCTTCAGCGTCTCGCCGGGCTTCAAGCGAAAGGCCGGCAGCGCGCGCCAGGCCTCGGGCATCTCGACCTGGCGCGGGTCCACGCTGGCCGGGCCTTCGGGGCGGATCAGCCGCAGCGCGGGTTGGGCCTTGACGACCCAGACCTCTTCGTCCGCTGCCGTGCCGGGCAGCGTCAGCGCCTGCACCGGCGCGCTCAGCCGCGCGCGCAACTCGACATGCCAGTTGCCGGGCCGCGCCTGCACGACGAGGCGGCCGTCCTCCGCCAGGCGAGCCGGCAACGGGCTGTCCAACTGCATGGCGCGCAGTCCCGGCAGCAGGGCCAGCGGCAGCTCCACGGCGCGGGCACGGCCGGCCACGCGCAGCTCGAAGACGGTCGTCACCGTCAGCGGCAGGTCGTCGTCGACGAGACGCGTGGTCTGCACGCTGACGCTGTCGCTGGCCTCGGCCGGGCTGGCGACGGCGCGCAGCCACAGCCGCCCTTCGCCGTCCGGCGCGCGGGCCTGCGTGGCGCCATCGCTGGTCACGACGATGGCCGCCAGGCCGGCCGGCACGGCGAGGTTCTGCGGCATCTCCGTCCAGGCGATGCGGCCTTCGACGACATGCACGCCCGGCGCCAGCCAGACGGCGGGGTGCTCGTCGGCCTCGACGACGGCCAGCGCCGTGCCGCCGGCCTTCACGTCTTGCGGCCACGCGCCGGCCTCACCGGGCAGGGCCACGCGCGCCGGAGCGCCGAAGACCCGCACCTCCAGCCTGAAGGTCGCGTCACGCGGCCCGGCACCGAGCTGCAGCCGGCCCGGCCATACGCAGACGGCCGGCTCGGCGACATCCATGGGTGTCGGGCAGCCCAGTGGCGGCTGGCCTTGCTGGGCCCAGGGCAGCCAGTCGCGCGCGGTGGCGGGCAGCTCGGCGGTGGTGAGCGGGGCGGCCTGGGCCGAGATGGCGGCGAGCGCCAGCAGCGCGGCGCGGATCGAACGTGCGAACGGAGCATTCGGCGGCATGAGCCCTCCCTGGGTTCAGGGCCGCATGCTCGCAGAAGTACCGGTGTGTTCGACCTAGGGTGTGCGAGGCCTTGGCCGCAGCATCATGGCCTGGTTGCGGGCGCGGCTCAGGGCTTCACCCGCACGATGCGGCCGTGTGCTTCCAGCACCAGATAGAGCAGCCCGTCCGGCCCCTCGCGCACGTCGCGCATGCGGCCGGCGTCGGGGAAGAGGCGTTCCTGCTCGGCGGGCCGGTTGTCGGCATCGAGCTTCACGCGTTCCAGGTGGCCGAACTTCAGCGAGCCGATGAAGAAGCTGTTCTGCCAGGCCGGGCCGTACTTGGCGCTCTTGAGCCGCACGAGGCCGGCGGGCGCGATGGACGGCACCCACTTCACGATGGGCTGCTCCATGCCGGCCTTGGCGGCGATGCCGTCGCCGATCTTGCCGCCGCCGTAGTTCTCGCCGTAGGTGATGACGGGCCAGCCGTAGTTGAGCTTGGGCGTGATGAGGTTGAGCTCGTCGCCTCCTTGCGGGCCATGCTCGTGTTCCCACAGCCGGCCTTGCGCGTCCAGCGTCAGGCCCTGCGAGTTGCGGTGGCCATAGCTCCAGATCTCCGGCAGGGCGCCGGGCGTGTTCACGAAGGGGTTGTCGGCCGGCACGCTGCCGTCCTTGCCCAGGCGCACGATCTTGCCGAGGTGGTTGTCCAGCGTTTGCGCGCTCTGCATGCCGCTGAAGCGCTCGCCCAGGCTCAGGAAGAGCTTGCCGTCCGGCGCCTCGGCGATGCGGCAGCCGAAGTGATGTTTGCTCTCGACCTTGGGCTTCTGGCTGAAGATGACCTTGACGTCGGTGAGGCGCTTGGCGTCTTCGCTGAGGCGCGCGCGCGCCAGGGCCGTGCTGTTGGTCTTCCTGTCGGCGCCGGGTTCGGCGTAGCAGAAGTAGATCGTGCGGTTGCGGGCGAAGTCGCTGTCCAGCTGCACGTCCAGCAGGCCGCCCTGGCCGACGGCGTCCACAGCCGGCACGCCCGCGATGGGGGCGCTGGGCTTGCCGCCGGGTTGGGCCGTTCGCATCGCACCGTCACGCTCGGTGATCAGGAGCTGGCCGCCGGGCAGGAAGGCGACCGCCCAGGGGGTCTTGAGGCCTTCGACGACGGTTTCGAGTTCTGGGGCGGCCTGGGCGAGGGTGCAGCTCAGGGCCGCAACAAGGGGGACAAGGCGCTTGCTCATCGGCTCTGTGGGGCTGGAAGGAAAAGCACATCATCGCAGCGCCCCGCTCGCCTCGCAGCCCATGAATGGCATGCCCCGCCGGCACGCTGCTTGCCAGTCCTCCACCGTGAAGATGCAGCGCTATGCCAACCGCGAGGGTGACTCGGGCGTGGTGGCCTTTGCCACTGGCCCGGCGGGCATTGCCGTGCAGTTCACCAACGGCTCGATCTATGTCTACGACGTGGAGCACCCGGGGCGCGAGGTCGTGTCGGACATGAAGCGGCTGGCCCTTGCCGGCCGCGGGCTGTCGACCTACATCAGCCAGCACGTGCGCGACAACTACGCCAAGAAGCTGCGGTGAGCCGGGTTCAGCGGCGCATCACGACCAGCAGCCCATCGACGGCTTCGTCGCTTTCCTTGCGGATGGCGCAACGTGTCGATGATTCGACGGTGAAGCCATGGGCGGCAGCCAGGCGCTGCAGATAGGGCAGCGAATGGGCGTAGCGCCGCTTGGTGCCGAGGGCGAAGTCACCGCTTTCGCAAGCCTCGACCGAAAAGGCGAACAACCCGCCCGCGCGCAGCGCGGCCGCGGTGGCGGCGAACACAGCTTCCAGGTCGCCGATGTAGACGAACACGTCGGCGGCAATGGCGATGTCGAAGCGCTGCGGCGGCCCCTGCAGCGCCGCGACGATGTCGCCCTGCACCAGTTCGTCATACAGGCCCAGCTCGCGCGCCTTTGCCAGCATCAGGCCGGACAGGTCCACGCCGGTCAGCCTTCGGCTCACCGGGCGCAGCAGCGGCCCGCACAGGCCGGTGCCGCAGCCGAGGTCGATGACCTCGCCACCGCTGGGTGGATCGGCGCGCTGCAGTTCCGCGACCAGCAACTCGGGTGTGCGGTAGCCGAGGGTCTTGACGAGGTGGTCGTCGAAGTTGTGGGCATACATGTCGAACAAGGCCTCGACATAGCCGGCGGGCGCCGTGGGCGGCGCGGGTTCGATGCCGAGAGCGGCCAGGGCATAGCGGATCTGGTCGACGTCCTTGCCCAGGGGCAGGGCCTGCTGGAAGGCTTCGATGGCTTGCGAGCGGCGGTGCAGGGTCAACAGGCATTCGGCGCGGCCGATCAGCGCCTCAGGGTAGCTGGGCTGCAGGGCCAGGGCGGCGTCGAAGCTGGCCAGCGCGTCGACGGGCCGCTCCAGCGCGCGCAGGCTGGTGCCGCGGTTGCGCAGCGCCTTGGCGTCTTCAGGACGCACCGCCAGTGCGCGCTCGAAGGCCTGCACGGCCTCCTGGTGGCGGCCCAGGCTGCCCAGGGTGTTGCCCAGGTTGTTCAGCGCCGGCGCGCTGCCGGGGCGCTGGGCCAGGGCGCGGTGCAGCAGGTCCAGCGCCTCGTCGAAGCGGTCGGTCTGGCCGCAAATGACGCCCAGCAAGTGCAGCGCGTCGAAATGCCTCGGTGCCGTGCGCAGCACGCGGCGGTACAGCAGCTCGGCCTCGGTGAGCCGCCCTTGCTGGTGCAGGGCCAGGCCCTTGTCGAAGTCGCTGGGCATCCGTCGTCCTTCAGTCATCCCACAAGCTGCTGACGAGGGTGAGGCCCACAGCGAACAGATCCACCGCCAGACCTGCGCCGGTGAGCCTGGCGTCGGCCGGCCAGACGTCGAGGCGCCCCGTGCGCGAGCGCTCGCGCGTCATCGCGACCAGGGCGTCTGCCACAGCGGTTGCGGGCGCAGCATGAGCGGATGGCGCCTTGGCGTAGTTCTGCAACGCCTTCTCCACGGCCTCCGGGTCCAGCAGCGACAGCGCCGAGCGGCAGTGCGAACAACTGTCTTCCTTGCGCAGGTCCACCGGCGCGCCGCAGTTGCTGCAATTGATGACGCCAACCTTTTTGGCGATGTCGGCGATCTCGGGCTTGGTGAGCTGGCGCACGAAGCCCTTCTCGATCATGAAGGACGAGAAGCTGCTGAAGCGGCCGTGGCGGTTCTCGCAGCGGTGGGTGATGAAGCGGCCGCTGCGCACGACGTCGAAGCCTTGTGCGAGGCCGCCACGGCATTGGGGGCAGCGCAGCCGGCCGGCGAGCGGCGCATGCGGCGCGTCGCGGTGCCGATGCATCTCCTTGAACATCGTGGCCACCGCGGCGGGCGCCAGCTTGAGGTTCTCCATGCTGTCGAACCAGATGCCCTGGCAGCCGAAGCAGAAGTCGATCTCCACCCGGCTGTCGTACTGGCCGGGCAGCTCATGCACCTGCATGGCGTCGTTGCAGGAGGGGCAGGGGCGGGATGAGGGCGTAGGCATCGTTGAAGTGAGTGGGATTGCCGCTGGCGCATTTTGGTGCCTGAGCTGGCGTCACTGACGCGGCCGCAGCGTGACTTGCAACCGAGGGATGTCGCCGTCTCGCTCGAACTGCTGCAATGCGCGCCTTTTGCTAGCCTCCCGGCCGACATCCATGTCCCAGCTTCGTCCGATCCGTCTCAGCGTCCTGCCGGCCGCGTTGTCCCTCACCCTGTTCGCGGGCGCCTGCGGCGCTGCGCCCATCCTCGAGGTCAATCCCGGCCTGTGGACGTCCGAAAGCGAGATCTGGATCAACGGCCAATCCATCAAGCCCGGGGTGCAGACGCTGCGGGCCAAGCTGCGCAGCCGTCTGACCGATGCGCAGAAGGCGGAGATGGACCGCCAGCAGGTGGCTGAAAAGCAGGCCTGCCTGAGTCCGCAGCAAGCGAAGATCGACCTGGCCGCCTATCTGGAGTCGGCGCTCAGTGGCAGCGGTCCCTGGAAATGCGAGCTGAGCGCCACCAAGATGAACACCAGCGAGGCGACGGGCAAATACGTCTGCCGCACCGGCGGCGGCGGGCTGACGCAGGGCAGCTTCGCGGCCACCTATGGCCCGAGCAGCTACCGCATCGAACTCAAGGGTCGGGGTAATGCGGTCGATGGCCGCAACGGCAATGCGGTGGGCACCGAGGAGGTGGACCAGCGCATGCTGTCCACCGGGCGCTGGCTGGGCTCGTCCTGCTGACGAGCCTCAGCCGTCCAGCCTTTGCTGGAACACCAGCCCCGCGTGCTCGCGCAGTGCGTGGAACTTGATCTTGGGCCAGTTGCTCTCGATGGCGCGCAGCTCGGGGGCGTACTCCACCAGCACCGTGGGCGCGTCGACCGCGTCATAGGCCATGCGGTGATCGTTGGCGTCGATGAAGCGCTTCAGCTCCGCCGGGTCGTCGCAGGTCACCCAGCGTGCCACCTGGAAGCGGCTCGGCATGATGCGGGCCTTGCAGCCGTACTCGTGTTCCAGCCGGTGGGCGACGACTTCGAACTGCAGCTGGCCGACGGCGCCAAGCAGCAGCACGCTGCCGGCAATGGGGCGGAAGACCTGGATGGCGCCCTCTTCGCCGAGCTGGGTCAGGCCGGCGCGCAACTGCTTGGTCTTCAATGGGTCAGCCACTTCGACGGCGCGGAACATTTCCGGCGCGAAGAAGGGCAGGCCGGTGTACTGCAGCGCCTCGCCTTCGGTGATGGTGTCGCCCAGCTGCAGCACGCCGTGGTTGGGGATGCCGATGATGTCGCCCGCAAAGGCCTCGTCGAGCAACTCGCGGCGCTGGCTCAGGAACGACACGACGGTGTTGGGCCGCAGCTCCTTGCCCGAGCGCACGACCTTGAGCCGCATGCCGCGCTCGAAGTGACCCGAGGCCACGCGCAGGAAGGCGATGCGGTCGCGGTGGGCCGGGTCCATATTGGCCTGGATCTTGAACACCACGCCGGTGAACTTGGGCTCATCGGGCTGCACCGTGCGCTGCATGGCGACGCGCGAGTCCGGTGCGGGGGCCAGCTCAACGAGGGCGTCCAGCACCTCCTGCACGCCGAAGTTGTTGACGGCCGAGCCGAAGAACATCGGCGTCTGCTTGCCGGTCAGGAAGTCGTCGCGGTTGAACTCCGGCGCGGCCTCGCGCACCAGCTCGATCTCGCCCTTGGCCTGGTCGTACTGCATGCCGAAGCGCTCGGCATAGCCGGGGTTGTCCAGGCCTTCCAGCACTTCCTCGGTGCCCGCGGCGCGGTCCTCGCCCGGGGCGAACACGCGCATGCGTTGCTGGCGCAGGTCCATCACGCCATGGAACTGCTTGCCCATGCCGACCGGCCAGGTGAACGGCACGACCGTCATGCCCAGTTCGGCCTCGATCTCGTCCATCAGCGCCAGCGGGTCTTTCACCTCGCGGTCCATCTTGTTGACGAAGGTCAGGATGGGCGTGTTGCGGGCGCGGCAGACCTGCAGCAGGCGGCGGGTCTGCGGCTCCACGCCGTTGGCGGCGTCGATGACCATCAGCGCCGCGTCCACGGCCGTCAGTACGCGGTAGGTGTCCTCGGAGAAGTCCTGGTGGCCCGGGGTGTCCAGCAGGTTGATGACGCAGTCGCGGTACTCCATCTGCATGACGGACGACGCCACCGAGATGCCGCGCTGCTTTTCGATCTCCATCCAGTCCGACGTCGCATGCCGCGTGGCCTTGCGCGCCTTCACCGACCCGGCGATCTGGATGGCGCCGGAGAACAGCAGCAGCTTCTCCGTCAGCGTGGTCTTGCCGGCGTCGGGGTGGCTGATGATGGCGAAGGTGCGGCGGCGGCGGACTTCCGTCTCGATGCGGCTGGCGGTGGTTTCGGACATGGAGTTCTGGAAGCAGGCTAGCCCGGGATTATCCGTGGGCCTCTTGCTTGAGACCCTCCCCAGCTACATGCCCTTGAACCGCCCCCGGTGCGCACGGCTCACAGGCAGCGCCTGGGCCAGCCCGCGCAGGTGCACCCACAGCTCGCCGTCGTCGCGCCGCTCGATGCGCTCGATGGCCCGCGCGTTGACCACCGAACCACGGTGGATCTGCCAGAAAAGTTGCGGGTCCAGCTCCTTTTGCAGCTCGCCCAACGAGGTGCGCAGCAGCAGCTGTTCACCGCCCTGGCTCAGCGCCCGCGTGTGGCGCAGCTCCGAGCGCAGCGCGGCGAGGTGGTCCACGTCCAGCAGCTTCATCGTGTTGCCGGTCCAGGCCTGCAGGAAGCGCAGATCCGACCGCTGGGGTTGAGCGGCCTGCAGTCGCTGTACCGTGGCCGCCAGCCGGGCGGGCGTGACGGGCTTGTGCAGGTAGTCCACCGCCGCGCGCTCGAAGGCAGCCAGCGCGTGCTCGGCATGCGCCGTGACGAAGACCAGGCGGGTGGCCGGCGGCGCGAGCTGGGCCAGGCCGAGGCCGTCGATGCCGGGCATGCGGATGTCGAGGAAGGCGATGTCGGGGCGCAGCTCGTCCAGCAGCCGGCGCGCCTCGGTGCCGTTGCGGGCCTGGGCGACGATCTCCAGCTCGGGCCAGGCCTCTCCCAGCAGTTGCTGCAGCTCTTCAAGCAGCTGGGGTTCGTCGTCGGCGATCAGCGCAGTCGTCATGGCATCGGCAGGATGAGCGTGGCCTCGGTCAGGCCGTCAGCGTTGGTGGCGAGGCTCAGGCCGGCGAGGTCGCCGTGCAGGGCTTGCAGGCGCTGGCGCAGGTTGACCAGGGCCAGGCCGTGGCCTGCGGTCGCGTCTGCCGTCAGCGCGCAACCGTTGTTGATGACCTTGAGCCGCAACTGCCCGTCGGCCCGTTCGGCTTGCAACAGCACCTGCCCGCCGCTCTCGCTGGGCTCGATACCGTGCTGGATGGCGTTCTCCACCAGCGGCTGCAGCATCAGCGGTGGCAGGGGCAGGTCGTGCAGCTCGGGGTCGACCTCGACGCGGTAGCTCAGCCGCTCGCCCAGCCGCAGTGCCATGATGGCCAGGTAGTGCTCGACGATCTGGCACTCCTGGCCCAGCGTCGAGTCCTCGGCCTGGCGCACCCGCTCCAACGTGGTCTCCAGCAGGCCGCTGACGGCGTCCAGCAGGGGCAGCGCGCGCTCCGAGCCCTGGCGCACGAAGCTGCGCAGCGTGGCCAGCGTGTTGAACAGGAAGTGCGGCTCGATCTGCGCCTGCAGCATCTGCAGCTCGGCGCGCAACCGGGCGCGCTCCTGTTCCACGCGCTGCACGGCGCGTTGGCGGCGCAGGCCTTGCAGCAGCGGCAGGCCCAGCAGCAGGGCGCAGAAGCTGAAGTGCAGCCAGGCACGGGTGATGCGGTCATTGCCGCTCAGCAGCTCGCGCGTCAGGCCCTGCTCGGCGGACCAACCGGACATCGCGCCCAGCAGCAGGGCCAGGAACAGCAGGCCAGGCAAGGCGCCGTGGTGCTCGGGCCGCATCCGCCGGGCAACCAGGCCGCACAGGCCATCGGTGATGGCGTGGCCCAGCCACAAGCCCAGGGACAGCGCCCAGGCGCCGTGATCGCGCAACCAGGGCGCCGCCAGTGCAAACAGCGCGACGCCGGCCAGCAGCGGGCCGGGCCGTTGCCAGCCCAGCCTTTCCTCTCTCAGGGCCTGGGCCAGCTCGCCGCCCAGCGTGCGCGCGGTGCGGTTCAAGGCGGGGTCAGGTTGCCGGCCTGGCGCGGCAACACCTGGATGGGGCCCTGGCCGGTCGTCGGCGTGCTGGCGGGCACGACGTCCAGCTGGAACTGCGTGGCCTGCAACTGGCCGGTGCCTTCCAGCAGGAAGCCGAAGCTCAGCGTCGTTGCGTCGGCGGGAATGTCCAGTACGACCTGCGCGGTCTGCCAGCCGAAGCTGCCGCGCAGCGGCCGGTCGTTCATGTTGTCGAACGCGGTGCCGGGCCGCTGGCCGCTGTCGGCGCGCATCCACAGGCCGGCCCACGCAGCGATCTGGTCGCCGTGGACCTGGGCGGTCAGGCGCACACGCTTGCCGGCATAGTCGGCGCTGCCGATCTGCTGCATCAGTGTCGAGAAGCCCTCGGTGTCTGGCTTGCACTCGATGTTGAAGACCTTGGCGCTAGGCGCGCCGTTGGCCGGCACCACCGAGCCTTCGCAGGTCTTGGCGCTGCCGGTCTGCAGCCAACCCGAAGGCAGGCCTGTGGGCTTGGCAAGGGCCGTGGCGAGCACGCCCACCCCGATGGCGGCAACGATGGCTGAGGCTTTCATCAATCAATCTCCCGTGACGGACACGAATCGGTCCGCACGCAGACTAGGTGGGTGAGGCCCGACTCGCCGGGCAAAGGGGGCGAACGGTCGCCGGGCGCGCGGCAAGGCGTCAAAAGTCGACATCAACGGATACCGCTCGTCCGGAAAACATGGAGCACGGATTGCCGCTGAATTATCGTGGGCGGGTTTTGCAAGACGAGAGCACGATGGATAAACAGGTTGACATGAAGCGGGTGCAGGAGCTGGTGGCCGACCTGCGCGAGCCCAACCAGGCGCATTACTTCGCCGACCTGCTGCTTTGCGCCGCCGTGGGATGGGTGGCCTTGGTCGTCGCCGTGCTGCCGGGGGTGCCGCTGCTGCGCACGCTCGCCTTCGTCGCGGCGGTGCTGCTGCTCTACCGCACGCTGGCCTTCATCCACGAGATCTTCCACCAGCAGGGCATGAAGGCTTTTCGCCTGACCTGGCATGCGGTCTCCGGCGTGCCGCTGCTCATCCCCTTCATGCTCTATCTGCCCATCCACCAGGGCCACCACAACAAGGCGACCTATGGCACCCGTGAGGACGGCGAGTACGACCAGTTCCAGGGTCGCGCCGGCCTGGCCAGCGCCAAGCTGTTTGCGCTGAACTTCGCGCTGCCGCTGGCGCTGTGGGTGCGCTTCGCCGTCCTGACGCCGTTGGCCGCCGTGCTGCCGCCCATCCGCGAAAAGATGATCCCGGAGTTCGTCCACATGGCCCTGCGTATGCCGTTTCGTGCGCCGGCCATCAAGGAAAGCGCCCGCGCCGAGGCGATGGCGGTCGAGTGGTGGTGCTGCGCCTGGGGCTGGGCGCTGGTGGCCATCGGCGTCTTTGCGGGCTGGGTGTGGGTGGCGGCCTGGGCGCTGCTCGTCGTGCTGATTGCGACGCTGAACACCATCCGCGCGATGGGCGGCACGCATCTCTACGTCGAGGAGCTTGAAGGCCGCGATGCGCGCGGCCAGTTGCTGGACTCGCTGAACGTCGACTCCAACGGCCCGATCTCGGTGCTGCTCTGCCCCGTGGGCCTGCGCTTCCACGCGCTGCACCACGTGGCGCCCTACCTGCCCTATCACGCGCTGCCGACGGCCAACCGCCGGCTGATGGAGCAGCTGCCGGCCGACTCTGAATACCACCAGGTGAGGGTGGGCTCCGTCGCCGAGGGCATCGGCCGACTGCGGCAGGCGACGCGGGCGGTCAGGCCTGCGGCAGGAAAGGTTTGACGACGCCGATCAGGCGCTCCACGTAGGCGTCCTTCTCGCCGACCGGCGCTGCGTAATGCAACGCGCTGCGCGCGGCGTCCAGCCCGGCGCGCGAGGCCATGACCCACGCGGCCAGGTATTGCGAGGCCAGGCAGCCGCCGGCCGTGGCGATGGGGCCGCGGGCATGAAAGGGCTCCTCGACGACGCGCACGCCGGCCTCGACGACCCAGGGCTTGGTGGTCGAGTCGGTGCAGGCAGGCATGTCCGCCAGCAGCCCGAGGCGGGCCATCAGCAGCGTGCCCGAGCACTGGCCGCCGATGAGCTGGCGCACCGGGTCGAGCTGCAGCCGGTCCAGCAGCGCGCTGTCGTTGGCGATGGCGCGGGTGTGGATGCCGCTGCCAAACAGCACGACGTCGGCCTCGTTGGCGAACTCCAGCGGCTGCTGGGCCGTGACGACCACGCCGTTCATCGACGTCACCTGCGCGCTCGGGCTGGTGATGGCGGCCGACCAGCCCTGGGCAAAGAGCCGGTTGATCAGGCCCAGCGCGATGAAGCTGTCGAGCTCGTTGAAGCCGTCGAATGTGAGGACGGCGACTTTCATCACTCCTCCAGCAGGCTCCGGAGCATCCATGCGGTTTGCTCGTGCACTGTCAGTCGCTGCGTCAGCAGGTCGGCGCTCGGCTCATCACTGGCCTTGTCGACCAGCGGGAACAGCGCGCGCGCCGTGCGGGCGACGGCCTCGTGGCCCTGCATCAGCACCTCGACCATCTTCATGGCCTTGGGCGGCGTGGCGGGCGCGTCGGGCAGGCCGCTGAGCTTGGCGAACTGGGCATAGCTGCCGGGCGCCGGGAAGCCCAGAGAGCGGATGCGCTCGGCGATGGGGTCGACCGCATTCCACAGCTCGGTGTACTGGGCCATGAACATCGCATGCAGGCTGTTGAACATCGGGCCCGTGACGTTCCAGTGGAAGTTGTGCGTCGTCAGGTAGAGCGTGTAGGTCTCGGCCAGCAGCTTGGACAGGCCGGCGGCGACTGCGGCGCGGTCTTTCTCGCTGATGCCGATGCTGATGGACGGGGCGGCGGACTTCTTGGCCATGCGGGGGGCTCCAAAACGGTACGGGGTGAGCCTAACGGATTCGGCCCACCCCGGGGTCAACGGGGTCGTGACGTCAGCTTGCGGGCCGAGCGCAGGGCCGCTCCCAAGCCGGCCCGCCTTGGGCGATGTGCTTGCGGCTCGATGCCGCGAGCATCGCCGTCCCCGCGGGGGACCGGTCAGCCACGCTCGCGTTCAGCGATGCGGGGCTGGACGAGGGGCTCACTGGATGTCAAAGCGGTCCAGTTCCATGACCTTGGTCCAGGCGGCGACAAAGTCCTTGACGAACCTGGCCCTGCCGTCGGCGCTGGCATAGACCTCGGCATAGGCGCGCAGCACGGAGTTGCTGCCGAAGATGAGGTCGGCGCGCGTGCCGGTGTACTTGACGGCACCGCTCTTGCGGTCGCGGCCTTCGAAAATCTCGGCGCTGGCGTCCGTCGGCTTCCAGACCGTGCCCATGTCGAGCAGGTTGACGAAGAAGTCGTTGCTCAGCGTGCCGGGCTTGTCGGTCAGCACGCCATGACTGCCGCCGTCGGCATTGCTACCGAGCACGCGCAGGCCCCCAACCAGCGCGGTCAGCTCGGGCGCGGTCAGCGTCAGCAACTGGGCGCGGTCGATCAGCAGGGCTTCGGTGGATGCGCCCAGATTGCCCTTGCTGTAGTTGCGGAAACCGTCGGCCAGGGGTTCGAGCACGGCGAAGGATTCGACGTCGGTTTGTTCCTGGGTGGCATCGACACGGCCCGGCGTGAAGGGCGCGTCCACCGCCACACCCGCGGCCTTGGCGGCCTGCTCGATGCCGACGGCGCCGGCCAGCACGATGACGTCGGCGAGTGACGCCTTGCCCGAGGCCTTCTGGATCTCGGCCAGCTTGGGCAGTGCCTTCACGGCGGCTGCGTTGACGGCCCAGTCCTTCTGCGGTGCGAGTGCCAGGCGGGCGCCGTTGGCGCCGCCGCGCTTGTCGCCACCGCGGAAGGTCGAGGCCGACGCCCAGGCGACGGCGACGAGGTCAGCGACGGACAGGCCCGAGGCGGCGATCCTGGCCTTCAGGTCGGCGATGTCGCCGGGGGTGGGGTGATGGCTGGGCGCGGGCAGCGGGTCCTGCCAGATCAGGTCTTCCTGCGGCACCTCGGGGCCGAGGTAGCGCGCCTTGGGGCCCATGTCGCGGTGGGTCAGCTTGAACCAGGCGCGGGCGAAGGCGTTGGCGAAGGCCTGCGGGTCGTCGCGGAAGCGCTGGGAGATCTTGCCGAACTCGGGGTCGAAGCGCAGCGTCAGGTCGGTCGTCAGCATGGTGGGCTTGTGGAACTTGCCCGGGACGTGAGCGTCGGGGATGTCCTCGGGCGCGTTCTTGGCCACCCATTGCTTGGCGCCGGCCGGCGAGGTGGTGGCCTCCCACTCGTACTTGAACAGGTTGTCGAAGAAGTGGTTGCTCCACTGCGCGGGGGTCTGGGTCCAGGTGACTTCCAGGCCGCTGGAGATGGTGTCCTTGCCATGGCCGCCGCCGAAGCCGCTGGTCCAGCCCAGGCCCTGGGACTCGATGCCGGCACCCTCGGGCTCAAGGCCCTTGTGGTGCTCGGGTGCCGCGCCATGGGCCTTGCCGAAGGTGTGGCCGCCGGCGATCAGCGCGACGGTCTCCTCGTCGTCCATGGCCATGCGGCCGAAGGTGGCGCGGATGTCCTTGGCCGCGGCCAGGTAGTCGCCGCTGGCGTTGGGCCCCTCGGGGTTCACATAGATCAGGCCCATGTGGGTCGCGCCGACGCTGGCGACGAGGTTGCGGTCGCCCTCGAAGCGCTTGTCATCGGCCAGCCACTTGGTCTCGGCGCCCCAGGCCACGTCCATGTCGGGTTCCCAGACGTCCGCGCGGCCGCCGGCGAAGCCCAGCGTGCGAAAGCCCATCGACTCCAGCGCCACATTGCCGGCCAGGATGAAGAGGTCGGCCCAGGAGATGGCCTGGCCGTATTTCTGCTTGATGGGCCACAGCAGGCGGCGACTCTTGTCGATGTTGACGTTGTCGGGCCAGGAGTTCAGCGGCGCGAAGCGCTGCTGGCCGCGCCCGCCGCCGCCGCGGCCGTCGGTGGTGCGGTAGGTGCCGGCCGCGTGCCAGGCCATGCGGATCATCTGCGGGCCGTAGTGGCCGAAGTCGGCCGGCCACCAGTCCTGGCTGTCGGTCATCAGCTTGACGAGGTCGGCCTTGAGCGCCGGGTAGTCGAGCTTGGCGAAGGCCTCGGCGTAGTTGAACCCGTCGCCGAGCGGGTCGGACTTGCTCGAATGCTGGTTCAGCAGGTCGACGCGCAGCTGGTTGGGCCACCAGTCCCGGTTCGTCGTGCCGCTGCCGGCGGCGTGGTGGAAGGGGCACTTGCCTTCGCTCTTGGAGGTCGGGTCGCTCATGTCAGCTCCTGGTGTCTTGGGGGGAGACCGAAGCTTAATGATGACTATTGAGTTTTGGATTTGAATAGAACTAATCTACCAATAGCCAAAATCATCATCAAGCGCCGCGCGGGCGGCGCCCGATGTTGCACCGTCTCGCCCTAAACGCCCAGCCGCGCCAGCTCGCTCTCCACCAGCGCCAGCCACACGCGCAGGCGCTGGCGCTCCAGCAGGCCCAGCTTGGCGCCTTCGCCGCTGGACGCGGTTCGGGCCGACCAGAAGCTCGCGTCCGCCGCGTCGATCTTGCGCAGCACGGCGTCCTGCAGATGCTTGAGCGGCATGGTGCGGGCGCCCAGCCCTTCAGCGCGGGCGAGCTGGCCGGAGCGCTCCAGCTGCGAGAAGTCGTCGCCGCGCAGCTGGTTGAGCACCAGCACATAGCGCAGCCGGTCGCCGAAGCGGTCGAGCAGACGGGCCAGCAGGTCCACCGAGTCGCGCCCGGCGTCCATCACATGCCAATAGTGCACAGCCACGCCGGCCTCGGCCGCCAGCTCCAGCACACCGGACTCATCCATCCAGCGCGCCAGCGGCTCGTGCGTCTGCGCAGCCAGGTCCACCAGCACGCGCCGGCCCGGCTCGGCCAGGGCGCTTTCGACGATGGCGTCCAACGCCTCGAAGTTGTCCACCAGCGCCGGTGAGGCGTAGTCGGCATAAAAGCGCAGCAGCGCGCCGTGGGAGCGGTCGGTGTCGAAGCCGGTGAAGGGGATGCCGCGGTCGATCATGTATTGCGCCAGCAGGCGCGACAGCAGCGACTTGCCGACGCCGCCCTTTTCACCGCCAACGAAATGGATGGCGCCAGCCGTGGTGTCAGCGGGAGGGGTGCTCATGGTGAAGGCGGATGTGAAGATGATGCGCAGTAGAACATTGTGCGGCGCAGCATGGCTGTATCAGGCCGTCACTGCGACAGCCGGGTGACCCCGTCCAGCTGGCAGGCGTAGATGGCATTGCGCAGCGCCGCAATGGCCTCGTAGCGCGTGAAGCTGCGCCGCCAGGCGAGCACGACGCGGCGCGTCGGAATGGGCTCACTGAACGGCACGAAGCGCAGGTGCCGGCTCGGCTCACGCGGCACGCTGAGTGCGGGCACGACGGTCACGCCCATGCCCGAGGCCACCATGTGCTTGATCGTCTCCAGCGACGAGCCCTCGAAGCTGCGCCGTATGCCCTCGGCATCGCTGGAGAAGCGCGCGAACTCGGGGCAGACCTCCAACACGTGGTCGCGAAAGCAGTGGCCGGTGCCCAGCAGCAGCATGGTCTCGCGCTTGAGTTCCTCGGCGCTGATGGCCTCGCGCGTGGCCAGCGGGTGCACGGCCGGCAGCGCGACGACAAAGGGCTCGTCATAGAGCTGGGCCGTGGCCAGGCCCGCCTCGGGGAAGGGCTCGGCCATGATGGCGCAGTCCAGCTCGCCGGTGCGCAGCATCTCCAGCAGCTTCACCGTGAAGTTCTCCTGCAGCATCAGCGGCATCTGCGGGTAGAGCTCGATGGTGTGCTTGACCAGCTCGGGCAGCAGATAGGGGCCGATGGTGTAGATGATCCCGAGGCGCAGTGCACCGGCCAGCGGGTCCTTGCCGCGCTTGGCGATCTCCTTGATGGCGCCGGCCTGGTCCAGCACCGACTGCGCCTGGCGCACGATCTCGTCGCCCAGCAGCGTGACCGACACCTCGTTGCCGCCGCGCTCGAAGATCTTCAGGTCCAGCTCTTCTTCCAGCTTCTTGATGGCCACCGACAGCGTCGGCTGCGACACGTGGCAGGCCTCGGCCGCGCGGCCGAAATGCCGCTCGCGGGCGACGGCGACGATGTAGCGCAACTCTGTGAGGGTCATACAGGCCTTGCCCCGGCAGCTGACCGCTCGCCATTGCTCGAAATGCTTGTCACATCAAAACCTCATGTCTTTGTCGGCGCTCACCACTCCGATCCGAAGCGCTGCATGGCCGCTGGTCTGGCGCTTCGAGCCGCTGGGGGTGTTGCTCCGCCTCGTGGGCACAAGCCCACATTCGTCGTCGCGCCTACCCAGCGGCCCGCCTCGCCAGTCCCTCGGCCATGCTCAGCCACCGGAGCAAGGCCCGAACGCTACACTGCGGCCGCCTCGGGGGTGGCCCCAGGGTTTTCACTGAGAGGTGGCCATGATTGACCGCAAGCCCATGACCTTGCCGCGCCTGGCGCAGATGCATGCCAGCGGCGAGAAGATCGCCATGCTGACCTGCTACGACGCGGCCTTCGCCAGCCTGCTCGATGAAGCCGGTGTCGACATCCTGCTGATCGGCGATTCCCTGGGCAATGTGCTGCAGGGCCGCGGCTCCACGGCGCCGGTCAGCCTGGAGGACATGGTCTATCACACGTTCTGCGTGTCGCGCGGCCACAAGTGGGCCTGGATCATTGCCGACCTGCCTTTCGACAGCTATCACGTCAGCAAGGAAGAGGCCTGGAAAAGCGCTGCGGCCTTGGTGAAAGCCGGTGCCCATATGGTCAAGCTCGAGGGCGGCGGCTGGACGGCCGAGACCGTGCGCTTCATCAGCGAGCGCGGCATCCCGGTCTGCGCTCACCTGGGCTTCACGCCGCAGACGGTGAACGCTTTAGGCGGCTTCAAGGTCCAGGGCCGCGACGAGGCCGGCGCGGCGCGCATGAAGCGCGAGTCGCGGGAACTGGTGGACGCGGGCGCGGCCATGCTGCTCTACGAGATGGTGCCGGCCACCCTGGCCGCCGAGATCACCGCCGAGTCCCCGGTGCCCGTCATCGGCATCGGCGCGGGTGTGGGCACCTCGGGCCAGGTGCTGGTGCTGCACGACATGCTCAACATCACGCCGGGCAGGAAGCCGCGCTTCGTCAAGGACTTCATGGCCGGCAAGGACTCGGTGCTGGCCGCCGTGAAAGGCTATGTGGACGAGGTGAAGGCCAGGACCTTCCCGGTGAACGAGATTCACGGGTTCTGACGATGCAAGTCATCCGCACCATCGCTGAGCTTCGCGATGCCCTCGCCATCCACCGCCAGCGGGGCTTCGTGCCGACGATGGGCAACCTGCACGACGGCCACTTGCAGCTCGTCAGACAGGCGCGCGAGCTGGTCGGCCCGGCGGGCGCCGTCGTCGCCAGCATCTTCGTCAACCGGCTGCAGTTCGCGCCACACGAGGATTTCGACACTTACCCGCGCACGCTGGAGCGCGACTGCGCGCTGCTCGAAGGCGCGGGCTGCGACATCGTTTTCGCGCCGTCGGAGAAGGAGCTCTACCCCGAGCCGCAGGGCTACAAGGTGCAGCCACCGACCGAACTGGCCGACATCCTCGAAGGCCATTTCCGCCCCGGCTTCTTCACGGGGGTTTGCACCGTCGTGCACAAGCTCTTCAACATCGTGCAGCCGACGCTGGCGGTGTTCGGCAAGAAGGACTACCAGCAGCTGATGGTGCTGCGCCGCATGACGGCGCAGATGGCCCTGCCCATCGAGATCCACGGTGGCGAGACGCGCCGCAGCGAGCAAGGCCTGGCGCTGTCTTCGCGCAACGGCTACCTGAGCGAGGCCGAGAAGACCGAGGCGCTGCGGCTGTCCCGAACGCTGAAAGAGCTGATCGCCCGCTGGCACGCCGGAGAGCGCGACTTGGACGGGATGGAAGCCCAGGCGCTGCAGTCGCTGCGCGATGCGGGCTGGGCGCCAGACTATCTGACGCTGCGCCGGCAGCACGATCTTGGGCCAGCGGTGCAAGGTCAGCCGCTGGTCGCGTTAGGAGCTGCGAAACTAGGCAGCACCCGTTTGATCGATAACCTTGAAACTTGAAATGACAAAGATTCGACTGCGCCGCCGCCCGCTGCTGGCCCTGGCCGCCACTTCCCTTGTGCTGACCTTGGCCGCCTGCGGTGGTGGTGGCGGCAGCAGCGGTGACCCTGTCACCCCGCCGCCGCCCTCGACGCCGGTCACCCTGACCGTCACGCACAAGGTCAAGATCACGACCTCCATGGGCGACATCGAGCTGGGCCTGGACCACAACCACGCGCCCATCAGCGTGGACAACTTCCTGAAGTATGTGAACGACGGCTTCTACAAGGGCACGGTCTTCCACCGCGTCATCAGGGATTTCGTCATCCAGGGCGGCGGTGTCACGCGCGGGCCGGACGGCCTGCGGGACAAGACGCCGACCTACGCGGCCATCAAGCTGGAAAGCCAGAACGGCCTGTCCAACCTGCGCGGCACGCTGGCCATGGCCCGCACCTCGGTGCCCGACAGCGCCACCAGCCAGTTCTACATCAACACCGTGGACAACACGAGCCTGAACTACGCCAGTGCCGCCAACCCTGGCTATGCCGTGTTCGGCCAGGTGACGGCGGGCATGGACATCGTGGACAAGATCCGTGCGGTCAACACCAATGCCTCGGACGTGCCGCTCGTCGACATCACCATCACCGATGCCAAGGTGATTCCGTAACAAGCTGCGTCCGCTGTCGTCCAGACGGCGGGCCGCTTCGTTAGGCAGGCCCCTTCACCTCGCGGGTGTCCTGCCATGTTCAAACGTCTCGCCACCTTGTTGCTGGTCACCGGCTCGGCCACCCTGTTCAGCGCCTGCGGCGGCGGTGTCGAGATCGAAGTGGGCGGCGGAGGCGGAGGCGGTGGGGGCGGCACCCAATACCCGCGCCCCAATCCCAACCCGAATCCGCCCACGCAGTCATGCAGCCCCGCAGGCCTGGCCGCGTCCGCCGCGAGCCAATGGGGCACGGTCTGCATGCTGACCAGCAGCGGCGAGATTGTCGTTGAGCTCTACGACACCTACGCGCCGCTGACGGTGGCCAACTTCTACAAATACGTCTCGGCGGGCTTCTACACGAGCACGCTGATCCACCGCGTCGACCGCGACTTCGTCGTCCAAGGCGGTGGCTACACAAGCGGCATGGTCACCAAGACGCCGCTGTATGCGCCGATCAAGCTGGAAAGCAACAACGACCTGTCCAACCTGCGCGGCACCATCGCCATGGCCCGCCGCAGCGACGCGGACTCGGCGACCAGCCAGTTCTTCTTCAACGTGAAGGACAACACCAGCCTGGATTACCAGAGCGCTGCCAACCCGGGCTATGCCGTCTTCGGCCGCATCATTTCCGGCCTCAATACGCTGGACGCGATCAACGTCGTGCCGACCTACACCTACAGCTCGACCGACATCGAGCCGCGCACCGAGGTGCTGGTCTACTGGGCCCAAAGGTTGAAGTAAGGTCTGAAGTAGGCCCGTCCGTCCTGGCGGCTCGCCATTCGTCAGCGCGGCTTGCCGTTCGTCATCGGGCCCGGGCAGCCCGGCCTGGACATGGCCAACATGCCTCCATCACAACCTTGATGGAGAAGACGCCATGACCCGCAAGACCTCGTGGATCGGCCTGTTCGGCGCCGCCGTGGGCATCGCCACCGCCCTTTGGGTGAGCAACACCCAGGCCGCGACGACCGAATTCCGTGACTTGCGCGTGGACCTGGTCGGTCAGGGCCGGCCGGTCGTCATGATCCCTGGCCTGAACAGCGCGGCCAGCACCTGGACGGAGACCTGCGCTGCCCTGCAGCCCGGCGTGCAATGCCACATCGTGCAGCTGCCCGGCTTTGCCGGCGCGCCTGCGGTGGTGACGGACAACTTCCTGGCCGGCATGCGCGACCGCCTGTTGGCCTACCTGGACGACCGCAAGCTCGACCGACCTGTCGTGATGGGCCACAGCCTGGGCGGCGTGCTGGCCCTGCAGATGGCGGCGGAGAAGCCCGGCCGCATCGAGCGCCTCGTCATCGTCGACTCCCTGCCCTTCCTGGCCGGCCTGCGGGGCATGACGCCCGAAGCTGCGCGCGGCATGGCGGCTGGCATGCGCCAGCAGATGCTGGCCGGCTCCAAGGAGCAATGGGAGGCCGGCACCCGCCAGGGCGCGGGCGGCATGAGCCGCAACCCGGCCAACGCCGAGCGCATCGTCGGTTGGGGCCTGGCCAGCGACCGTGCGACAACGGCTCAGGCCATGTCCGAACTGTGGGGCGAGGACTTGCGTCCGCTGCTGCCCCGCATCACTGCACCGACGCTGGTGCTCGGCGCCTGGGCGGCCTACGAGCCCATGGGCTCGACGCTGGAGAGCACGAAGAAGATCTTCGAGGCGCAGTACGCCGGCCTGAACGGCGCCAAGGTGTCCATGAGCCAGCGCGGCTATCACTTCCTCATGTGGGACGATGCCGACTGGCTGGTTGGCGAGGTCAAGGGCTTCCTGGCCGCCGGCAAGTAAATCGAGAGGGCTGAGGGGCATGGACACGCGCAAGCGGATGGGGGTGCAGGCGCTGCTGTGGGGCGGCTATGTGGCCATCTCGCTCGCGATGGTGTCGAGCTTCCAGCCGCTCAACGCCTCCTTCGTCTTTGTGATGGGCTGCGTCGGTGGCGGCTTGTGGGCGGCCAGCGAGGGCTTGCGCGCCCTGGCCCTGCGCCGCGCCTGGCTGGACCGTTCGCCACCCGCCCTGCTGCTGCGCCTGGCCCTGTTGCCGCCGCTGTTCGCCCTGGCAGTGCAGGTCGTGCTCTTCGCCATCAACTGGGCCGGGATCTCGCTCGGCCTGCTGCACTTCCCACCCAATGTGCCGCAAGGCTGGCTGGTGCTGCTGAGCTACACGGTCAACACCACCATCATGCTGTGGCTGTGGATGGCCGTCTGGATGGGCCTGCAGATGCTGCACCGCTGGCGTGTCGGCGAGGTCGCCAAATGGCAGGCCGAGGCCGCCGCGCGCGAGTTGGAGCTGCAGGTGCTGCGCGCCCAGATCAATCCCCACTTTCTGTTCAACGCGCTGAACAACCTGCGTGCCCTCATCAACGAGGACCCGACTCGTGCCCGCGAGATGCTGAGCCGCCTGTCCAACACGCTGCGCCACACGCTGCAGCACAGCGCCAAGGAACGCGTGCCGCTGGCCGACGAGCTGGCCGTCGTGCGCGACTACATCGCGCTGGAGCAGCTGCATCATGAGGAGAGGCTGCGCGTGGACTGGCAGGTCGACCCGGCCACGGCGGGCGCCAGCGTGCCGCCCATGCTGCTGCAGTTGCTGGTGGAGAACGCGATCAAGCATGGCATCGCGCGCACGGCCGGTGGTGGTGTCGTGGACATCCATATCGGGCGCGACGGCGGCAAGCTGAACATTGCCGTCGACAACCCAGGCCAATGGAAGCCAGGGTCGACGGACAGTACCGGCCTGGGCCTGGCCAACCTGCGCGAGCGCCTCGCGCGCGCTGGCGGCGACGGCGCGGGCTGCCGCATCGCGGCGGCCGACGGCCGCGTCAACGTCACCGTGGAACTGAACGCATGAGGATCTACATCGTCGAGGACTCGCGCCTGGCCCGCCAGGAGCTGCGCACGCTGCTGGCGGCCATCCCCGATGCCGACATCGTCGGCGAGGCCGCCGAGCTGGCGCCGGCGCGCGAGGCCATCGACACGCTGCAACCGGAGCTGCTGCTGCTCGACGTGGAACTGCCCGGCGCCACCGGCTTCGACCTGCTCGACCAACTCGAACACATGCCGCTCGTCGTCTTCACGACGGCCTATGACCAGCATGCGCTGGCCGCCTTCGAGCGCAATGCACTGGACTATTTGCTCAAGCCCATAGCCGCTGACCGTCTGGAAGCGGCGCTTGCCAAGGCCCGCGATCGCCTGCGTCCCGCGCCCGTCGCGGCACCGGCGACAACGCTCAAGGGCGTCGACGACATGGTCTTCCTGCGCGATGGCGAGCGCTGCTGGTTCGTGCGCCTGGGCGAAGTGGCCGGCTTCGAGGCCTGCGGCAACTACGCCCAGGCCTGGTTCGACGGTCAGCGCCCTCTGATCAACCGCACTCTCACCAGCCTGGAGGAAAAACTCGACCCTCAGCTCTTCTTCCGCGCCAGCCGCAGTCATCTGATCAACCTGCGCTGGATCCAGGGCATCCAGCCCTGGAGCAACGACGGCTATCGCGTCACGCTGCGCGATGGGCATCAGGTCGAGGTGTCGAGGCGGCAGGCCAAGTTGCTGCGCGAGAAGCTGGAACTCTGACCCCGGGGTGGCAGACTTCCGGCCATGCCTGTCGACACCGCCCCGCCCATCCGCCGCATCGCCATCACCACCGGTGGCGGCGACGCGCCGGGCCTGAACGCGGTCATCTGCGCCGTCACGCGGGCCGCGCTGCAGCGCGGCTGGACCTGCGTCGGCATCCGCGACGGCTACGACGGCCTGTTGCGGCCCGAGCGCTACCCCCAAGGCGGCTGCACGCCGCTGACGGCCGCGTGCGTCGAAGGCATCGCCGCACTGGGTGGCACCTTGCTGGGCTCCACCAACAAGGGCGACCCCTTCGCCTTCCCGACCGTTCAGGCCGACGGCAGCGTCGCCCTGGTCGACCGTTCTCAGGACCTGCTCGAAGCGCTGGCCCGCGACGGCATCGATGCGCTGGTGGCCGTGGGCGGCGACGGCTCGCTGGCCATTGCGCACAGGCTGGCCCTGCGTGGCCTGCACGTGGTCGGCGTGCCCAAGACCATCGACAACGACCTTGATCGCACCGTCACCACCTTCGGCTTCGACAGCGCCGTGGCCTTCGCGGCCGAATGCATCGACCGGCTGCACACCACGGCGGCCAGCCACCACCGCGTCATCGTCGTCGAGGTGATGGGCCGTTATGCCGGCTGGATCGCGCTGCATGCCGGCCTGGCCGGCGGGGCCCACGCCATCCTGCTGCCCGAGCTGCCTTTCGAGCTGGCGCCTGTCGCGGCGATGGTGGCGCAGCGCGAGGCCCGCGGATTGGCCTATTCCCTCGTCGTCGTGGCCGAAGGGGCCTGCCCCGCGGGCGGCATGCGCGCGCTGTGTGCGCCGGCCGAGGCCGGCCATGCAGAGCGCCTGGGCGGCATGGGCGAGCAGGTCAGCCAGGCGCTGGCGCGGCTGACGGGCAAGGACGCGCGCTGCGTCGTGCTCGGCCACCTGCTGCGCGGCGGCAGCCCGACGGCCTTCGACCGGGTCGCGGCTTTGCGCTTCGGCGCGGCGGCGGTGCGCGCGCTGGCCGCAGGCGAGAGCGGCGTCATGGTCGCGCTGGACGGCAACGATGTCCGACCGGTGCCGCTGGCCGAGGTGGCCGGCCGCATGAAGACCGTGCCGCTGGACGGCGATACGTTGGCCACGGCGCGCGACCTGGGCATCTGCCTGGGCGCCTGACGAGTGCGCAGGCCGTCCGGCGCGGATGCAGCCTGTCTGCGCGAAACGACGCTCTGTCCGCCGTCCTTCGACCGCCGTGCTTGCCGCCGCTACGCTGCGGCGCTTTCAACCTCCACCGGACATCGCATGACCCGTCTCGCTTCCTTCGCCTTCGCCCTGACTGCCGCCAGCTTGCTCAGCGCCTGCGTGTTCGCGCCGCCCATCACGTCAACGACCGACTCCGCCGCCATCGCCAAGATGAGCGAGCAGGCCGTGGCCACCTGCGGCATCGGCAACGTCAAGGAAGTGAACGCCAAGAGCTTCACCTGCAAGTGAGCTGATCCCCCGGCCTCGCGGGCCCGCTCAAGCCTTGAGGAACTCCGCCTTGGTGCCCAACCAGCGCCTCACCTGCGCCGCCGCGGCGACCGGGTGGCGGTCCAGCAGCTCGGGGGCGAGCTTGCGGGCCGCGACCAGCAGCGGCGCGTCCTCCTGCAGGTCGGCGAAGCGCAACAGCTCGGCGCCGCTCTGGCGTGAGCCCATGAACTCGCCCGGGCCGCGGATGTCCAGGTCGCGCCGCGCGATCTCGAAGCCGTCGGTCGTCTCCGCCATGGCCTTGAGCCGCGACTTGCCCGTGTCGGACAGCGGCGGGCTGTAGATCAGCACGCACACGCTCGCCTTGGCGCCGCGCCCGACGCGGCCGCGCAGCTGGTGCAGCTGCGCCAGGCCGAAGCGCTCGGCATGCTCGATGACCATCAGGCTGGCATTGGGCACATCCACGCCCACCTCGATGACGGTGGTGGCCACCAGCACGCTCATCGCTCCGCTGGAGAACTGCGCCATGACCGCGGCCTTGTCGCCGGACGACATGCGGCCATGCAGCAGGCCGACGGCCCTGCCTTGCAATGCCGCGGTCAACTCCTCGTGGGTCTCGGTGGCATTGCGCAGGTCAATGGCCTCCGATTCCTCCACCAGCGGGCAGACCCAGTAGACCTGGGTCCCATCCGCCACGGCGCCGCGGATCTTGTCGAGCACGTCGTGCCGCTTGGACTCGGTGAACAACTTGGTCACGATGGGGCTGCGGCCGGGCGGCAGCTCGTCGATGGTGGACACATCGAGGTCGGCGAAATAGGTCATCGCCAGAGTGCGGGGGATCGGTGTCGCGCTCATCATGAGCAGGTGGGGCTCCAGGTCCATCGCCTTGAGCTTGTTGCGCAAGGCCAGCCGCTGCGCCACGCCAAAGCGATGCTGCTCGTCAATGATGGCCAGGCCTAGCCGGGCGAACTTCACCTTGTCCTCGATGACGGCATGCGTGCCGATGACGAGCTGGGCCTCGCCCGAGGCGGCGGCATCGAGCATCCTCTGCCGCGCCTTGCCCTTCACGCTGCCGGTGATCCACGCGATCTTCAGGCCCAGCGGCTCCAGCCACTGCACCAGCTTGCGGAAATGCTGCTCGGCCAGGATCTCGGTGGGTGCCATCAGCGCGCACTGCCAGCCCGCGTCAATGGCCACGGCCGCGGCCAGGGCGGCGACGACGGTCTTGCCCGAGCCGACGTCGCCCTGCAGCAGCCGGTGCGTCGGCTGCGGCCGGGCCAGGTCCTGCGCAATCTCCTCGGACACGCGCTGCTGGGCGCCGGTCAGTTGGAAGGGCAGGGCCGCAAGCAGCTTTTCGTGCAGGCCACCGGGGTGGGCGCGCAGGGCCGGCGCCGCCAGCAGTGCACGTTCGCGCTGGGCCTGCAACTGTGACAGCTGCTGGGCCAATAACTCCTCGAACTTGAGCCGGTGCCAGGCCGGATGATGGTGCTCATGCAGCGCGTCCTGCGAGGCGCTGGGCGGCGGGTGGTGTAGGTAATGCAGCGCATCCTTCAAGCTGGGCAGCCCTGGCGGCACGATGTCGTCCGGCAGGATCTCGCGCAGATCCGCCCGCGCCAGGCCTGAGGCCACGGCTTTGCGCAAATAGGCCTGCGGCAGCTGCGCCGAGGCCGGGTAGACGGGGGTCAGTGACTGCGCCAGCGGCGTGTCCTCGTCGACGACCTTGACGACGGGGTGCACCATTTCGCGGCCAAAGAAGCCGACGCGCGCCTCGCCACGCACGCGCAGCCGGGTGGCCGCCGACATCTGCTTTTGCTGCGAGGGATAGAAGTGCAGGAAGCGCAGCAGCAGCGTGCCGGAATCGTCCTTCACGCGCACCAGCAGCTGGCGGCGGCTGCGCAGCTCCACTTGGCAGTCAACGACGACGCCCTCCACCTGCGCCGGCTCGTTCTCGCGCAGCGCGGCAATGGGCACGATGTGGGTCTCGTCCTCATAGCGCATCGGCAGGTGAAGAGCCAGGTCGATGTCGCGCAGCAGGCCGAGCTTTTCCATCGCTTTCTGCGGTGCGGACTTGGCTGGCTCGGGCATGCCGGCATTTTGCGTTCGTAAAGCAGCGCGCCGACCGCCCGGCGTCGGGAGCCTCGAACCCCTCATTCGAGCGGACGAAGCCAACGCCATGCCATCCTTTTGCATCACAATCCGGCCCGACAAAAACAGCCCGGATCGGGGCCAGGGAGGGTCTGCAATGCAGAAGTTGACGCTGCGCGTGCGCGCTTTGGGAATGGGAATGCTGGCTGCCGCCGTGCTCACGGCTTGTGGCGGTGGTGGTGGTGACAGCACGCCGCCCCCGGCGCCGGCGCCGACGGTCATTCCGGAAAACCTTGCCATCACCGCCCCGGCCACGTCCGATTCGGCCACCGCCGTGGCGTTCGGCAATTCGGCCGGTACGCTCACCGGGCTCAAGTACCAGTGGGACTTCGGCGACGGCAGCACCAGCACCGACGCCGCTCCCAGCCACAGCTTTGCCAGCGGTGGCGAGTTCGACGTGGTGCTCAAGGTCACCAACGAAGCGGGAAGCAGCCGCGAAACGCGCACCAAGGTCTCGATCACCAACATCGCCAACGTGCGCGGGCTCGAGTGCACCGGCGCATCGAACACCGGCTGGTGCTGGCAAAACCCCCGACCGACGGGCAATCACGTCAACACCGTCTATTTCCTGAACGCCACTACCGGTTGGCGCGGTGGCGAGAGCGGTGAAATCTTCAAGACGACCGATGGCGGCAGCACCTGGGTTCGCCAGAATTCGGGCGTCAACGCGGCCATCTACGGCATCAAGTTCTTCGATGCCCAGACGGGTTGGGCCACGGGTGCCTTCGGCGCCCTGCTGCGCACGACCGACGGCGGCAACACCTGGACGGTGTCCAAGTTTGGAGACCCTTCGTACTACCTGAGCAGCGCTGACCTGGGTGTCATCACCGCCGTCGACGCCAAGACGGTCTATATCGGTCGGCCTGGTATCAGCAACGGCGGCACGGGGCTGTTCTTCACCAGCAAGGACGGAGGTCTCACCTGGAAGACCGTCACTTCGACGCCTTACCAGATCACGTCAAGCGGCAAGTTCTGGCTCATCCAGAACAACAGCGTCCGCGTGTCCACGGACGGTGGCCAGGCCTACACCAGCTCACTCGATCTCAAGCTCCCGCCGACGTCTTACTACTTCGAGGCTGCCACCATGCTGGCGCAGGATGACCAACATCTCGCGGCCTACACGCGGACGTCCAGCTACGACTACACAACGTACCGGTACGTCTATGCCGAGACCGTGTACACGACGGTGGATGGTGGCGCCAACTGGTCCAAGGTGGACCTGCCCGGCGGGACGGCGGTTGGCATCCAGCGCCTGTATCAGGTCTCGGCTGACGCCAAGACGCTGATGGCGAGTGGCAACAGCGGCATGATCCGCAGCACCGACGGCGGCATGACCTGGACGCCGCTGGCCGGACCTCCGGCCGATCCCTATTACTACTCCTTCTCCTATATTTCGATCGGCGGCAGCGACATCATCGCCAACAACTACTCGACCCTGTGGTTGAGCCGTGATGCGGGCCAGACCTGGGCCAAGATCAGCATGCCGGGTGGCGTGAACTCCTTTTCCTATTCGAGTGACAGCTTCCGGCGCGTCGACGCCAGCAGCCTGCTCGCCTCGGACGGCCAGGGCGCGATGTACCTTAGCAAGGACAACGGCCAGAACTGGACCAAGGCCTTCACGGCCGCCGACAACGGCAGCTACTCCAGCCAGATCGCCGTGGTGGGGTTCGGCGATGCCAAGAACGGCTTCATGACCGACGGCAACAACAAGTCCTATGCCACCAAGGACGGCGGCATCACCTGGGAGGTCAAGAGCGTCGGCTTCAACGGCGCACGCTCGGTCCAGTTCGTCAACAAGCAGACGGGCTGGCTGGTCGGCAACGATGGCCGCCTCTACAAGTCGACCGACCTCGGCCAGAGCTGGACGAATGTGGCGACGGCGGCGGGCGTGAGCTTGGCGGCCGTCTATTTCCAGACCGAAACGCTGGGCTGGTCGCAGCGCTATTCGGGCGCCCAGTTCGCCTACACGCGTGATGGCGGCAAGACCTGGACGGAGATGACCCTGCCCAATGGCGTGATCTCGATGCGCCTGGGTGAACAGTCCTGGGTGGCCGTGGGCAACACGGGCAGCATCCATGTCTCCACGGACTCGGGCGCAACCTGGAATGCGGCCTACACCGGCACCACCTCCGCCCTTTTTGCGGTGACCTTCACCGACGCCAAGACGGTGTGGGCCGTGGGCGGCGAAGGCACGCTGCTCAAGTCAGAGGATGCCGGTGCCAAGTGGACCCTGGTCAAGCTGCCCAGCAGCAATGGCGTGCTACGCGACATCAAGTTCGCCAATGCCAAGGTGGGCTGGATCGTCGGCGACGGCGGCCTGATCCTGGCCACGCAGGACGGCGGCAAGACCTGGCGCCAGCAGTCCAGCGGCACCAACCTGAATCTGAGTTCCATCCAGATGGTGGATGCCAACACGGCCTGGATCACCGGCGCCAACGGCCTGGTGCTGGCGACGGGCAACGGCGGCAACTGACGCCGCCGGCGGCGTTGCTTCAGCGGAAGTAGCGCTGCTTCAGCCGCTCGTAGCGACCGTTGCGCTTCATCGCGTCCAGCGCTGCTTGCAGGCGTTTCACCAAGGCCGGGTCGGCCTCCGGTCGCAGGCCGTACCAGTAGGCGCGGGCGACATCCAGCTCCATGACCGGCTGCAGCGTGGCGTAGTCCAGCTTGTGCTGGCGCATGGCCCAGGCGGCGGCCCAGTCCAGCAGCACGACGAACTCCATGCGGCTGGCCAGCAGCTTGCGCACGTTGGCGGCGTCGTCCAGCCCGAGCTCGAGCTCGATGCCCGGCCTGAGGCCGGCCGCCTGCAGCAGGCGGTCGGCCGCCGAGTCGCGCACGACACCGATGCGGCGCTCGCCCAGTTCACTGAGCTGGGGCAGGCTGAGGTCGCCGCGCTTGGCCAGGCGGTAGATCAGCACGCGCCGCGGCGCGATCGGCCCGACCCACTGGAACTGTGACTCGCGCTCGGGCGTGCGCGTCAGCGAGAACAGCACGCTGGCGGGCTGGGTCTCGGCCATCTGCACGGCGCGCTGCCAAGGCAGCACCTGCAGTTCCAGTGGCAGGCCGACGGCGGCCGCCATCTTGCGCAGCAACTCGACGCTGAAGCCTCGAACGTCGGCGCCGTCCTGGTAATTCAGCGGCGCCAGGTTTTCGGTGAAGCCCACCAGCGCGCGCTCGGCCGGCGCCGCGACCGCCACGGCGGGCAGGCCGAAGACAGCGGGCAGGGCGAGACAGGTACGGCGCTTCACGGGGCCGCGAGTCTAGGGTGACAACGCTGACGTCCGTATGACCAAGCGGCCGGCGGTGTGGAATAAGACGCGGTCGGCCCGATGGGACAATGCGTCCTCCCTTTGGCACGGGTCTGTCCGGCCCTCCAACGCGCCTCATGAGCTCCTCCCCAGCCACCGCCTACACGGTCGCCGACTTCGATTTCGACCTCCCCCCCGAGCTGATCGCTCAGCACCCGGCCTCCGAGCGCAGTGGCTCGCGTTTGCTGGACGCGAGTGGCGCCGACCTCGTGGATCGCGTCTTCCGTGAGCTGCCCGACCTGCTGAATCCTGGCGACCTGCTGGTCTTCAACAACACCCAGGTCATCAAGGCGCGTCTCTTCGGCGTGAAGGCGACGGGCGGTTCGGTGGAGGCCCTGATCGAACGAGTCTTGCCAGGTACCCAGGAAGTCTGGATGCATCTGCGCGCCAGCAAGAGCCCCAAGCCGGGCAGCCGCGTGCGGTTTGCCGATGCCTTCGATGCCGAAGTGCTGGGCCGCTGCGGGCCGGACAACGGCCTCTTCCATCTGCGCTTCGCCGGCGACCCCTTCGCGTTGCTGGAGGCGCACGGCCATGTGCCGCTGCCGCCCTACATCGCCCATGCCGACGGCGAAGACGATGTGCGCCGTTACCAGACGGTGTTTGCCAAGGAGCCCGGTGCCGTCGCCGCGCCGACGGCGGCCCTGCATTTCGACGAAGCCCTGCTCGCCCGCCTGGCCGAGCGTGGCGTTGCGAGCGCCCATGTGACCCTGCATGTGGGCGCCGGCACCTTCCAGCCGGTGCGCGTCGAGCAGCTGGCCGACCACAAGATGCACAGCGAATGGTTCGAGGTGCCGCAGGCGACGGTGGACGCCGTCGCCGCCTGCCATGCGCGCGGCGGCCGCGTCGTGGCCGTCGGCACGACGACGCTGCGCGCGCTGGAATCGGCCGCGCGCGGCGGTCAGCTGGAAGCGGGTGCCCGCGAGACCGACATCTTCATCACGCCGGGCTTCCAGTTCCGCGTCGTCGACCGCCTCGTCACCAATTTCCACCTGCCCAGGAGCACGCTGATGATGCTGGTCAGCGCCTTTGCGGGCTACGAGCGCATCCGTTCGCTGTACAGCCACGCCATCGCGCAGCGCTACCGCTTCTTCAGCTATGGCGATGCGATGCTGCTCTCTCGCATCCAGGCCACACGGCCCTGAGCCGCTTCGTCGACGGCGGCTGTGAAGGCGGCCCGCGCCGTCACGGGCAAGCTGAAGCGCATGCTGACGCGCGTCTCGTGCTTCACGTCGACGAGCTGGGCACCATGCTGCTCGGCCAGCCGCCGCAGCCGGCCTTCCAGCTCATAGGGCAGCTCGCAGCCCAGCTCCACCTGGGCCACGCGCTCGATCTTGTCGGCCGTCAGCAGGGCCTTGGCGATGCAGTCCGTGTAGGCGCGCACCAGGCCGCCGGCGCCCAGCTTGACGCCGCCCCAGTAGCGCACGGCGGTCGCCAGCACGCCGTCCAGGCCCTGGTGGCGCAGCACGTCCAGCATGGGCCGGCCCGCGGTGCCGCCGGGTTCGCCGTCGTCGTTGGCGGCCGAATGCCCGCCGGCGAGCAGGGCCCAGCAGACATGGGCCGCGCCGGGGTGGGCGGCGCGCAGCTCGGCGACCCGGACCAGGGCGGCCGCGCGATCGGCGCACGGCTCGACGCGGCCGAGGAAGCGGCTCTTCTTGATGACGAGTTCGTGTTCGGCAGGTGCCGCGAGGGTCAGGGACATGTGGCGGGGATTGTCCCGTGCTCAGTCACCCGTATAGGCCGCAGCTCGGGCGCCCTTGTCGCCGAGATGGCGACGCAGGATCTCGTGGACCTTGCCCTCGGCCAGCATGGCCTGCAGCGCGCGGCGCAGCCGCTGGCGGTCGTCCTCCGGCATGCTGCGCACCATGGCCAGCGCGACGGCATTGCGCTCGGTGGGTGTGACGTCCACGGGGACGAGTTCGTCCGGGTCGTCGAAGGCGGCCATGGCGATGCCCCAGCCGCTGGGCAGGGCCAGCAGGGCGTCGGCGCGGCCGGCCTTGAGCATGCGAGTGGCGGTCTTGAAGTCGCCGGCCTCAACGAGGCGACCTTGGCTGCGCATGCGCTGCACCCAGGCGTCGATGGTCGGGCCATGGGCATAGCCGCGCACGTCCAGCAGCCGCAGCTCGGTGTTGGCCTCGAAGGCGGCGATGGTCGGGGTGCGCGCCGCCAGCTCGCGGCGCATCAGCACCTGGTAGCGGCCCTGGGCATAGGGCACCAGTTCGGCGATCTCGCGGCGCTCCGGGCTCACCAGCGCCGACAGCGTCAGCTGCACGCCACCGCGCCGCATCTGGTCCCAGATGCGCACGCGCGACTCGACCACCAGCCGCAACTGGCAGCCCGAACGGCGCGCCAGCTCGTCGAACATGTCCTTGTCGATGCCGGCGGGCCCGGTATGCGGGTCTTCGTAATAGAAGCGGGCATAGGGGTAGAGCGCCGCTGTGTACGGGCCGCAGGCCTGGGCGGCCGCCTGCTCCCCTATCAGGGCGAGCAGCAGGCCTGCAATCAGCGGCTGGAGCGATGCGCGCATCATGGGCCGATGGTGGCGGTTCGGCAGCTTCGCGTCCAGCCCCGGCCGGCTGCGACAATCGCGCCCCCATGCTGAAGTTCGACCTCCTCAAGACCGAAGGCCGCGCCCGCCGCGGCACGCTCACGCTCAACCATGGCGTCGTGCAGACGCCCATCTTCATGCCCGTGGGCACCTACGGCACGGTCAAGGGCGTCACGCCGCGCTCGCTGCAGGAGATGGGTGCGCAGATCATCCTGGGCAACACCTTCCACCTTTGGATGCGGCCGGGCCTGGACGTCGTCACCCAGTTCGGCGGCCTGCACCGCTTCGAGAGCTGGAACAAGCCCATCCTGACCGACTCGGGCGGCTTCCAGGTCTGGAGCCTGGGCGCCATGCGCAAGATCAGCGAGGAAGGCGTCAAGTTCGCGTCGCCCGTCAATGGCGACAAGCTCTTCCTGACCCCCGAGGTCAGCATGCAGATCCAGACCATCCTCAATTCCGACATCGTCATGCAGTTCGACGAGTGCACGCCGTATGAGAGTAAGGGCGTGCTGACGACCGAGCGCGAGGCCAAGCAGTCCATGGAGCTGAGCCTGCGCTGGGCCAAGCGCTGCATCACCGAGTTCGACCGGCTGGAGAACGCGAACGCCTTGTTCGGCATCGTGCAGGGCGGCATGTTCACCAACCTGCGCGACGCGTCGCTGGCGGGCCTTGCCGAACTGGACCTGCCGGGCTACGCCATCGGCGGCCTGTCAGTCGGCGAGCCCAAGGCCGAGATGCAGCGCATCCTGGAACACACCGGCCACCAGCTGCCGGCGAACAAGCCGCGCTATCTGATGGGCGTGGGCACGCCGGAGGACCTGGTCGAAGGCGTGTCCCAGGGCATCGACATGTTCGACTGCGTGATGCCCACCCGCAATGCGCGCAACGGCCATCTGTTCACGCGCTTTGGCGACCTGCGTCTGCGCAATGCCCGCTACAAGGCCGACGAGAAGCCGGTCGACGAGACCTGCAGCTGCGAATGCTGCAAGGGCTTCAGCCGCGCCTATCTGCACCACCTGGACCGCTGTGGCGAGATGCTAGGCCCGATGCTGACCAGCGTGCACAACTTGCACTACTACCTGAACCTGATGCAGGAGATGCGCGACGCGCTGGATGCAGGCCGCTTTGAGGCCTGGCGGGTGCAGTTCCACGCCGATCGGGCGCGCGGCATTTGAACATGAGCGCCGCAGTGGAACGTCCTTGCGGCGCGGTGGTCTGGCTGACAGGGTTGTCGGGCGCCGGCAAGTCCACGCTGGCCGGTCGGCTTGATCAACGCCTGCGTGCCCATGGCCTGCTCACCTGCTTGCTCGACGGTGACGTTCTGCGCACCGGCCTGAACCGCGACCTCGGTTTCAGCGCCGAAGACCGGGCCGAGAACGTGCGCCGCGTGGGCGAGGTCGCAAGGCTGATGGCCGATGCGGGCCTGATCGTCATCGTGGCCTTGATCTCGCCCTTCCGGCGCGACCGCCAGGCGGTGCGCGAACGCTTCGCACCGGGTGAGTTCTTCGAGGTCTACGTGGACGTGTCGCTGGCCGTTGCCGAGTCGCGCGATCCCAAGGGGCTGTACCGAAAGGCCCGCGCCGGCCTGCTGAAGGATTTCACCGGCATCGATTCGCCCTATGAGCCGCCGGTGTCGCCCGAGCTGCACCTGCAGACCGCCACGCTGTCGCCGGACGAGGCCGCCGCCGTGGCGTTCGAGCACCTGCGCGCGGCCGGCGTCATCAGCGGCTAGCGATCGCCTGCGTCACCCTTGCCCGGCGGACAGATCCCCGGTGGGGGTGTCACGCAGCTGGAAAAACCGGGTCGTCCATGGCCTGGAATCGGGCCGGCGCAACGGGCCGCCGGGATTCTGGCACTGCGTCGTCGCCCTGGCATGATCCCCGACCATGTTGAAGTCGATGCTCGCTCCGCTGCGCTGGCTCATCCGCGTCGTCCTGGCCCTGCTCATCCTGTTCGAGGAATGGGGTTGGGAGCCGTTGCGGCGCGTCTTCGCGCTGCTGGCCAAGCTGCCGCTCATCCGCCAGGTCGAGGCCCTGCTCCAGCGCCTGCCGCCGCGCTGGGCTTTCGTCGTGCTGGTGCTGCCCAGCCTGCTGATCCTGCCGATCAAGCTGGCTGCCGTCTGGCTGGTGGCCGAGGGCCACGTCATGCTGGGCGTGGGCATCGTCGTTGCGGCCAAACTGCTGGGCACGGCGCTGCTGGCATGGTTGTTCCAGCTCATCCAGCCGGCGCTGATGCAGCTGCCCTGGTTCGCCCGCTTCTATGCTCGCTGGACGGCCTGGAAGACCGAGCTGCTGGCCTGGGTGCGGGCCAGCTCGGCCTGGCGTACCGCGCGGGCGATCAAGCTGAGGGTGAAGCGGTTGTTCAGGCGCGCACGAGTGGAACCGCCTTCGGCTTGAAGTGCAGGCGCTGCTCGCGCTGCGCATCGATCTCGGCGCGGATGTGAGCCAGCTCGGTCTGGCGCTCGTCGCGATAGAACAGGTTGTAGGCCTCGAAGGGCACCATGCGGCCATCTGGCCGGGCAATGTGAATGCAGCTCTTCTTCAGCGCGCGGATGTCCAGCGATTGGGCGTCCATGAACTGCACGATCAGCACGCGGAAGACGTCGCGATAGCTGAGCTGGGGCGCGTCGATCTTGGGCAAGCAGCACAGCAGCTCGGACAGGCAGTTGGACTGGCTCTCGGGCGAGTGGTTGGTCGAGAACAGCTTGAAGACCGAGGCCTTCAGCGCCGGGTCGCCCTCGAAGACGATGGTGCTGCGGTCGCCGGACAGCAGCGTGGCGGCGTCGAGGAAGCGGGTCAGGGGCACCAGGCCCTTCTCTTTGTCCTGGCTGCGCAGCGCGTAGGCCATCGCCAGCGTGTCGGGGTTGCAGGGCACCGGCAGCACGTCGGCCAGCGTGAACACACCGCTCTGCTCGGCGATGCGGCGGCGCAGCTCGCTGACGGTGAGGCGGTGCTTCGCCGCGTCGTAGGCCTCGACACGGCCGGCGTTCTGGATGGGCTGCAGCGTCACGCCGCGCACGCAGGCATAGCTCTGGCCGTGGCGGATCACGTCGCCGATCTCGTCGTCGTTCACACCGCGCTTGACGGTCATGACCAGCGTGGTCGAGATGCCCAGCGCGTCCAGCCTGGCCAGCGCAGCGTCATGCGGCCCGCGCAGGTCGGCGCCACGCAGGTCCATCAGCGCCTCGCGCCGCAGCGAGTCGAACTGCAGATAGACCTCCAGCCCCGGTGCATAGCCGGCCAGCCGCTCGGCAAAGGCTTCGTCCTGGGCGATGCGCAGACCGTTGGTGTTGACCATCAGGTGCTTGATGGGCCGGGCCTTGGCAGCGTCGAGGATGTCGAAGAATTGCGGGTGCAGCGTCGGCTCGCCACCCGAGATCTGCACGACGTCGGCCTCGCCCTCGCTGGCCACGACGGCGTCCAGCATCGCGATGACTTCCTCCATCGTGCGGTGGCTGAGCCGCTCGGGGCCTGAGCCCGCATAGCAGGTCGGGCAGCGCAGATTGCAGTGGTCGCTGATCTCGATGAGGGACAGGCAGCTGTGCTGCATGTGGTCGGGGCACAGGCCGCAGTCATAGGGGCAGCCGTACTTCATCGGCGTCGCGAATCTCTGCGGCATCTCCGGTGGCTTGACGAACACCTCGCGGCACTGCCGGTAGTAGGCCGCGTCGTCGCTGACCAGCACGCGCTCGGTGCCGTGGGCGGGGCACCACTTGTCCATGTAGACGTGATCGTCCTTGATGACGATCTTGGCTTCGACAGGGCGCAGGCAGGTCGTGCAGACGGACTGCGTCGTGTCGTAGAACAGGTAGGGACGGACTTTGCGGGTCATGGCGTGGCGAGCAAGGGCGGCCGGCGCCAGGCGCGCAGCACGATGGGGGTGTAGACGGCGAGCGCGATGAGGCAGGTCCATTGGATGCCGGACAGGCCGAGCGGATAAGGGACCGGCACGGGCTTGAGGAATTCGACTGCGAAGCGCCACAGCAGGTAGGCGCTCAGGAAGAGCTTGAAGGCCAGGCCGGGTGTGGTGAAGCGCGCGCGGCTCAGCGTGATGCCGAGGACCAGCACGACGGCGATCTCGTAGAGCTGGGTTGGGTGCCGCGGGATGCCGTCGCCGAAGTCCACGCCCCAGAGCAACGCCGTCGGCAGCCCGTAGGTGTCGTCATGCAGGCCGGCGAGGAAGCAGCCGATGCGACCAATGGCGAGGCCGACGGCGATGGGCAGCACCATGGCGTCGCCGGTGCTGCGGGTTTGGCCGGTCAGCTTCTTGGCGATCTCCACGCCAAGAAGCCCGCCCAGCAGGCCGCCGACGATGCTTTGGCCAGGCGCGAGGGCCTGGCCCTGCCAGATGGCCAGCGCCACGTCCGGCCGCTCGATGAGGAAGACGAGCTTGTTGCCCAGAGCCGCGCCGATCAACAGGCCGACGAGCACGCCAAAGTTGCCTGGTGCCAGCGCGCCGCCGGTGGGCTGGCGCCGCAGCGTGGCGCGCCACATCGCTGCGCCGATGGCCATGCCCGCGTAGGCAAAAGCGCTGTGAACCCAGGCGGCTGTGGTGGCGTCGGCGATCAAGGCTGGCGCTTGAACTGCCGCCATAGCGCCCGCCCGCACCACCAGGTCAGGCCGCCGCCGATCAGCAGGCTGGGCACCGCGATGACGAGTATGGCGCCCGCATAGTTCTCAGCCCTGTTGGAGAACATGTCGGGCAGCGACATCAGCGTGAAGGCCGCGCCACACAGGCCTGCTGCGCCAAAGCCCAGCGTGGCCACGATCAGCACGAGGATGAGCGATGCCCGTCCGACGGGGTTGACGTCCTCGCTCATGACGCTGCTCCGGCCAGCAGCGCCTGTACGCGGGTGCGCAGGCCATCAGGCGACACGGTGGCCATCGGCATCGGCCGGTCCACTGTCAGGCTGACCGGGCTCCACACCCCGCGCCGCATCGGCTTGACCATCGCCTTGCCGCCCTCGACGCGCGAGAAATAGCTGCCCCACAGATTGCCCAGCGCCATCGGGATGACGGGCACTTCGGGCATGCCTTCGATGAGCTTCATGACGCCGCCCTTGAAAGGCTGCAGCTCGCCGTCGCGCGTGATGCCGCCCTCGGGGAAGATGCAGACCATCTCGCCATCGGCCAGCACGGCCCGGGCGGCCGCGAAGGCGGCTTCATAGGTGGCCGGGTCGGTCTTCTGCGGCGCGATCGGAATGGCCTTGGCGAGCTTGAACATCCAGCCGAGCACGGGGATGCGGAAGATCTGCGCGTCCATCAGGAAGCGGATGGGCCGCGGGCTGGCAGCCATCAGCAGCACGGCGTCGACGAAGCTGACGTGGTTGCACACCAGCACGGCCGGGCCGGTGGTGGGAATGCGCTCGTCGTTGACGACGCGGAAGCGATAGACGATGCGCGTCAGCACGAAGGCAGCGAAGCGCAGCAGGTACTCCGGCACGATGAGGAAGATGTAGAACGCGACGATCGCGTTGGCGATGCCGACGGCCAGGAAGATCTGCGGGATGGTCAGCCCCGCGCCCAGCATGGCGCCGGCGATGACGGAGCTGGCGATCATGAAGACCGCGTTCAGGATGTTGTTGGCCGCAATGATGCGGGCGCGGTGGCTGGGCTGGGCGCGCAGCTGGATCAGCGCATACATGGGCACGCTGTACAGGCCGGCGAACAGCGCCAGCAGCGTCAGGTCGGCCAGCACGCGCCAATGCGCCGTCACGCTCAGGAAGGCGCTGACGCTGTAGGGCTCGGCCGCGGGCAGGCCCGAGGCGGCGAAGTACAGGTCGATGGCGAACACGCTCATGCCGATGGCGCCCAGCGGCACCAGGCCGATCTCGACATGGCGCTTGGACAGCATCTCGCACATCAGCGAGCCGATGCCGATGCCGATGGAGAACACCGCCAGCAGCAGCGACGCCACCTGCGGGCTGCCATGCAGCACTTCCTTCGCGAACGCGGGAAAGTTGCTCAGGAACACGGCGCCGAAGAACCACATCCACGAAATGCCCAGCAGCGAGCGGAACACCGCCAGGCCTTCGTGTGCGATCTTCAGATTGCGCCAAGTCTCGGTGAAGGGGTTCCAGTTGATGACGAGGTCGGGGTCGGTCGACGGGCTGGCGGGAATGGCTTGCGCGGTGACCCGGCCGGCCACGGCCAGCGCCAGGCAGGCCCAGGCCACGTGCTGGGGACCGACGACCGGTGTATCGACCAGGATGCCGCCAAGCAGCTGCCCCAGCAGGATGGCGACGAAGGTGCCCATCTCCACCATGCCATTGCCACCGGTCAGCTCGCGCTCGCTGAGCTGCTGCGGCATGTAGGCGTACTTGACCGGACCGAACAGCGTCGAGTGCAGGCCCATCAGGAAGACGCATCCCAGCAGCGCCGGCACATTGGCCGCGTAGAAGCCCCAGGCCGCGATCACCATGATGGCGATCTCCAGGCTCTTCACGAGCTGCATCAGCCGCGCCTTGTCGTGCTTGTCGGCCAGCTGGCCGCTGGTGGCCGAGAACAGCACATAGGGCAGGATGAACAGCGCCCCGATGACCAGGCCCGCCATCTTGGACGGCAGCCAGTCCAGCTGCAGCTGGTAGGTGATCATCAGCGTGAACGCGAACTTGAAGACGTTGTCGTTCGCGGCGCCGAGGAACTGCGTCCAGAAGAAGGGCGCAAAGCGGCGCTGGCCCAGCAGCGCAAATTGATTCGGATGCGAATGAGGATCAGACATGCGTTGTTCCGGAGAGGGGGATGGGCCGAGTCATGGTGCACCACCCAGTGACTGCCGTGGATCCGGCTTTGCCGGTCCACTGGCGGTGCCCCCTTGAGGGGGCCGGCGAAGCCGGTAGGGGGTGGGCTATTCCGTCATTGCTGGACGAGTTGGGGTGATTGGGACAGGCCGGCGCGCTGCATCCACGTGAACATCGAATCCACGGTGACGGTGTCGATATGGCTGCTGAAACGACGCGCGCTCGGATGATCGTCGAAAGCGATGTTGGCCTGGGTCATGCGGCCGCCCAGGCGGGTCAGTGTGGACAGGTGCAGGTCGGTAGGCTGGTAGCCCTGGGACTTCAGCCAGGCCTGGGCGTCGCGTCGATTGGAGATGCCGGAGCCGGCGCTGCCGGCCAGCGTCTCCAGCACCCACTGGTTGCTCTGCTGGTAGGTGGTGCCGAAGGCATAGGCCACCATGCTGTAGCGGCGCTCGTTGAAACGCGCCACACGGCTGTTGTCCGTCAGCACGGGCAGCAAGGCCTGCTGCAACTCAGGCTTGAGCACGGCAAAGGCGGCCTGGTAGCGGTGCGGGTTGTCGAGGAAGAACTCACCGAGGCCCTGGCGATACAGCGCCGCATGGTCGGTGCCGCAGTTGTTGAGCTTGTGCATGACGCGCCAGACGGCCGGCTGCTGCGTCGTGTCCTTGTACACAAAGCCCAGGTGGGACCATTGCAGGCCGTATTTGGAGAGGTCCTGCCCGGCGCGGGCAAGGACGACGACCTGGGCGCCGCTGGCATCGAGCTGGCGGGCCGTGGCCTGGGCGAGGTTGAGCCCCTGCTCGATCTGGCGCGCCGTTGGCTGCTTCTCCTCGCAAGGCCGGCCGGCGTGGGCGGCGGTTGCGACAGCCAATGCGCCGGCCAGGGCGAGGGCCTGCCTCAACGGCTCACCTGCTCGTTGTAGAGCAGGGCCTTGCCGATCTCATTGGGGATGAAGGCGATGACCTCGCCGGCGGCGGACAGCAGGGTGCCCGCGCCGATGACGGAGACGACGACGGCCGCACCGGTGGACACGACGACGCCCTCGGCCAGCTTGCCGGTGGCCTTGATGCTGATGCGGGCGCCGTCGGAGGCGCGCTCCAGGACCCAGACCGTCGCGCTGCCGACGACCTCGACGGACACCACCACCAACGTCACGCCGGCCGACAGGATGCCGGCGGGGATGGCGCTGAGTGCGACGCCGCCAGCGCTGACCGCGCCGACCGACAGCACGACGGGCGCCAGGGACAGCACCGCGCTGGCCTCGGACGGGCTGTTGTGGGCCTGGGCGGGCAGGGCCAGGGCGAGTGACAGGCTGGAGAGGGCGAGCAGGCGCTTCATCAAAGGCTCCTTGGGTTATTGGGCTGCGGCGTCAGCCTGCGCAGCCGCTTCACGGCGGCCCTGCATGCGGGCTTCGAGCATGTCGGCATCGTGGGCGTCGCGCAGCATCTTGGCGAGCGTGAAGACGTTGGAGATCAGGTAGAGCCAGCAGACGCCGAGATAGGCCTTCCAGACGGGCTGGATCTCCATGCGCCACAGGCCCCAGCCGGTGAGACCCATGGCGAGCGCGAAGCCGCACCAGACAACGAGGCGCCACATGGGCGTGTCGATCTGGCGGTCCTGGTTGTCGCGGATGAACTTGGCCAGCGCAAAGGCGGTGGAAAGGCAGAACACATAGCCCATGACCATGAAGGCGCGGTCCAGATCCTGCCCCGGCAGCCAGGCCAGCCCCGAGCCGCACAGCGTGACGCTGAGGCCGAAGGAGATCCAGACTTGCAGGCGCCAGGCGTTGGTGTCGCGGCGGATGAAAGGGGTTTGAGCCATGCGGGTGTCTTCTTGTGAACGAATGTTGCGATGGCCGCGATCTTGCGTGAAGCCGGGGTGGCTGGCCTCGGGAATAGTTCCAAGGCGCGTGGCAAGCGCCGCAAAGTAGCGCTTCATGACACTGCCCGACGGTCGAGGGGGACCCGTGTCGCGCAGGCGCCGAGCCGCCGGTGTCGTCATGCGCTACCGTCTCGCCTCATGTCGAGCACGCAATCGCTGGTGGCCCTCATCAAGGCCGAGCTGAAGACGCAGGGCCTGAGCTATGCGGAGCTGGCCCTGGCCCTGGACCTGTCGGAGTCCAGCGTGAAGCGCATGCTGGCGCCCGGTGGCGAGATGCCGCTGTCACGCGTGGACGAGATCTGCCGCGTGCTGAAGCTGGAGTTCGCTGAGCTGGCCGCGCGCCTGGGGCAACAGGCGCCGGCTTTGCGCGAGCTGACGCTGGAGCAGGAGGGTGCCGTCGTGGCCTCGCCCGTGCTGCTGCTTGTTGCCATCTGTTGCCTGAGTCACTGGGCCATCGAGGATGTGCTGTCGCGTTATCGCATTGCCGAGTCCGATGCCGTTGCGGCCCTGACCCAGCTGGACCGTCTCGGCGTCATCGAACTGCGCCCGCACAACCGCTACAAGCTCAAGGTGGCCAAGACGCTGCGCTGGCGGCCGCAGGGGCCGGTCATGCAGTTCTTCCGAGAGCGGGTGATGGCCGATTTCTTCGCCGGCGGCTTCGATGGCGAAGGCGAGCTGCTGACGCTGGTGCATGGCGAGTTCGGCGCCGGCCATGCGCGCGAGCTGGCCGAACGGCTGCAGCGCACGGCCGATGACTTCGCGCGCCAGCATCTGCTGGACCAGAAGCTGCCGTCCTCTGAGAAGCGGCCCTACAGCGTGGTCATTGGCCTGAGGTCATGGATCTTCGAGGCGTTCCGCGACTTGGAGCGGCCGGGCCTGGGCCAGCGCCGCGCCGGTCGTGCTGGATAGGCAAACGACCGAATCAGGCTCCCGGATAAGGTTTGGCGAGGCCGGCCTTGCGCGCGGCCTGGCCTGTTTTGGCTAGGGTTTCCGACGCATGTTCGCAAGCATTGCCCCCCGGCGGTGCGTCCATCGGCAATGGCCTCCGCAAGTTTGACGAGTTCAACAGACGCTCCGAACCGTACAACGTCGTCCGGGCAAGGACAGTCTGCGCCCACCTTTGCGGGAGAAGCTCATGACAGGCATTGACCAATGGCAAGGCGCCCAGACTCCGTCGGACGCCACACGACGACCGGCGCAATCGCACAGGCCCGCAGGCCCCGGCGGCAGACCTGCGTCGCGCGGGTGGTACCTGGCGATCGGGCTCAATGCCGTCGATCCGGCGCAGTACGGTGGTTGGGCCGGCCCGCTGATTGCCTGCGAGGCTGATGCACGGGACATGGCGGCCATCGCGACCGGCGTCGGCTGCACGGGCACCTTGCTGCTGACGCAGGAGGCGACGTCTGCGCGTGTACTCGCGGAACTTGCGGACGCGGCACAGCAATTGCGCCCGGGCGACCTGTTCATTCTGAGCTACTCGGGCCACGGCGGGCAGCTCGGGGACGCGAACGACGAGGAGGCCGATGCCCTGGATGAAACATGGTGTCTCTTTGATCGCATGCTGATCGATGACGAGCTGTATGCGATGTGGGCCCGCTTCGCGCCTGGCGTGCGCATCGTGGTGCTGTCCGACAGCTGCCATAGCGGTACGGTCGCGAGGATGGCGCGCTATGAATTCGTCGCGCAGGCAGTGGGCATGATGGCGGTGACGAATCCTCGCCAGGCCGGGCTGAGCCCGCCTGCTGGTGCGATCAAGGCGATCCCGTTCGAAAGGGCATGGCCTGTCTACCAGGAGCGAAAAAACTTCTATGACTCGCTGCAGTATCTCTGCGGCCCCGCTGACAAGGCCAACATCGGCGCCAGCGTGATTCTGATCTCGGGCTGCCAGGACAACCAGTTGTCAATGGACGGCATGGACAACGGCCTGTTCACCGGCACGCTCAAGCGCGTTTGGGCAGATGGCCAGTACGGGCGGGACTACGAGTCTTTCTGCAGGGACATCATCAGGCTCATGCCGCCCAGCCAGACGCCTAACTACTACGTGGTCGGTGCGGCCAACGCAGGCTTCGAAGCGCAACGCCCCTTCAGCGTCTGACGCACGGCTCTGCTGCATTTACCGTGCGGCGACTCTGGAGCGTTTGATGGGGCTCAAGCCTCACCAGAACTCCCAACGCCCGGTCCAAATGACCCAGAGGCCCAGCAGCCCATTCGTCACCGCATGCGCGATGACGGCGCTCCACAGCTTGCCGTTCCTGCGGTAGAGCAAGGCGTAGGCGAGGCCAGCGACAACGGCGGCCAGCCACAGCGTGTGGGCCAGCGTGAAGACGAAGGTGGACAGCACGACGGCACGCGCACCGACTGTCTGCGGGTTGACCCGCTCGAAGCCGGGATGCTGCACCCAGCGCATCAGGAAGCTGCGCCAGAACAGCTCCTCCATGACCGGCACAACCAGGGCTGCGCCGGCCAGGCGCAGCACGATCAGTGGCCAGATCAGCTGGCCGTTGGCATCCAGCGGCACAAAGCTGGCCGTGGCCGAGCCGAGCTGCATCCACGGCGCATCCAGCTGCACCCAGATCGCGAAGACGGCGATGCCGACGACGACCGCCCAGCCGGTCTCGCGCGCGTCGGGCAGGTTTTGCCGCACCAGCTCGCCGTAGCTGCGCCAGTACCAGGCCAGCAGGCCGCCGACGATGAGTGTCTGGGCGCCATAGATCCAACGTCCATCCAGGCCGCCGTCGGCGGGCAGGTAGCCACGCAGCGCCAGCAGCGCCATGAAGACGAAGAAGGGAATGCAACGGGCGAGGGCGGCGGGGCTGAGCGTGGGCGTGTCGGCGGGCATGTCGGCCACCAGCTTAGCCCGAGGTCATGGCAACTCAGGGCGCTAGGCCCCCCAAGCCTCAGGGGTGGGCACCGGAACTAGGGGCTCAGCAGGCCATCCTTGAAGGCGACGAAGACGCCATTGGTCCAGCCGAAGCCATCCTGGGTCTCGTACTCGCCGCCGCCGCCGGGCTTGTCCTGGGCGACGTCGTATTTCTCCAGCAGCCGGCCGGTGGCGAGGTAGACGCGGTGCACGCTGGCGCACCAGCGCTCGGCGATGTCGCGGGCCAACGCCGCATGGCCGTAGCGCAGCAGGCCCTGGGCTGCCATCCATTGCAGCGGCGCCCAGCCGTTGGGGGCATCCCACTGCTGGCCAGTCGTGAGGGCCGTCGTCAACAGGCCATTGGCGCCGAGCAGGTGGCGCTGCACCTGGGCGGCCATCGCGTCGGCCTGCGGCTGGGTGGCCATGCCGAGGTACAGGGGCACGAGGGCGGCGGCCGTCAGCGGGCGCGGGTCGGTGGCCTGCCGCCAGTTCAGGTCGGCATAGTGACCCGTTGGGCCAGCATCGGCGCGCCAGAAGCGCGTCTGCAGCAGCTGGCGGCGGGCGGCCATGCGGGCCTCGAAGGCCTGGGCCGTGGCGGTGTCGCCGCTGCGCGCAGCACCCAGGGCGATCGCGCTCTCCAGGCCGGCCAGCAGCGCGTTCAGATCGACGGGTGCCAGCGCTGTCGTCTCGATCGTCGCGATGTCGGCGGGATCGGCGCACCAGCGGCCGGAGAAGTCCCAGCCGCTCTCGGCGCCGGCGCGCAGGTCGCGCCAGACGTCTGTCGGCGTGCGGCCGGTCGCGGCCTCGGCCGTCAGCACGTCCTCGCGCCAGCTCTCCTCGCGCGGCGTGCAGCGGTCGTCCCAATAGCGGTTGAGCAGGGCGCCGTCGGCGGTGCGGGCTACGCGGCGATGGGCCTGGCCGGGTGCCACCGTGGCCTCGCCGGCCATCCAGAAGCCGTGTTCCGTTTTCAACGCGTCCAGATGGGCCGCGAAGCCGGCGGCCGGGTCGTCGGCGTGCAGCAGCTCGACCATCCTGAAGAAGAACGGTGGCTGCGAGCGGCTCAGCATGTAGCTGCGGCTGCTGTTGGGAATGAAGCCGTAGGTCGCGATCAGGTGGGCGAAGTTGGCCAGCATGGCCTCGGCCAGGTCGCGCCGGCCGTCGGCCACCAGGCCCAGCATCGTGAAGTAGCTGTCCCAGTAATAGAGCTCGCGAAAGCGCCCGCCTGGCACGACATAGGGCTTGGGCAGCGCGAGCAGGCTTTCGCCGTCTTCGGCCTGGCGGTGCTCGCGCACCAGCAGCGGCCACAGCGCGCGGATGTGTTCGCGCACACCCAGGCGCGGGCCAACGGCGGTGTCATGGCCGGGCAGCACGAAATGGCCGTGGACGAAGTCGGTGAGCGAGAAGCCCGGCAGGCGACGCTCGACCTCGAAGCGCGCACGGACCATGGCGGGCGGGGTCTTGGGCCGGGCGTCGACAAAGCTCTTGCCGTCGCCGAAGACGCGCGTCATCTGCACGGCGACGAAGAGCTCGCCGTAGAGCTCGTGCGGGGTGGCTGCGCTGCTATGCGCGGTGGCGTGAGCGGGCGCGGCGGCCAAGAGGTCGCCGGGGCGCTGGGAGGAGGAAGTCATGACGCGAGATGCCGGCGCAGCCGGGCGAGCGAGATGGCCAGGGCCGTGACGGGCACGAGCAGCAGGCCGAAGGCGGTGGTGCCGTCGAAGGCAACGAAGAGGCGGCCGGTGACGAAGCTGCCCAGCGTGCCGCCCAAGGCCGAAAAGACGACGATGAGGCCGGTCATGGCCGCATGCTGGCGCTGCGGCAGAGCGCTCAGCATGGCCGAGTTGATGGCGGGGTAGATGGGTGCCAGCAGCAGGCCGGTCAGCGGCAGCAGATAGGCCGCGGGCGGGGCGTTCAGCCAGCCAGCATCGGCGCCCAGCGGTGCGACGTTCAGAGACAGCGGCAGCGTGATGAGGATCAGCGCTGCGATGCCGACCAGGCAGGCGATGACGACGGCAAACCAGCCCAGCCGCCCGATGACGGCGGCGCTGGTCAGGCGGCCCAGCGCCGTCGTCGCCGGCATGATGACCGCGAGGCCCACGCTCATCGCCGTGGGCAGGTGCAGCACCTCGTTGTTGAAGCTGGGCAGCCAGGTCGAGATGCCCTGCTCGATCAGCACATAGAGAAAGGCTGACAGCAGGAACACGACGACGAGGGCCATCTTCAGCAGCGGCGCCATCGCCAGCAGGTCTTCGCGCACGCTGGTGTTCGGGGACTGGATCGGACCTTCGTCGAGCGGACTGGTGAGCAGCAGCACGAAGGCACCGGCAGCCAACGCGGCCAGCAGCGGATAGACCTGCAGCCAACCTCGCCCCTCGGCATGCGCGGCCTGGCTGAACAGCAGATAGCCGCCCAGCACGCCGACCATGAACAGGCCTTCGAGCAGGTTGGTGAAGCGCGCATGGCCGGCGCGGTCGTGCGTGACCAGGCCGATCATGGAATAGGCCGAGACCTTGACGAGGGCGAAGCCCGCGCCGAGCGTGCAGAACAGCAGCTTGATGGCCCAGAAGGCCGACAGCACCGGCATCGCCAGGCAGGCCGCGCCGACGGCCGCGAGGGCTAGCAGCATGGCGCGCTTCAGGCCCAGGCGCGGCAGCAGCGAGGCGACCAGGAAGGACGTCAGCGCGATGGGCAGGTCCTTCCACGCGTCCAGCAGCGCGGCCTCGGCGCGCGGCACGCCGAGGGTCTGCACGACCAGCAGGTTTACCGCGCCGACGCTGTTCAGCAGCGCGCCGAACAGCATGTAGGTCAGGATGATGGCGAGCCGAATGCGCAGGCCGCCGCTCGACAGGGGCACCGCCGGGAGGGTTGTGGGTTGTGTCATGTCGAGTGGGGCTTGAAGTTCAGGCGTCGCCATCTTGGCGCGTCAGAACTGGAAGCCGACGCTCAGCTCGTAGGCCCGGCCGAACAGCGGCCGCGCCAGGAACACGCCGTCCTGGCCCGCGCCCTGGCCTGGCACGCGGAAGTTGCCTTCCGTCAGGCCGACCTTGTTGGTCAGGTTGGTGCCGGTCAGGCGCACCTCCAGGCCGTTGTCCATCGAGAACACGGCGCCCGCGTCGATGGTCCGGTAGGCCGGCAGCTTGAGCGTGTTGGTCTGGTCCGCAAAGCGCTCGCCGACGTGGCTGAAGGTGGCAAACGTGCGCAGCTGGCCGAAGCCGGTCTGCGTCTGCCAGCTCGGCGTGAGGCGAGCCTGGAACTTGGGTGCGCGCTCGACGCGGTTGCCGGTGAACTGCTGGAAGTCCTTGTACTTGGCGTCCTGGAAGTTGCCGGTCGCGGCGATCTCGAAACCATAGCCAGGCCGCAGGGCCAACTCGAACTCGACACCCGTGGCCTTGCTGTTGGGGCGCAGCACGACGTTGCCGGCGTTGGTGAACTGCTGGGTCTGCGAGTTGGTCAGCTTGTTGGCGTAGGCGGTCAGGAAGGCGCTGTAGAGCTTGGTGGCGGTCTTCAGGCCGATCTCGTACTGGGTGATGTCCTCGACCGAGTCCTTGGTCTCGTTGGCGCCGCGGCCGCGCAGCACGTCGAAGTCGGGCAGGCGGTGGCCCTTGTTGACGCGCACGAAAGCGCTGAACTCGCGGCTGAAGGCGTAGTTGGCGCCGCCGGTGAACGACGAACGGCTGAGCTTGCTGTCGATCAGCGTGTTCGTGCCATTGAAATACGACAGGTTGTTGTTGTAGATCGTCGTCGGGTCGGCATCGAGGTCGCCGCTGCTGACGTTGGCGATCGTGCCGGTGATGCGCTGGGTCTCACGGCGCGCGCCGAGGTCGATGCGCAGTTCCTTGCTCAGCTGCCACTCGTCGGCGACGAAGAAGGCGTGGGTGTTGCCGCTGTAGTTCGCGTCCAGGTTGAAGGAGAACGGCGGCGTCACGTAGCCGTTGCGCGAGGCCTTGACGCCGTTGTCCAGGGCCACGTCGACGAGGCGGGCGTGCGACTGCACCGTCATCAGCTGGGCCTGGCCCAGCGTCCACACGTCGTGAGAGCTGTAGCCGGCCAGATACAGGCCGACGGTCAGGTTGTTGCCTGGTGCGATCTCGCGGGACAGGCGGGTCTCGTTGCTGGTCGAGCGCAGCGCCTTGTCCACGGCCCACATGCCGTTGACGATGACGGGCGTGCTGCCGGCGACCGTGCCGCCGCCGTTGGTGAAGGTGGCGGTGCCGGTCGTCGCCGCGCGGCCGGCCGCTGCGACGACGGCCGCATCGCCATTGGCTGCGGTGACCTGGGACGTGATGTAGCTCGACAGCGTCTGCGGATTCGCGCCGGAGAACAACGCATAGGTTGGCGTGTCGCCGGTGGTGTGGCTGAGCTTGTTGGTCAGCGTCCAGTCGCCAAGCTTGGTGTCGAGGTTGGCGCCATAGGTCTGCACGTCGGCGCCGCGGCCGTCGGCCAGGTCCTTGGTGACGGTGCTGCGCTGGATCTCGGGCTTGCCGTTGGGCAGGGTGCGGCCCGTCGCGCGGCCGGTTTCCAGCACGATGTTGCGCAGCTCGTTGCCGTAGAAGTAGTCCTTCAGCGCATCGAAACCGGGGTAGCTGGACGCGCTCTTGCCGTCGGTGCTGCCGACGACCGGAATGGCCGTGAAGAAGGCATTGCGGTCACGCAGCGCGCGGGCATAGAGCTGCAGGCTGCCGCCTTCGAGCTTGCGGCTCAGCACGACGCTGGCCTGGCCGCCTTCGTCGGCCGGGAACTGCGTGTCGCGCACCCCCTGGCTCTGGCGCCAGAAGCCGCCGACCATGACATTCCATTGGTCGCTCAGCTTGCCGGCATAGACGCCGTCGACGCGCTTCAAGCTGCCGGTGCCGGTCGTCACGCGCAGGCTGGCCTCGGGGTTGCGGCCGTCCTTCTGGATGAAGTTGACCGTCACGCCGGGCTGGCCGCTGCCGAAGATGGGGCTGGGGCCGCCGCGCAGCACTTCCATGCGGTCGATGGTGTCGTCCAGGCGGAACAGCTGCGAGTGCTCGAAGAAGCTCAGCGTGGGCAGGTGGTAGAGCGGCGCGCCGTTGAGCTGGAAGGTCGAGTAGGGGCCGTCGCCGGGTGTCGGGAAGCCGCGCACGCGGATGTTGGCGCCGGCCTGGCCGCCCGAGGTTTCGACGAAGACGCCGGGCACGGTCTTCAGGATGTCGGCCGTGCTGGTGGGCGCGGCCTGCTTGATCTGCTCTTCGGTGGCGGTCGTGATCGAGAAGCCGGCTTCGAGCTTGCGCACGCCCTCGCGGCGCGCCGTGCCGGTGACGACGACGGCGTCGAGTTCCTTCAATTCGGGGGACTGTGCGGCAGGTTTTTCCGCAGGCTTGGCGGCGTCTTGCGCGAACGCGGCGCCACACAGGGCGGCAGCAGCCAGCGCGATCAGCTGGGGACGGAAGGCGGTGCGAACGAGGCGGACGCCGGCGCGCGGCGCGGCATGGGGGCTCAGCATGGGTGGTCTCCGATGGTTGTTGTTGTGGAATCGCTGAACAAGTCCCTCGCGTGCGGCGCATCCCTGCTTTGGGCGGTCTGCGGCGTTGCAAATGCTCGCCATAGCCAAGCTATGACTGCGCTTTGCGCCTTGCAGCCCATACCAAACCAGGGCGCGCCGCATCGCGGTGACTTATTCAGCGATTCCGATCCCGAAAGCCAGCGCGGCCGTCGCCACTTTCGATGGACCGGACTTTGATGGCAAATGTTATCGATGTCATTTGGGTTTTTACCAATGTGGCTGATCGTTGACATCGATGACATGGGTTTCGGTTCTAGGGAGTTGAACGTTTTCGGCGCGGCGGCTTGCCCGAAGGGGGCAAACCCCGACAATCCGCGCCCATGAGCACCCAAGACCTCACCGACGCCGAGTTCGCCGAACTCGACGAACTCCTCGCCGCCACGCCCGAGCCGCTGCAGCCGCTGGACGCCTCCATGCTCGATGGCTATCTGTGTGGCGTCATCGTGCAGCCCCGCCTCATCGAGGCCGACGAGTGGCTGCCCAATATCTTTGACTACGACGGCGGCCTGCTGCCCGAGACGGTAGACGCCGGCTGGCTGGACAAGCTGACCCAGCTCGTCGAGCGTCGCCATGCCGCCCTGAACCGCGGCCTGGCTGAAGATGGCTGGTTCGATCCCGTCATCCTGGAGGTCGATGAGGAACAGGAACCCGACCCGCTGCCGGAAGACGCCAGCGAGGAAGAGCGCTCGGCCCGCGCCAGCTACGACGCCCTCGGCCCCTTGTCGCGCGCGCTGATGCCCTGGGTCGCCGGCTTCCAGCATGCGGCGCTGTGCTTCCCCGAGTTGGCCGACATGCCCGACGACGCGGTGTCCGCCGCGCTCGCGCGTCTGTACCGCCATCTGCCGGCCGAGACGGCCGAGGAGAAGGAGGTCGTCGCAACACTCAACCGCGAGCATCCGTTGAAGGATCTGGACGATGCAATCGAGGAACTGGTTGTCACGGTGGCCGACCTCGCCGATCTGACCGAGGCCGAACGCTACCGTGTCGACACCATCAAGCGCGACACGCCCAAGGTTGGCAGAAACGATCCCTGCCCTTGCGGTTCCGGTAGGAAATACAAGGTCTGTCATGGCAGCAACTGATGACTTTGCGGGACAGACCGCAGGCGCTTGCGCCAAGCTCTGTCCTCAACTGACTTGAAACTGCAGCTCCTCTCGGACCTCCACCTCGAAACGGAGTCCTACCAGCCCATCCCCGCGCCGGGCGCCGAGCTGCTGATCCTCGCCGGCGACATCGACACCACGTGGCGCAGCTTCGAGCTGTTCCGCGGCTGGCCGGTGCCGGTGCTGTTCGTGCCCGGCAACCACGAGTACGACCGCCGTGACGTGGACGAGGCGCGTGAGGCCCTGCGCGCTCACGTCAAGGCCGTCGGCCTGCAGATGCTGGACGACGAATCCATCGTCATGACCGACGCCCAGGGCCGGCGCATGCGCTTTATTGGCTGCACGCGCTGGTGCGACTTCGACGCCTTCGGCCCTGGCGGCCGTGATCGTGCGATGCGCGCCGGTGGCTACTTCCAGAACGTCATGCAGGCCACGCGCCATGGCGAGGTCTTCGGCGTCGAGGCGGTACGCGAACTGGCGCTGGAGAGTCGCGCCTGGCTGGCCGGCGAACTCGCGCGCACGGGTGACTGGGACGCCACGGTGGCCATCACCCACTTCGCACCCAGCCTGAAGAGCGCCGACCCGCGCTATGGCCGCCAGCCCGGCACGGCCAGCTTCTGCAACAACGATGAGGAGTTGCTGCCTGGCGCGCAGCTCTGGGTGCACGGTCACCTTCACTGCCGCCACGATTACCGCATCGGCGAGACGCGCGTCGTCAGCAACGCCCGCGGCCACATGAAGCGCGGCGAGGCCGATGGCTTCGATGGCCAGCGCGTGTTCGAGGTCTTCGCGGCCTGAGACTTGCGCCGTGGCGGCCCGATCAGGCCGCGTGCTTCACCGGCTTGATGCGCAGAGCCCAGACGACGCCGGCGATCAGCAAGGCCACGCCGGCCAGGGTCGCTGGCGGCGGCATGCGCTGCTTCCACGCAAACGCGTAGGCCAGCGCGGCCAAGGTCTCGAAGACGATGAGCTGGCCCGACAGCGAGGTCGGCAGACGCTGGCTGGCCTCGTTCCAGCACAGCGTGCCCAACCAGGATGAGCACAGGCCGATGGCCGCCATCAGACCCACGTACGCCAGCGGCCTGTCGCCGAGCGGAAAAGCGTAGTCCGCGGGAATCAGCTTGCCCGGCGCCATCAGGTACGCGAGCGCCAGCAGCAGCAGGCCCACCAGCGCCATCGGCAAGGTGACGAGGCCTTGCGCCGTCGCCCAAGCCCTGGGGCTGCGATCACTGTGCGCGCGCAGCCAGTCGGCATTGCGGATCGGATACCAGGTCCAGCAGGCCACCGCGGCGATGGCCAGCAGCGCGCCCTCGGCATAGCGGCGCGGGTCGCCGGCCTCGGCTTGCAGCACCGCCAGCTCGTCGCGATTGACGCAGGCCAGGCCCGCGGCGATCAGCAGCAGCGACGGCGCCAGCTTCGCCCACGGCAGATGGCCGTCACGCACGCGGTTGCGATGGTTGGCGCAGATGGCGATGACGACCGGCAGCGTGCCGATGATCATGGTTGGCAGCGGCGCGCCGGCGCGCTGGATGGCGGCCGACAGGCAGAGGTAGTACAGGAAGTTGCCGATCAGGCTCAGCTTGGCCGCCTCCCACCAGTCACCCGGCCGCAACTCGCGCAGCGCGCGCCGGTCCAGGGCCAGGGCCAGCGGCACGGCGATCAGGCCGAAGGCCAGGTAACGGCCCACCGTCAGCAAGGCGGGCGCATAGCCCGGCAACATCACGGGCGCGACGAACACCAGCCCCCACATCAGCCCGGCAGCGAGGGCGAACAACAAACCAAACAGCATGGCCGGCATCATCACCCATGCCTTCGTCACACCGGGGCGCTAGGCTCTTTCCCCATGCGCCCCGCCTTCGTCCTCAGCCTCGCCCTGGTCGCCTGCACGGCCCAGGCCGGTCGGCCGCTGCAGGCCGAAGACGCCGCCGTCATGGACCCGCAGGCCTGCGAGATCGAAGGTGCACATGGTGACTGGCGTTTGGGCGAAGACGGCCAGCGCCAGACCAGCCTGCAACTCGGCTGCGGCATCGGCTGGGGTACCGAGGTCGCGCTCAACGTCATCCGGCCGCGCGAGCTGGCGCTGAACGGCAAGACCCTGCTCGCCAGCGCCGCCTGGGCCGATGGCGACGCCCAGCTCACGCTGGCGTGGAGCCTCTCGCATCGCCACGTCGAGACGGTGTGGCGGCGCAGCAGCGCGGGGCTGATTTTGGTTGGTAGCGTGCCGCTGACGCGCGAGCTGTCCCTGCATGCCAACCTGGGCCATCAGCGCGACGAGATGGTGGGCCGCCGCAGCACCACCTGGGCCCTGGCCGTCGAGCATGGTGGCTTTGGCGAAGGCGGGCGCTGGCAGCCCATGGCCGAGGTCTTCGGCGACGACCGTGGCCGGCCCTGGGCCAATGCGGCGTTGCGTGTGGCGCTGCTGGCCGATCGCGTCTTCGTCGACGCGTCCTATGGCCGGCAGTTCGCAGGCGCTCGCGCCCGGCTGAAGACTGTCGGCTTCAAGTTCGCGTTTTGAACCAGGCCGCCACGGCCTCGCGCTGTTCGGCGGTGTAGTGAAGGCCGAGCTTGCTGCGCCGCCACAGCACGTCTTCGGCGCTGGTCGCCCACTCGCTCTCCACCAGATGGCGCAGTTCGGACTCGAACAGGCCCGGCGCGATCTCGGCGCCGGGTGGCGCAGCCAGCATCTCGCGAGCTTTGCTGCCGTAGGCGCGGGCGATGCGGCGCACGCCGGGTCGAGCTGGGTAGGCCGCCTGCAGCTCGGCGGCAAAGGCGTCGATGTTCACGCCATGTGCGCCGAGGTCGCCGCCCGGCAGCGTGGTGCCGGCAGTCCAGGCCTTGCGCGCATCGCCCAGCAGTTCGCCGATCTGCGTTGCGCCGTCCTCGGCCAGCTTGCGATAGGTCGTCAGCTTGCCGCCCCAGACATTGAGCAGCGGCGCACCGCCGTCCTTGTCGGCTTCCAGCAGATAGTCGCGCGTGACGGCCGAGGCCGAGCCGCCTTCGTCCAGCAGCGGGCGAACGCCGGCATAGGTCCACAGCACATCGGCGGGCTTCACCGGCTGGGCCAGATAGCGGCTGGCCTGCTCGCAGAGATAGGCGATCTCGTCTTCGGCGATGGTGGCGCGCGACGGCGGATCCTCATGCTCGGGCAGCTCGACGTCTGTCGTGCCGATCAGCGTGAAGCGCTCCTGGTAGGGGATCGCAAAGATGATGCGGCCGTCGGCGTTCTGGAAGATGTAGGCGTGGTCGTGGGTGAAGCGCTGGTCGACGACGATGTGGCTGCCCTTGACGAGGCGCAGGCCGCGCGCCGGCAGCGGCTGGCCGCGGGCGCCCTGGGTGTGGTCGCGCAGGAAGCGCTCGGCCCAGGGGCCGGCTGCATTGACCAGGGCACGTGATCGGAACTGGCGGCCGTTTTGCAGCGTGACCTGCCAGCCGTCTGCGCCGCGCACGGCCCGGGTCACGGCGCAGCGCGTCAGCACTTCGGCGCCGCGGGCTTGCGCGTCCTGGGCGTTCAGCACGACGAGACGGGCGTCGTCCACCCAGCCGTCGGAATAGACAAAGCCGCGCGTGAATTCCGGCTTGAGCGGCGCGCCATAGACGCTGCCCGCCAGCCGCAGGCCGTGCGAGCCCGGCAGCAGCTCGCGGCGGGCCAGGTGGTCGTAGAGGAAGAGGCCGATGCGGATCATCCAGGCCGGGCGCAGATGCGGCGCATGCGGCAGCACGAAGCGCAACGGCTGGATCAGATGAGGCGCGCTCCTGAGCAGCACCTCGCGCTCCTGCAACGCCTTGCGCACCAGCGAGAACTCATAGGTCTCCAGATAGCGCAGCCCGCCGTGCACGAGCTTGGTGGACGCCGAAGACGTGTGCGAGGCCAGGTCATCGCGCTCGGCCAGCAGCACCCGCCAGCCGCGCCCGGCCAGGTCGCGGGCCAGTCCCGTGCCGTTGATGCCGCCTCCCACCACCACCACGTCAAAATCGTCCACCATGCACTCACTCTAAGGGATGGTGATGGACGCCTTGCTTGCGTTGGACCAGGGAACCTCTAGTTCGCGCGCTCTAGTTTTTGGCCGCGACGGCCGCTTGCTCGCCTCGGCCCAGCGCGAGCTGCCCCAGCATTTCCCCCAGCCGGGCTGGGTGGAGCATGACGCCGAGGAGATCTGGACGCATCAGGTTGAATGCGCCCGAGAGGCTATGGCCAAGGCAGGTGTGAAGGTCGCGGCGATCGGCATCACCAACCAGCGTGAGACCGTCGTGCTGTGGGACCGCAAGACTGGCAAGCCCCTGCACAAGGCCCTGGTCTGGCAGGACCGCCGCACGGCGGCATTCTGCGAACAGTTGAAGTCCCAGGGCCTGGAGCCGCGCGTGCGCGAGCTGACCGGCCTGGTGCTCGACCCGTATTTCTCGGCCACCAAGCTGCGCTGGCTGCTGGACCACGTGCCCGGCGCCCGCGAGCGCGCGGCCCGCGGCGAGCTGGCCTTTGGCACCATCGACAGCTGGCTGCTTTGGAAGTTGACCGACGGCAAGGTGCATGCCACCGACGCCAGCAATGCCTCGCGCACGTTGATCTACGACATCCACCGTGGCGACTGGAGCGACGAGCTGTTGGCGGCCTTCGACATTCCGCGCAGCCTGCTGCCCGAGGTGCGGCCCTCGGCCGGCGTGTTCGGCCAGGCGGCCGAGTTTGGCGTCCCGATCGCCGGCATCGCGGGTGATCAGCAGGCCGCGCTGTTCGGCCAGGCGGCGTTGCAACCAGGCCAGGCCAAGAACACCTATGGCACCGGTTGCTTCTTGCTGATGCACACCGGCCACCAGGCGCGCACGTCCACGCAAGGCCTCATCACGACGCGCGCCGCCCAGGTCGACGCGACGCCGCAATACGCATTGGAGGGCAGCGTCTTCGTCGGCGGCGCCGTCGTGCAATGGCTGCGCGACGGCCTGAAGGCCATTGGCGGCAGCGGCGAGGTGCAGGCGCTGGCCAGCAGCGTGCCCGACGCCGGCGGCGTCATGTTCGTGCCGGCTTTCGCGGGCCTGGGCGCGCCCTACTGGCGTCCCGATGCGCGCGGTGCGCTGCTCGGTCTCACGCGCGGCACGACGCAGGCCCACATCGCCCGCGCGGCGCTGGAGAGCATCGCCTTCCAGAGCGCGGCTGTGCTGACGGCCATGAATGCCGACGTCGGCGCGGCTGAGCGCCTGACCGAATTGCGAGTGGACGGCGGGGCGAGCGCTAATGACCTGTTGATGCAGTTCCAGGCCGACCTGCTCGGCATCCCGGTGCTGCGGCCCAAGGTCATCGAGACAACGGCTCTGGGCGCGGCGCTGCTGGCCGGGCTTGGTGCCGGCGTGTACGAGTCAACGGAACAGATTGGAGCGATCTGGCAGCTGGACCGTGCCTTCGAGCCGCGGATGTCGCGCGACGAGGCGGAGGCGCGGCTGGCAGAGTGGGACAAGGCCGTGAGGCAGGTGTTGGCGGATTGAATCGAGGACTAAGCGATGGAAGAGTTCCCGTTCCAGGAGAAGTTCGATGCCGATATGCGCGAGGCTCGTGAGCGTCTTGGTCTAGCGGTTGGGGACGTCTACGAAGACTGTGCCTGGCACCCAGTTCTTTGTGTGGCAGTAAGCTATGAAGAAGACGACATTACTGGGATCTCGTTGATCGACGGCACGTACCCAAGGTCATGCAGTCTTCGGCATTGCGGCATCCGCAAACTCACGGTGCAAGAAGCGTGGGAGATTCGGCGCAGTGGCCCAAATGATCCTGCAGCAAGGGAGGCCATTTCGCCTGAGCGGAAGTGGTGGCGGTAGCGGCGCATCAGCAAGCGGCGCGGACCGAGCGACTTGATCGGTCCCGCAGACGGTGCACTCAGGACTCTGATCCCATCGCCGTCGCCCGCCCAACACCCTCCCACGCAGCCAGATCCTTCAGCAGCTGCTCGCTGTGCGCCCGCACCGCGTCGATCGCATCCGCCCCCAACTGCAGCCGCAACGGCGTGACCTCCGCGCGCAGCGCCGCATCGATCGCCGCCGCCGCCTTGTCCGGGTCGCCGGCTTGCGTCCCATCCATGCCCTTCGCAAAGCTGCGCGTGCCGCCGACGATCTCGTCGTAGGCCGCCAGCACGGGCATCTGGCGCAGCACGTCGGCGCCCGCAAAGCCGGTGCGGAAGGCGCCGGGTTCGACGATCAGCACCTTGATGCCGAAGGGCGCGACTTCCTGGGCCAGGGCCTCGGACAGGCCCTCCAGCGCGAACTTGGAGGCCGAGTAGGCGCCGAAGCCGCCAAAGGACATCTGGCCGCCCATGCTGGACAGGTTGACGATGGCGCCGCGGCGCTGCTCGCGCATGGCCGGCAGCATGGCGCGAGTGACGGCGACAGCGCCGAAGAAGTTGGTTTCCATCTGCGCGCGCAGCTCGGCGTCGGGTGTCTCCTCGACGGCGCCGACGATGCCGTAGCCGGCGTTGTTGATCAGCACGTCGATGCGGCCGAAGTGCGCCAGGGCGGCAGCCGTGGCGCGCTCGGCGTCGCCAGCAGCGGTCACGTCCAGCGGCAGCACGAGGACGCGGTCGGGTGCGCTGTCGGCCAGCGCGGCCAGGCGCGCCGGCTGGCGGGCCGTGGCGACGACGTTGTAGCCCTGAGCCAGGGCGTACTTCGCGAAGGACAGGCCAAAGCCGGACGAGGCGCCGGTGATGAACCAGGTGGGGCGGGTGTGGGTGGTTGCAGTCATGGTGGGCTCCGTGGGGTGGTGGGTTGCGACGGGATTCAGTGTCTCGAAACGATGTGATCGGATAAAGGCGCTTGAATCGCATGGGCCATGCGATATGGTTCATGAATGAACCGCGAATTGCTGGCCCATCTGCCCATCGTCGTTGCCGTGGCCGACAAGCGCGGCTTTGCGGCGGCTGCCCAGGCACTGGGGATGAGCGCCTCGGCCGTCAGCCATGCGGTGCGTGTGGTGGAGGACGCCCTCGGCGAGCCGCTGTTCGCGCGCACGACGCGCAGCGTGGCGTTGACCGAGGCGGGCGTGCGGTTTCTCGCCAGCGTAGGGCCGGCGTTGGAGGACATAGGCGCGGCCGTCGAACATCTGGGCGCCGCCCGCGGCGAGGTTGGCGGCGTGCTGAAGCTGAATTCCTCGCGCGTGGCTTCGCAAATGGTGCTGCCGCCGCTGCTCGCGAAGCTGGCGGTGGCCCACCCCAAGCTGACGGTGGAGGTGCACGACAACGATGCCCTCGTGGATGTCGTCGCCGGCGGCTTCGACGCCGGCATCCGGCTGGGCGAGCAGGTGCAGCAGGACATGGTCAGCGTGCGCCTGACGCCGCCGTTCAAGGCCATCCTCGTCGCCTCGCCGGACTATCTCGCCCGGCGCGGCGCGCCGGCCCGCGTGGCCGAGCTGGCGGCGCACAACTGCATTGGCTTTCGCCTGCTGGCCGCCGGCAGCCTCTACGACTGGGAGCTGCGCGAGGCCGGTGAGACGGTGGCCGTGCGCACGACGGGCAGTGCCGTCATCACGGACGCCAGCTTCGCGCGCGACCTGGCCCTGGCCGGCGTCGGCATCGCCTACATCTTCGAGCCGCTGGTGCACGCGGAACTGCGCAGCGGCCGTCTGCAGCAACTGCTGCCCGAGTCGGCCTTCGAGGAGCCCGGCCTCTTCCTCTACTTTCCGCGGCGCGCAGCGTTGGCGCCCAAGCTGCGCGCCTTCATCGACGCCGCCCGCTCAGGCGGTTGATTCGGTCGCCTCACCGCTTTCCTGCGCCAGGAAGACGATCAGCACGATGAAACCGATGAGGGGGATCAAGCCGATCAGCTGCCACCAGCCGCTGCGGCCGGTGTCGTGCAGGCGGCGCGTCGCCGCGGCCAGCTGAGGCAGCAGCGTGCCCAGCAGGAAGATGATGTTGAGCCATTGGCTGAACATGCCCAGCACGAAGCTCGCGCCGAAGACGAACAGTGCGAACCACCAGTACTCCGAGCGGCTGGCGCGGCCCGAGAAGTCGACGTATTTGCTGAAGCAGGTCTGGACGGATTCCTGGAAGGTCATGGCCTCTCCCCGAGGTGGTGTTGAGTCGCCGGCATGCTAGGCCACCGGCCGGGCTTCACCACCCCTCAAAAACCCAGGCTTTCGCCCAGGCCGGCCAGCGTTGCGATGCTCAGGCTCGCAAAGATGACGGCGGCCACCGTGTGCACCAGCTTGACCGGCAGCTTCTGCGCCAACTTATCCCCCACCAGCACCGCCGGCACGTTGGCGATCATCATGCCGGCCGTCGTGCCGGCGACGACACCGATGAAATCGGCCGGGAAGCGCGCCGCCAGCGCCACGGTGGCGATCTGCGTCTTGTCGCCCATCTCGGCCAGGAAGAAGGCGATGACCGTCGTCAAGAAGACGCCATGGCCGGGCTTGGGCGTGTCGTCCTCGTCGAGCTTGTCGGGGATCAGCATCCAGCCCGCCATCGCCAGGAAGGACAGGCCGAGGATCCAGCGCAGCGCCATCGGGCTGATCAGGCCTGTCAGCCAGCTGCCTAACGCGCCCGCAGCGGCGTGGTTGAAGACGGTCGCAACGAAGATGCCCAGCACGATGGGCACCGGCCGCCTGAAGCGGGCCGCAAGCATGAAGGCGAGCAGCTGGGTCTTGTCGCCAATCTCGGCGAGGGCCACCAGGCCGGTGGCGATGAGGAAGGCTTGCATTGCGGCGGATTTTCTCAGCCGCTCCTGACACGCGCTGACAGCCAACCCGGCGCAGCATGCGGGCATTGCACTTCAGGAGACCCATGTGAACTTCGCCTACACCCTCGTCTACGTGTCCGACGTGGCCGCGTCCCTGGCCTTCTTCGATAAGGCTTTCGGCCTCAAGAAGCGCTTTCTGCATGAGAGTGGCGCCTATGGCGAGGTCGACACCGGCGGCAGCGGCACCACGCTCGCCTTTGTGGACCACGCAACCGCCCGTGACAGCGTGCAGCACGACTACGTGGCCGCCGACGCGAGCCCGCAGCCGCTTGGCATGGAGATCGGCTTCACCGTGACCGACGTGCAGGCTGCCTATGACCAGGCCGTCGCCGCCGGCGCCCGCGCCCTGGCCGCACCGGTCACCAAGCCCTGGGGCCAGACGGTGGCCTATGTGCGCTGCCCGGACGGCACGCTGGTGGAACTCTGCACGGCCATGGGCTGAGATTTCCCTTTCACGGGGCGGTTTCGCCCCGGCACGGCGCGCGCCGTGAATAGCTGGTCTTGAGCCAGGGAAGCCAGTGGGGCGCTGATGGCGCCCAGCGTGGCCAGTTCGGCGCCGCGGGTACCGCGGGCCTGGAAGGAGGCGTAGATGGCCATGATGAAGCTCGACCTCGTTGTCGGTGACACGTGTCTTCTGCAAGGGGCATGCCCGGTCCCGCACAATGACCGGTTATGCGCCGCGCAGACCGCCTTTTCCAGATCGTCCAGCTCATCCGCGGACGCCGCCTCACGACGGCCGACTACCTCGCGAGTCGCCTCGAGGTGTCGATGCGCACCGTCTACCGCGACATCGCCGCGCTGGGCCAGCAGGGCGTGCCCATCGAGGGCGAGGCGGGCGTCGGTTACCGCATGCGGGCAGGCTTTGACCTGCCGCCGCTGATGTTCAGCAAGCAGGAGGCCCAGGCCCTGGTCGCGACGGTGCGCATGGCCGAATCGCGGCTGGATGCGGCGTTGGCCCGCCAGGCCGAGAACGCGCTGTCCAAGATCCTCGCCGTGCTGCCGCTGGACGCTCGCGCCGCGGCCGAGAGCCTGGCGCTGTATGCGCCGCTGCCGGCCCTGGACCCGGCCACCAGCGCCCACCTGACGGCCATGCGCGAGGCCACCGAGGACCGGCGCAAGCTGAAGGTGGGCTATCTGGACCTGGGCGGCGTGAAAAGCGAGCGCATCGTGCGCCCGCTGGCCTGCCTGTTCTGGGGCCCGGTCTGGACGCTGGCTGCCTGGTGCGAGCTGCGCAATGACTTCCGCAGTTTCCGCGTCGATCGCGTCGAGACGCTGGAGGTGCTGGAGGAGACCTTCCGCGACGAGGCGGGCAAGACGCTGGCGGACATGAACCGCAAGCGCGAGGCGCAGGACAACGGCGGAGCTTGAAATGGAGCCCCTCGTCCAGTCTCGCGCCGCTGAACGCGGGCGTGCCTGACCGGTCCCCCGAGGGGACGGCGATGCTTGCGGCATCGAGCCGCAAGCACATCGCCTAACGCGGGCCGGCTCGGGAGCGGCCCAGCGCTCGGCCCGCAATTCGACACCAGCATGCCGCCGGCGAGTTAAGTACAGCGCGCGCCCTTGTCCTCAAGCAGCGCGCGCAACAGGGGGCGATGACATCTCGCCTCATCCTCGCAATAGCAGCCCACCGAGAAATTCGTCTGCGCCGACAGCGTCGCCAGCAGGCTCAGCGCATGCTGGGCTTCGGGCTCGGCCATCTCGGCGCTGTACTTTTTCTTGAAGATCTTCCACTCGGCGTCTGTCTCAGCCGCCTGGCCGAGCTTCATGGTCTCAAGACTGGGCGCGAGATTGGGGAACCAGACGTCGTAGAAATCACGCGATGCGAACTCGGCCTTGGGCACGCCACGCGGCGGGCGGCGCACGGTGCCGATGCGGGTGCCCTCGTCCTGGGCGCGCGGGCTGCCGAGCCTGACGATGCGGATGGGCATGGCGGTCGTCCGTTCAGGGCTGGCGCCCCAACACGCGGATCACTTCTTCTTCGGCCACCGGCTTGGCGATGAAGCCGTTCATGCCGGCGGCCAGCGCGGCCTGGCGTTCCTGGTCGAGCACGGCGGCCGTGAAGGCGTGGATGGGCAGCTGGGCGGTGATCGGGTCGGCGCGCAGCAGCTGCGTCGCTTTCAGGCCATCGACCTTGGGCATGTGCAGGTCCATCAGCACCCCGTCCAGTCGCCCGGCCTGCTCGCGCGCGAGGCAGACGGCCTGCTCGCCGTCCTCGGCCTCAACGACCTCGGCGCCCAGGCGCTGCAGCAGGGCCGTGATGATGAGGCGGTTGACCGGGTTGTCCTCGGCGACGAGCAGGCGCTGGCCGGCCAGCGGGTAGCGCGGCGGCATCGGGATGCGCTTGCGCGCAGCGGTGTCGTCGATGGTCAGGGCCGTAGGCAGGGCCAGCTCGGCCCAGAAACTGGAGCCGTTCGCGCCGTCGCTCTGCACGCCGACGCGGCCCTGCATGCGTGCGGCCAGCTCGCGGCAGATGGAAAGCCCCAGGCCGGTGCCGCCAAAGCGCCGCGTCGTCGAGTCGTCGGCCTGGGCGAAGGGGCGGAACAGTCGACTCTGCAACTCCAGCGGCACGCCGATGCCGCTGTCCGCGACGACGATGCGCACGCGGCCTTCGCCGGCCGACGACAGCTTCAGCCGGATGTGGCCGCGCTCGGTGAACTTCAGCGCGTTGACGAGGAAGTTGGCCATGATCTGGCGCACCCGCAGCGGGTCGCCGATGACCAGGCGCGGCAGGCCTGGTGCGAGTTCGATCTGCATGTCCAGGCCGCGCTCGCGGCCCAGTGCCGCGCAGCCTTCGAAGCCGGCCTGGGCCAGCGCGTGCAGGTCGAACTCGATGGTCTCCAGCTCGAGATGACCCGCCTCGATCTTGGACAAGTCCAGCACGTTGGAGACGATCTCATTGAGCGACTCGGCCGCCGCCACGAGGTGGGCCAGGTACTGCGGCCGACGCTCGTCCGGCCCGGCCTGCTGCAGCAGCCGCGCCAGGCCCAGCACGCCGTTCAGCGGCGTGCGGATCTCGTGGCTCATCGTCGCGAGGAAGGCGCTCTTGGCGTGGCTGGCGCCTTCGGCCTGCTGCTTGGCAGACCGCAGCTCGCGCTCCTGGCGGCGGCGTTCGGTGACGTCCTCGGCCACCCAGAGCGTCGCGTGGTCGCAGTCCTGGTCGTTGCGGCCTTCGCTGCGGCCGGCCAGCGTCGTTGGCAGGCCGCGGGCGTTGAACTGCACGGTGATGCGCCGGCCATCGGGGCGGATGAAGTCGCGCTCGAATGCCAGTGCGGCGCTGGCGACCTCCTGGGCCGAAGGCAGGCAGGCGTGGCCATCGGCCAGCTGCGGCTCGGTGCCGCCGAAGATCTCCTGCCAGTGGCGATTGACGCGCTCGAAGCGCTCGCCGCGCGTCAGCGCGATGCCGACGCTGGCGTGGTCGAGGATGGCCTCGGCCTCGATGCGCGCGCGCTCGCGCTCGGTGATGTCGCGGGCGATCAGCATGGTGGCCGGCTCGCCCTCCCAGTCCAGCGTTGCGGCCGACACCAGCACGTCACGCCACTCGCCGTGCACCAGCAGGGCGGAGCGGAAGTCGCGCACGATGCCTGACGCGGCCAGCTCGGCGGCCAGGCGCCTGGGCTCGCCGCTGTCGGGCCATAGGCCGAGCTCACGGCCCGAGTGGCCCATCAGCTCGTCGCGCGACAGGCCCACCAGGGCACAGAAGCCGGAGTTGGCGAAGCGGATGCGGCCGTCTTCCATATGGGCCACGCAAATGGCGTCGGGACTGGCGCGCAGCACGCGGTCCAGCATGTTGGCGGTGCGCTGGTGCTGCTGCAGCGCCAGGCGCTCGCCGGTGATGTTGTGGCTGACGCCGCGCCAGCCAATGTGGCTGCCGTTCGCATCGAAGACGGGCTCGCCCGAGCCCAGCGTCCACAGCAGCCGGCCGTCGGGCGCGCGAAAACCGTTGATGCGGTCGCGGTAGGCGCGCTTGGCGCGGATGTCCTCCAGCAGGCCGGGGTAGTCGGCGTCGCGCACGAGCATGGCGCCGCCGGGCTCGCCCATGCGCAGGAAGTCTTCGCGCTTGTGGCCGGACAGGGCCTCGAACTCATCGGACAGCATGGTGACGCGGAACTTGGCGTCGGCTTCCCAGGCCCAGTTGTGGGCGGCCTGCACGAGGCGAGCCAGGCGGGCCTCCTCGCCGATGGCGCGCGCCAGTGCCGTGCCCAGGATGCGGTTGAGCAGCAGGGCCGAGGCCAGGCCGCTGGTGGCGATCAGGAAGTGGGCGACGAGGCGATCGAGCAGCTGCGGCTGGCGCGGCGCGCTCAAGCCCGGCAGCAGGCCCTGGGCTTCCATCGCGGCCAGCACGCCGATGGCGGCGAGGTAGAGCACGGTCAGCACGGCTGCCGCCGCATTGCCGGCCACGCCACCGCCCAGCGCGATGACGAGGGCGCCGGCCGCCAGGATGACGGTGTGCACACCCAGGCCAATATGGGCCGCGTGGGCGACGAGGGCGATCAGCGTGCCGCCGAGGATCAGGGTTGTGGCCAGCCGCGCGCGGCCGGCGCGGCACAGCAGCCAGCCTGCGCCGCTGACTGCCAGCAACGCCAGCCCGACGACGAGGCGCTGGCTGCCCCACAGCGCGCGCAGGCCGAGGGCGGCCTCGCCGGCGCCGATCAGCGCGGCCACGGTACCCACGACGCCGACGATCCAGATCAGCGTGCGCGCCGCCATCTGCTGCAGCGCGCTTCGGGTGTCGCTGGCGTCAGTCGGCACTGAAGCCATTGCGGGCATGCGTGCCGTCGCAGAAAGGTTTGGTCTGGCTGCCGCCGCAGCGGCACAGCCGCGCCTGCGCGACGCGGCAGACCATGCGGCCGGTGCCGCTCAGCACCTCGATTTGGCCGCGCAGCTGCAGCGGGCCGTTGGGCTCGGGCTCGATGTCGATGCGGCCATCGCGCATGGCGGGCATGTCGGTGGGCAGGCCCAGCAGACCGGTCTCGGGCTCGCCGGTCGCGTCGAAGTGGATGTCGTGGTGGCTGCCGTCGCAGAAGGGCTTGTTCTTGCTCGCGCCGCAGCGGCACAGCGTGGCGCGCGTGCCGATGGCCTGGCCGCGCAGCACCAGCTCGCCGCGTATGCCATAGGGGCCGGCCTCGCGCACCGACAGCAAGTTGACCGGCGGCGGCGCCTCGTCGTCCTCGCCGTCCTTGCGGCGGTACTGGATGGCGCCCGACGGGCAGGCATGGGCGATGTCGACGAGGCGCTCGACGGGCATGGCGTCCGGGTGCAGCCAGGGGCCTTGCACATTGGCGAGGAAGACCTTGGGCGCGCCGGTCACGCAGAAGCGTGCATGGATGCAGCGCTGTGCCTCGAAGCGCAATTCGAGCTTGTCGCCCCGCACGATCTCGATGCCGTCGACGGTCTCCGTGGGTGGCGGGGGCGGTGCTGCCGCGGCAGGTGCCGGGGCGGGCGCAGTGGCGGGTGCAGGCGCGGCGACGGGCGCGTTCAGGTCCAGCCCGCGCTCGGCGCGTTCGCGCAGCGACTGCAGCAGGCGTGCCGCGCGGCCGCTGCGTTCGGCCCCGAGCTCGGCGTGCAGGCTGGCCGCTGCGTCGGCGATCTGGCCCAGGCGTTCGACGACGAAGCGCCGCGCGGCCGGCCCCGGTGGCAACGCTGCCGCGTCGCGCAGGGCGGTGAAGCTGACGCCGGCGTTGCAGCCCGGATTGCTCGCGCCGGCAGGCAGCCGCGCGGCATGCTCGGCCAACGGCGTGAAGGCGCGCATCAGGCAGATGCCCAGATCCACCATCAGGCTTTTCTCGGCCGACGGCCCGGGCAGCAGATAGCTCTGGGCCAGCAGGCGCAGCATCAGGCCGTAGCTGGCGTTGGCGATGTCCACCGTCGCCGCCGCGGCCGGGTTCTCCAGCCAGACCCGGCCCTCGGGCCGCGGCGGGCGGCGCAGCACCGGGTTGGTGGCGGCCGGCCAGGCGGGCTCGAAGCCCGGGTGGGCGGCGCGCAGCTGGGCCAGCTCCTCACGGATGGCGGCGAAGCGGTGGTAGTGAGAGGTGGCGCTGTCGCTGGGGGCGCCCTCACCCTGCTGCACGATGGCGTCGAAGGCCGCCAGCGCCGTCTTGGAGCACAGCACATGGCGGGCGCCGCCGAGGGTGAGCTCCTGGGGCCCGAGCTGCAGCCAGCGGTTGCCGCAGAAGGCCACGGCCTCGCCGTGTAGCTCGACAAAGGCGCGCAGGTCGGCGCTCAGCGTGGCGTAGAAATGGCCGACGGTGTCGTAGTCGCGCGCCATCGGCGTGACGCGCGGTGCCGTCGAGCCGCGCGTGAACAGGCGCTCGGCGGCAAAGCCTTCGCCGTCCTCTTCAGCGCTGCCCTCGGGGCGCTCCAGGAAGATGAAGTGCTGCAGCGTCGCGTCATTGAAAGGTGCAAGCTTGACGACGACGCGGGCTGGCAGATTGCCGGGGTCGAGCGGGAAATTGCCGCGGCCGATGCGCGGCGCGCCGCCCAGCGCCGCCGTGATGTTCCAGACCGCCACCAGGTGGCCCATTTCCTCGATGGCGACAGCGATGATCTCGCGCCGCCAGCGCTCGACGGCCTCGGCCTCGACGGCACCCAGCCCCTCGGCCTCGCCCTGCTTGAGGCTGAAGGCCGCGTAGAGATAGGTGCACATGAGGTTGTGCTCGAGCTCGGCGGCCTCGTAAAGGCTGTGCAGCAGTTGCTCGCGGCTGGGGGCCGCGGCCGGGGTTTGAATCGTCATGGAAGCGCGGCCTGGGACTAGCAGCGCGCGACATTAGCACGCAGTTGCGGGATGTCGGCGGTTGTTCGCGGCTACGGGCCGAGCGCCCGGTCCGCAAGCATCGCCGTCCTCGCGGAACCGATCAGACCGCGCGCGTTCAGCGACGCGAGGCTGGGCGAGGGGCCCACTGCAGGCGCGGCAGCCATGCCAGTGGATCGAAGCGGGCGGCCGGCGCCTCCACCCAGCGGTGGAAGGGCACAGCCAGGCCGTTGGCCAGCAGCCAGGTGGCCACAAGCAGCACCAGGCCGGCTTCGGGCGTCGCGCCCGGCAGATGCGCGAGCAGGGCGTTGCTCAGCAGCAGCACCGGGAAATGCAGCAGGAACAGTGCGTAGGAGGGCGTTGCGGCGCTGGCGAAGGCCGAAGCCAAGGCGGCCGGCAGCAGCTGACGGCCCTCGGCATGGCGGGCCTGCGCCCAGGACAGCCACAACGCCGTGGCCAGCGCCAGGGCGAGGCGGTCGCGCCATTCCACCATCAGCGCGGCGCTCACGGCCACTGCCAGCAGCAGCAGGCCGGCGCGGCGGTGACGCGACAGACCCAGCCAATGCACGAGAGCGCCCAGGCCATAGGACGCGAAGAAGTAGGGTGCGTAGGCGTCGAGCTCCGGCTGGCGGTTGAACACCCAGGCCGAGGCCAGCGCGGCGGCCGCGACGAGGACGGGGCCGACGACGAGACGGCTTGGGTGCCGCCAGCCGCGCCGTGCCAGCCACAGCAGGCCCACGAGCAGGGCAAACAGCTGCAGGTCGATGGCCACATACCAGGCGCCCACGGTCAGCGCTTCGTAGCCCAGCACGTCATGCAGCAGCAGCGCGTGAGCGAGAAGCTGGCCGACGCTGATGTCGGCGGGCACCAGCTCGGGCCAGGACGAAGCGATGAGGCCGGAGATGCCCAGTGTCAGGGCCAGCGCCGCCAGGAAGGGCAGCACCAGCCGCAGATAACGCCGCCACAGCAGCTCGGGCACGGCGGCCTGCAGGGCCTGTCCACGCGGCGACAGGCCGCGCGCGCTGAGATAGCCGCCGACGACCAGGAAGATCTGCACCGACATGCGCCCGTACTGATGCATGGCGCCGGCCAGCAGGGGCAGGGCGGCGTGGGCGGCGCGGGCGATCGGCCCGTAGCTGACCAGGTGGTGCAGCACGATGATCTGTGCCGCGAGCGCCTTCAGCACGTCAAGATGGGGCAGTCGGCCGGCGGGGCTGGACATGATCAATGCGGCCCAGCCGCTGGCACGCGCTGACGCACACCCCGGGAGGGCGGCGAGCGAAGTGGGTGCGGGGGCTGTGGATTCATTGCACAAAAAGAACGGGCCTGCGCAGGCAGGCCCGTTGTCTCGGACATGTGAAATTGTACCGGTGGCGCGCTGGGGAAATCCCCATGGTGTTTCAGCTGGTCACGAAGAGGTGCTTGTTCTTTGCAAACCGCCTCACCCGAACCAGCGGCGCAGCCAGGCGCGCAGGCGCTGCAGCGCGTGGCGGCGCTCGGCCGGCGCGGCACTTGCGGCGAGGGCCGGCGCGGCGGCTGGCGGATGGCGTTCAACCAGCGCGGCCTGCAGGCGGATGAAGAAGTCCTGCGCCAGCTTTTGTGCCGCCGCATCGACCAGACGCGAGCCGATCTGCGCCAGCTTGCCACCGACGCTGGCCGTCACGTCATAGCTCAGCACCGTTTCGCTGGGCGACACGGCCTGCAGCTGGACGAAGGCTTGGCCCTTGCCATGGCCGGCCGCGCCGCCCGAGCCCTCGAAGCCGATGCGGTAGCTCTGCGGCGGGGTCAACTCGGACAGTTGCAGCTTGCCCTTGAACCTGGCCTTCACGGGCCCGATGGACACGGCCATCAACAGGTCAAAGGCGTTGTCGCCGGTCGACGTAAGGGCCTCACAGCCGGGCACGGCGGCCTGCAGCATCGCGGTGTCGTTCAGCGCGGCCCAGGCCTGGGCCTGGGACACGGGCAGATGCTGCTGGCCGGTCAGATTCATGCACCGATTCTGACCGTCGGCCCGGCCAACAAAAAGCGCTGCCCGCCAGACAGGGCCTGACGGGCAGCGCGGGAGGCCGGGGGGCGCTGTTTACTTGACGGTCAGCTGGTTGTCGACCGACTTCACGCCGTCGACCGCCTTGGCGATGGCTTCGGCGCGGTCCTTCTCGGCCTGCGTGGCGACCTTGCCGGTCAGCTGCACATAGCCGTTGGCGTCGGTCTCGACGTGAAGCATGGCCAGCGACGAGATCTTGCTGGTGGCGAGCTGCGTCTTGATCTTGGTCGTCACGACCGAGTCCTTGACCCAGGCCTTGGCCGCGCCGGGCGGCTTGTCATCGGCATGGCCGACCAGCGGCGTGACCAGGGCAGCGGCGACCAGCAGCGAAGCGAGTTGCGAAATCTTCATGACTCTTCCTTTCAATCGGAAGCGGTAGCACTGGATGCGCACCGCCGAAACCGAAATCTAAGCAGTGGGACTGCCCGTGCAGGGCGGACGTTGCGCCGCCTGCCTGTAGGACGTGGGCTATCGCTTCAGGGCGTCGAGCAGACGGTCGATGCTGTCGAGGTCGTGCACCGGCAGATGGCGAGTCACCTGGGGCAGCAGTGCCTTCACGCCGGCGGCGCGCGGCTGGAAAGCCTTGAAGCGCAGCAGCGGGTTCAGCCAGATCAGCTCGCGGCAGCACAGGCGCAGCCGCTCGGCTTCGAAGGCCAGGTGCGCGCCGCCGTCCTCGGCGTCGCGTTCCAGGCCATCGGTGACGAGCAGCACCGTGGCTGCGCCGCCGCCCAGCACGCGGCGCGCCCAGTCGCGATTGAAGGCGTGCAGGCTCTGGCTGATGCGGGTGCCACCGGCCCAGTCCGGCACGGCGGCGGACACGGCGGCCAGCGCCGCGTCGGGGTCGCGGGCTTTGAGCTGGCGCGTGATGCGCGTGAGCCGGGTGCCGAAGACGAAGGCTTCAACGACGGGGGCCTCGCCCGCGCCGCCGGCCGGATTCAACAGGCCCTGGGCCAGATGCAGCAGCACCCGCGAATAGCGGCCCATGGAGCCCGAGATGTCGGCCAGCAGCACCAGGGGTGTCGGGCGGCGGCGGGCGCGCTCACGGGTGGGCAGGGCGAAGTCGCACCGGGCCTCGGCGCGCAGCGTGGCGCGCCAGGCGATGCGGCCTTGCGGCGCGGGCGCATGGCGGCGCGTGAGCTGTTGCGCCAGGCGCGGCTGCAACGCGGCGAGGGCCTGGCGCGCGGCGGCCCATTCGGCGGCCGTCATCGTGTCGAAATCGCGCCGCTGCAGCAGCTCGCGGTTGCCGGCGTCCAGACGCGCCTCGATCTCGACCTGCTCGGCGCGCGGCGAATCGGCAGGCGCGCCAGGAAACAGCGCATCGGCCAGGCGCCGGTTCTCGGGTGGTGGCGGTGCGCCCGCACGGCCCTGGGCCTGCGGCAGCAGCAGGGCCATGATGCGGCCGAGCAGGTCGGGGTCGCGCCAGAAGACGTGGAAGGCCTGCTCGAACAGCGGTCGGTGCTCGGGCCGGTCGACCAGGCAGGCGGCCAGCGTCGCCTTGAAGTCGGCACGCGAGGCCAGGCCACCGGCTTCCAGCGCCTGGGCGGCGAGCAGCAGCCGGTCGGTGCCTAGGGCCAAGCCGGCCGTGCGCAAGACGCGGCCGAAATGCACAAGGTTTTCCGCCAGGTGGTGCCCCTCGGCGGGCGGGTACACCAGCCGATCCCCCGAGGGGATGCATGCCGGCTCGGGAGCGGCCCAGCGCTCGGCATGCGGGTCCACGGCTCAGCCCTCGACGCTCTGCCGCAGTTCTGCAAGCAGCCTTGCGGCCTCGCTCCCCTGCACGCGGGCGATGTCGTCCTGGTATTTCAGCAGCACGCCCAAGGTCGACTGCACCGTGGCCGGGTCCAGGCTGACGGCGTTCAGCTCGATGAGGGCGCGCGACCAGTCCAGCGTCTCGGCCAGGCCGGGCAGCTTGTAGAGGTCGAGCTGGCGCAGGCCCTGCACAAAGGCGACGACCTGCGCGGCGAGCCGCCGCTCGATCTGCGGCAAGCGCGCGCTGACGATGGCGAGCTCGCGCGCGGCATCGGGAAAGTCCACCCAGTGATAGAGGCAGCGGCGCTTGACGGCGTCGTGGACCTCGCGGCTGCGATTGCTGGTGAGGATGACCAGCGGTGGTGTGGCGGCCGTGAGGGTGCCGAGTTCGGGGATGGTGATCTGGAAGTCGGCCAGGAACTCCAGCAGAAAGGCTTCGAAGGGCGCGTCGGCGCGGTCCAGCTCGTCGATGAGCAGCACGGGCGCCGGGGTTGTCGTCAGCGCCTGCAGCAGCGGGCGTTCGATGAGGAAGCGGCGCGCGAAGAGTTCGTCGGCCGTGCGTTCACGTTCGTGTGCCTGCGCGAGGCGGATCTCCAGCATCTGCCGCGCGTAATTCCACTCGTAGGCGGCCGCGGCCAGGTCCAGGCCTTCGTAGCACTGCAGGCGGATCAACGGCCGGCCGAGGGCCGTGGCGAGTGCCGCCGCAATGGCCGTCTTGCCGGTGCCCGGCGCGCCTTCCAGCAGCAAGGGCCGCGACAGGCGCAGCGCGAGGAAGGCGGCTGTCGCCAGCTCGCGCGAGGGCAGATAGGCCTGGGCCTGAAGGGCCTGGGCGACGGCGTCGATGCTGCTGTCCGGAGCGGGATCGGGCACGGCAGGCCTCATGGGTAGTTGGAGCAAGTATGCGGTGGGCTGCGCCTGCTTACATCTGGGCGGGGAAGTTTTGTGCCGCGGGCGGCGTTGTCGGGTTGAGGGACCGAAGCGTCCCGCAGCACTCGATATCCAACGGAGCCCGCTCATGAACACGTCCAAACTCTGCCTCATTGCCACCGCCCTGATGCTGGCCGGCATGGTCCACGCCGAGGAGGTGGCACCGAATGCCGACAAACGCGCCGTCAACCTCGCCGTGCAGCGCGATGGCCAGCGCAATCAGAGCGCGGCGGCGGTCAGCCTGCCCGTGGGTGAGCGCGCCTGGGTGCAACTGGGCGCCGGCCAGTCGCGCAGCCACGACCTGGCCAGCGGCAACAGCGTCAAGCCCCGGCAGGTCGCGGTCGGTGGTGGCGTGGCCGGCAAGGCCTGGCAGGCCAGCGTGAACGCCAGCCAGCGCCGCGACGGTGAGCGCCTGCGCCAGACGGACCTGGCTACAGCGGTGGACTGGCGGCCGGCGGAGGGCGTCAACGTCGGTATCGATGCGGTGAAGCGCAGTGCCCGTGCGCGGGGCACGGTGGCGTCAGGCGGCGGCGCGGCCACGCCGGTCGAGCAGCGCCTGCGGGGCCATGGCCTGGGCGTGCACGGCGCGGTGGCGGTCACGCCGCGCCTGAGCGTCTACGGCGCCGTCATGCGCAGCCGCTACACGACGAGCACGACGCAAGCGACGAACAGCGGTGGCCTGCTGGCCGGTGTGCCGCTGCTGGGCAATCGCGTGACGGCCATCAACCGCGACGAGGCGGCGCTGGACCGCAGCCACCAGCTCGGCGCCACCTACCGCGTCAGCGAGCGCGTGGCGCTGAACGGCGAGGTGATGCAGGACCGGCTGCACGATGGCGGCAACCTGCGCAGCGTGCAGATGAAGGCGGCCATCGCCGCGGGGGCCGGCTGGACCGTCACCCCCGGCGTCGGCCGCAGCCGCGGACCCCAGGGAGGCGTGAACTACGGGTTGCTGGGGGCGAGCTACGCGTGGTGAGGCTCTAAGCTTGGGTCTTCACCCCATGGAAGCCCTGTTATGAACTTCGCCAAGATCGTCGGCGTACTCCTCCTCATCGCCGGCGCCGCCAGCCTGGCCACTGGCGGTTTCAGCTACACCAAGGACAGCACCGTCGTGAAGCTCGGGCCGCTGGAGCTGTCGGCCAAGCAGAAGGAGGAAGTCAATCTGCCGGTGTGGCTGGGCGTGGGCGCGATTGCGGTCGGCGGCTTGCTGCTGGTGTTTGGCGGGCGCAAATGAGGGCCACGCCTGACGACATCCTTCGCTTCTGGTTCCAGGAGATCAAGCCTGCGCAGTGGTGGACGGTGGACACCGCTTTCGACGACCAGGTCCGCACGCGCTTCGGCGCCCTGCACGAACAGGCCAGGTGCTGCGAACTCTTCGCCTGGCGCGCGGTGCCCGAAGGTCGGCTCGCCGAGGTCATCGTGCTGGACCAGTTCGCCCGCAACATCCACCGCGGCACGCCCGGCGCCTTCGCGGCCGATCCGCTGGCCCTCGCGCTGGCGCAGGAGGCCGTCGCTGCCGGTGCCGACCTGGCCCTGCCGGTCGAGCAGCGCGCCTTCCTCTTCATGCCCTATATGCACAGCGAATCCGCCGCCATCCACGCGGCGGGCGAGCCGCTGATGAAGGAACGCGCGCCGCAGGGCACGCACGACTTCGAGCTCAAGCACAAGGCCATCATCGACCGTTTCGGGCGCTACCCGCACCGCAACACCATCCTTGGCCGCGCGTCGACGGCCGAGGAAGAAGCCTTCCTGAAGCAGCCGGGATCGAGCTTCTAGACGTCGAGCAGGTAGACCATCGCGGCCGCGCGCTCCTCGGCGCTGTGGCCGGCGAGGGCCTTGTTCCATTCGGGGCCCGAAGCGCCCGTCGATGACGACGCGTTGCGCGTCATGACGGCGACCTCTTCGGTGCTGGCATCGAATTCGCCCACCTGTTCGCGGCTGTCCAGAAAGAGCTTGGCGACCGGGCCGCCGCTTGACGCGATGACGATCAGGTAGCGGGAGACCTGACGGTGCTCCTGCTGGTTGTGCCGTGATGGCAATTCGTGACCGAAGCCCTGGCTCATCTGGCCTCCTCGCCTGGTTGCAGGCAGCTCAAGTGACGCCATTGTGCGCCGCCTGCCGCCTTAGCAACCCGGAAGACCAGGCGGCCTGGACATGATCCAATACGGGAAGTGGAACCGATTCCAAACAGCGACAACCAGAGACCTGGCGAGGAAGAGACATGCAGTGCAAGCGAGCGATGGTGGCCGTGCTGGCCGTGGGGTTGGCGGCTCCGGCTCTGGCGGCTGAGGTGCCGGACTTCGGCCCCAACGTGCATGTCGTCGACCCGGCGACGCCGGGCCTGCAGGCGCTGATCGACGGCATCTACGCCGCCCAGCAGCCCAACCATTTCGGCCCGCGCCGCGACGCCATCCTGCTCAAGCCGGGCACCTACCAGGACTTGCGCATTCCGGTGGGCTTCTACACGCATGTGCTGGGCCTGGGCGCACACCCGGACGACGTCCACGTCATCGGCGACTTGCGCTCAACGGCCTTCCTGGATGGCGACAACGCGACGCAGAACTTCTGGCGCGGTGCCGAGAACTTCGCGGTCACGCCCACTTTAGGTATCGGCGACAACACCCTGCAGTGGGCCGTGTCCCAGGCCATCCCGTTTCGGCGCATGCATGTGCGCGGCAATATCCGCCTGAACCAGAACAAGGGCTGGGCCAGCGGCGGCTGGTTCTCGGACGTGCTGGTCGATGGCCAGGTCAACTCGGCCACGCAGCAGCAATGGATCTCGCGCAACAGCCAGTGGGGCAGCTGGACGGGTTCGAACTGGAACATGGTCTTCGTCGGCGTGGCTGGCGCACCCGACGGCGAATTTCCGACGCCAGGCCAGCGCTTTACCAAGATTGCGAAGACGCCGCTGGTGCGCGAGAAGCCCTGGCTCTTCATCGATGCCAAGGGGCAGTACGCCGTGCGAGTGCCTGCCTTGCGGCGCGACAGCGCCGGCATCTCGTGGGCGAATGGCGCCGTGGCGCCCGGCAAGACGCTGCCCATCGGCCAGTTCTTCATCGCCAAACCCGGCGACACAGCGGCGACGCTGAACGCCCAGCTGGCCGCCGGCAAGCACCTGCTGTTCACGCCGGGCGAGTACCTGTTGACGCAGACGCTGCAGGTGAAGCGGTCCGGCACGGTGGTGCTGGGCATCGGCTTCCCGACGCTGCGCTCGGACAACGGCCAGCCGCTGCTGAAGACGGCGGACATGGACGGGCTGACGATCTCGGGCCTGTTCCTCGACGCCGGCAAGCAGGACTCTGGCGTGCTGATGGAGGTGGCGCCGGCCGGCTCAAGGAAGCGTCACAAAGCCGACCCCATCGTGCTGCACGACCTGTTCTTCCGCATCGGCGGCGCGGCGGCCGGGCAGGTGGACACGGCCTTGCGCATCAACGCCCACGACACCGTGATCGACCACACCTGGATCTGGCGCGCTGACCATGGCGAGGGTGTCAGCTGGACCAGCAACCCGTCCGCCCACGGCCTGTGGGTCAACGGCGAGGACGTGACCATCTATGGCCTTTTTGTCGAGCACTTCCAGAAGGAGCAGGTCGTCTGGCAGGGCAATGGCGGGCGCGTCTACTTCTACCAGTCCGAGATCCCGTATGACCCGCCCACGCAAGGCGAGTGGACGAATGCAGCGGGTGCCCGCGGCTATGCGGCCTACAAGGTGGCCGACACCGTGACGCGCCACGAGGCCTGGGGCCTGGGGGTCTACAGCGTCTTCCTGAAGCCCGACGTCTTGCTGGACCGCGCCATTGAAGTGCCTCGGGCGCCTGGTGTGCGCTTCCACCACATGATCACCGTCTGCCTGGTGGACAAGGGCAGCATCGAGCGCGTCATCAACGACGCGGGTGACTCGGCGCGCTGCAAGGGCGGCAGCAATACGGCGACGCTGAAGGACTATCCCTGAGGTGTCGGCGTCGTCTGACAGTGCATCGCGCTGTCGGACACTGTTTGTCACATGCTGCCGACCTTAGCCTGGGCCCATCTCAAACCAAGGAGCGCGCCATGGGTGCCACCAAGATCATCGCCATCCTGCTGCTCGTCATCGGCGCGGCCAGCCTCGCAATGGGCGGCTTCAGCTACACCAAGGACAAGACCGTCGTGAAGCTGGGCTCGCTGGAGGTCTCGGCCAAGGAGAAGGAAACGGTCAATGTGCCGGTATGGCTGGGCGTGGGCGCCATCGCCATCGGCGGCTTGCTGCTGGTGTTCGGCAGCCGGAGATAAAAACGGGCGCCCGAAGGCGCCCATGCTGATGCTGCCGAAGAGAAACGGTCAGCCCGCCTCTTTCGCGAGGCGCTCTTCGATGCGCGCCTTGACGGCCGGCAGCGCGGCCGGCAGGTGGAAGGCGAGCTGCGCAAACAGCTCGTCGTGCAGCTTCATCTCGGCCTGCCATTCGGCGGCGTCGATGCGGGTCACGGTGTCGAACTTCTCCGGCGAGAAGTCCAGGCCATCCCAGTTCAGGTCGGTGTAGCCGGGCGTCACGCCAAACACATGCTCCTGGCCGCCGCCAGTGCCTTCCAGGCGGTCCAGCATCCACTTCAGCACGCGCATGTTCTCGCCGTAGCCGGGCCAGACGAACTTGCCGTCGGCACCCTTGCGGAACCAGTTGACGCAGTAGATGGCGGGCAGCTTGGCGCCCGAGGCTTCAAGCTTGGCGCCCAGGTCCAGCCAGTGCTGGAAGTAGTCGGCCATGTTGTAGCCCATGAAGGGCAGCATGGCGAACGGGTCGCGGCGCACGATGCCCTGCTGGCCGGCGGCGGCGGCGGTGGTCTCGCTGCCCATGGTCGCGGCCATGTAGACGCCCTCGGTCCAGTCGCGCGCCTCGGTCACCAGCGGCACCGTGGTGGAGCGGCGGCCGCCGAAGATGAAGGCGTCGATGGCCACACCGGCGGGGTTGTCCCAGTTGGCGTCCAGCGCCGGGTTGTTGGTCGCAGCCACGGTGAAGCGGGCGTTCGGGTGAGCGGCCTTGGCGCCGGTTTCCTTGGCGATCGCGGGCGTCCAGTCCTTGCCCTGCCAGTCGATGGCGTGGGCGGGCGGTGTGTCCGTCATGCCTTCCCACCAGACGTCGCCGTCGTCGGTCAGCGCCACGTTCGTGAAGATCACGTCGCGCTCCAGGCTGTCCATGCAGTTGGGGTTGGTATGCGAGTTGGTGCCCGGGGCGACACCGAAATAGCCGGCCTCGGGGTTGATGGCGTAGAGCTTGCCGTCGGCGTGGGGCTTGATCCAGGCGATGTCGTCGCCGATGGTGGTGATCTTCCAGCCGTCGAATGCGGCAGGCGGGATCAGCATGGCGAAGTTGGTCTTGCCGCAGGCGCTCGGGAAGGCGGCGGCGACGTGGTACTTCTTGCCCTGCGGGCTTTCCACGCCCAGTACCAGCATGTGCTCGGCCAGCCAGCCTTGGTCGCGGCCCATGGTGGACGCGATACGCAGCGCGAAGCACTTCTTGCCCAGCAGCGCGTTGCCGCCGTAGCCCGAGCCATAGCTCCAGATCTCGCGCGTTTCAGGGAAATGGACGATGTACTTGGTCTTGTTGCAGGGCCAGCTCACATCGGCCTGGCCTTCTGCCAGCGGTGCGCCCACGGTGTGCACGCAAGGCACGAAGTCGCCATCCGTGCCCAGCAGCTCGATGACGGCGCGGCCCATGCGCGTCATGGTGCGCATGTTGACGGCGACATAGGGGCTGTCGCTCAGTTCCACGCCGATGTGGGCGATCGGACTGCCCAGCGGCCCCATGCTGAAGGGCACCACGTAGAGCGTACGGCCGCGCATGCAGCCCTTGAAGAGGGCCGGGGTTCCGTCAGCTTGACCGGTCTGCAGCAAACTGCGCATCTCGGCCGGAGCCATCCAGTTGTTGGTCGGGCCGGCGTCTTCCTTCTTGGCGGAGCAGATGAAGGTGCGGTCCTCGACGCGGGCGACGTCGCTCGGGTCCGAGTTGGCCAGGTAGCTGCCAGGGCGCAGCGCGGGGTTGAGTTTCTTGAAGGTACCGGCGGCGACGAGCTGGTCGCACAGCCGCTGGTATTCGTCGGCGCTGCCGTCGCACCAATAGACGTCGGCGGCCTCCGTGAGGGCGGCGATCTCGGCCACCCAGGCAATCAGCCGGGCGTTTTTGACATAGGCGGGCAGGTTCAGCCGCAGCCCCTGCATGGCGGGTTGGTTCATGGCGAAAGCTCCAATCATGGGAATGTGTTTGGGGCAGCTGGCGAGCTGGCCCAAGCACACCGAACCTGAGGAGGTGGATTGTCGAATCCAATGTAATCACGCCGTAACCACCGGGATCGGTGGGGGTCATGCAAAACAGGAATAACACCATGCCAGCGCGGCCGCGCGGCTCACGGCGGTGGCGAAGTGGGGCTAGGGTTTGCGCGAAGAGTGCGTGAAACTTGACGCAACTTCCTGGGTCGTCAGCCCTCGAGTCGCGTACCCAGCCGCCCCAGCACCAGCAACGCCACGGTGGCCGTCAAAGCAGCAAGACCGGCCAGGCCGACCAGGCCGAAGCGATCCGCCAGCGCCGCGAACAGCGGCGGGCCGCTCACGGATCCCAGGTTGCCCAGTTGCACCAGCACGCCGGAAGCGCGAGCCTGCTGGGCCGGGGTGGGGTTGAGCTGCGGGATCAATGTGGACGCGGCGCCGCCGCCCAGGCCGGCGCAGGTCAACGTCAGCAGTGCCAGCGCCTCCGTGGGCGCGCCAGCCAGCGCCGCCACCGCCAACGCCAGTGCCGCGGCGCCAAAAGCCAGGTACGCCAGGCGTACCAGCTTCAAGCCGCCCTCGAAGCGCCGCGCGGCCCATCCTGCCGCCAGCGTGCCCGCCGTGGCCATCAGCGGCAGCACCGTGTGAAAACCGCCCTGACCCTGGCCGCTGAAGCGGGGCACGAAGGTGATCAGCGCGATCGTCGGAAAGGCATAGAAGAAGAACGCCAGGCCGGGCAGCGCGGTGCGCAGGTCGGCATAGACCTCACGGTGCAGGGCCAGCACACCGGCGCGCGCGCCTGCCATGACCGGCGCGGGCGCCGCGCGGACGTCGGCCACCCACAGCCGCACCGCCAGCGCCGCCAGGGCCAGCAACAGTGCATGCCCGGCGAGGGTCTCGCGCGGCGCCAGGCCCTGGGGCAGCAGGCGATCCAGCCCGGCCAGCACGGCGAAGGCCAGGCCCACCACCGTGGCCCACAGGCCCATGACGGCGGTGCGGTGTGGCGGCGCGCAGGCGTGGATCAGCAGCGTCGGCGTGGCCACCATGATGGCCAGATGGGCCGCGCCCTCGGGCACACGGCTGGCCCAGAACAGGCCGAAAGGCGGCAGCAACGCTTGCAGAGCCGACAGCAAGGCGCCGCCGCCCAGGCCGATCAGCAGCAGGCGGCGATAGCCCACCCGCGGCGCGAGCCAACCCGCCACGACGCCGCACAGCAGGCCCACCACGCCGACGGTCGACAGCAGCAAGCCCATGCCGGCGGGCGAGGCGTTGTAGACCGCCTGCAGCCGCGTGAACTCGATGGAAATCTTGGCGAACTGGCCGCCGGCCAGCACGCCGCAGGCGCACAGCAGCAGCACGATGGCCCAGCGGGTGCGGGCGAGGGTGTCGATCATGAGGGAATGGCAGCAGGAGCGGCCGCCATGTTGCCAGCTGTGCTGGGGAATACTGAGGCATGACGCACTGATTCAGCGGCATCTTCGCCTTCCGTCGCGCTCTGGAGAAACGATGAAGCCTGTTCCGTCTGCGCTCGCGCTGCTGATGCTGCTGGTCGCGCCGCTGGTCGCCAACGCGGCGGATGCCTCCCGAACGCCGGCAAGCGTCTCGCCGCCGCTGCCGCAAACCGCCCCCGGGGAGCGGCTCGGCACCCTCCTGAACGTGCTCAATAGCGGTGACGCCATTGCGTTGCAGGCGCTGGTCGCTGACAGCTTCGACGCCGCCGAACGAGACCGCCAGTTCGCCGCGGGACAGGTCCAGGATCTGCGGCGCCTGCATGCGATGACAGGCGGCCTGGCGCTGCGTCGCGTCGAGCGGTCGAGCGCCATCGGGATCGAAGCCCTGGCGCAAGGCTTGGCGACGTCTGCCTGGTACCGCCTGTCGGTCTTTACCGCCGCCAAGCCGCCGGAATTCTCCGAGCCGGCACCACCCCACAAGATCGTCGCCTTGGGAATCGGCTCGGCCAACGCGCCGCCGGAACTGGCCGAGGCCGGGCTGGACGGGCGGCATTGGCGCGCACGGCTGGATGGGCTCATCGACTTTCTCGCTGCGAGCGACCGGTTCTCGGGCGCCGTGCTCGTGCAAGGCGGCGGGCGCACGCTTTACGCGCGGGCCGTGGGTGATGCGGATCGGGATGCCCATGCCCGCAACGTGCTGCGCACGCGCTTCAACCTGGCCTCGATCACCAAGATGTTCACGGCCGTCGGCGTGGGCCAGCTGGTGCAGGCGGGCAAGGTCCGGCTGTCGGACCCGGTCGGCAAGCTGTTGCCCGAGCTGGCCGACACCGAGCTGGGACGGCAGGTGACGGTGCACCACCTGCTGTCGCACACGTCCGGCATGGTCGGCGCACGGGAAGCCATCGAGAAGGGTTTGGAACCTCCGCGCACCGCGCGTGGCGTGGCCGAGATGACGGCCTCCTTCATCGGCGCCCCGCTGGCCTCTCCCCCAGGCCAGCAATTCAGCTACAGCAATGCGGGCTATGTCCTGCTGGGTGCCATCATCGAGCGGGTGTCGGGCGAGCCCTATCGCGACTACGTGCAGCGGCATGTGTTCGCTGCGGCCGGCATGCACGACAGCTGCTTCTGTTCTCCCACCGACGGCAGGCATCGCGTGGCAACGGCCCACGAGGATGCGCCGTCCGGCGGCAAGGCGCCGAGCACCGCGCAACTGCCCTTGATCGGGTCACCGGCCAACATGGCCTTCTCCACGGTCGGCGACATGGCCCGCTTCGCCGACGCGCTGTATCGCGGCCGCCTGTTGAGGCGCGACCTGGTCGAGCAGTTCTGGACCGGTGTGACCGAGCAGCCCGATGGCGTCGAATACGGCTACGGGGCCCATGTCGAGAGGTACAACGGCCGCCGCGTCGTCTGGCACGGCGGCGGCGCGCCGGGCGCGACGAATCGGTTCGAGATGTTTCCCGACGAAGACGTGACGGTCGTCGTGTTGTCCAACATCGATACCGAGCCGGAACTGATCACGAGCAAGCTCCGGGAGTGGCTGTCCGCACGCCGGCCCGCCGCGCCGCAGACCGCGCCGCCGCCCCTGCTCGCGCTGTCGGTGCAACCCGTGCAGGCCGCGTTGGCGCCGGGCGACGAAGCGGCCTTCGACCTCGTCGTCGCCAACCGGGGCGGGCCAGCCCACGCGGTCGTTGTCAATTTCGAGGTCAAGGACGAGGCCGGCAACAAGGTCGGGCAGCAATTCTTCGCCGACCAGAAGCTGGACACCTTGCAAACCCGGACGTTCCGCTTCACCTGGGCGCCGAAGGAGAAGGGCCGATACCGCATCGGCGCCGGCGTCTTCGGCCCGGGGTGGGGCAGCAAGCTGTTGGTCGAGGACGGCCTGGCGGTCGTGCAGGTGCCGTGAGCACTTCGAGCACTTCGCGGCCGTGGGCTGCCTATGGGTCCGCGGCCAGCTGGTGACCGCTTCAGCTGCCGTGCCAGCGTTTGGCCGCCCGCCTCACCACTTCGGGCAACAGGTGGTTCTCGGCCTCGACGCGCCGCAGCCAGGATGCGTCGTTGCCAATGCCGTTGATCTCGCGGCGCATGTATTGCAGCGCGGCTTCCGCGTGCAGGTCACCGGCGTGGGTGTCCAGCTTGGTCAGCACATGGATCAGGTCGTCGCGCAGCACGCGGTGGTCACCGGTCTCGGGATCGACGAAGGTGCCGTCCAGGCCGAAGCGGCAGGCCTGGAAGCGGTTGAAGGTGTAGGGCAGGTAATCGTCTTCGCTGAGCTTGAACGGTTTCTCCACCGTGATCCAGCGCGCCAGGCACTGGATGAAGCCGGCCAGGGCCGCCGCCTTCTCGATGGTCAGCGGTGTGTCAAGCACGCGGACTTCGATGGTGCCGAACTCGGGCTTGGGGCGGATGTCCCAGTAGAAGTCCTTCATGCCCGAGACAACGCCGGTGCGGGTCATCTTGGCGAAGTAGGCCTCGAAGTCGGTCCAGGTTTGCACGAACGGCGCACGGCCCGACAGCGGGAAGGCGAAGACCGAGTTCAGGCGTGCCGAATCGAAGCCGGTGTCCTCGCCCTGCACAAACGGAGACGATGCTGCCAGCGCGATCAGGTGGGGGATGAAGCGGCTCATGCCGTGCAGCAGCACCAGGGCTTCGTCGGCGCTCGGGCAGCCGATGTGGACATGCTGGCCGAAGATGGTGAACTGCTTGGACAGGTAGCCGTACAGCGACGACAGCTCATGAAAGCGCGGCGTCTCGAAGATGCGCTGGCGCTTCCAGTGCTGGAAGGGGTGGGTGCCGCCGCCGCACAGACTCACGTCCAGCTTTTCGGCACAGTCCACCAGCGCGTCGCGGATCTGGCCCAGCTCCGACAGCACCTGGCCGAAGCCCGTGCAGACGCCGGTGGCCAGCTCGATCATGCTGCTGGTGATCTCGGGCTTCACGTCGCCCGGGATGCTGCGCTTTTCCATCAGCCGCATCAGGTCACCCGAGACAGGCGCGAGGTCGTAGTCGTCGCTGTTGACGATCTGCAGTTCGAGCTCGACACCGAGGGTGAGCGGCTGCGATTTGGAGAAATCACCCAGGCTCATTCAACGGCCTCCTTGTTGCGTGGGACGCGCTTGGGCGCGGGCGGCAGTTCCCCGGCCAGGCGCAGCGCGAACTGCACGGCGATGGGGCCGATCAGCTCCAGCACGGCGATGCTGGCCAGGATGATGGGCACGGCGCCAGCGGCCAGTTCAGGCTCGGCGCGCATCAGCTCGCTGAGCATGACCAGGGCGGTCGCGGACAGCGGCGTCATCGTGATCGATAGCGCCAGGCCCTGGCGCCAACTGGCCTTGGCCATGGGCGCCAGCGCCACGATGGCCACGGTCTTGGCGATGAAGCGGGCTGCCAGCAGCGCCAGCGCGGCGAAGCCGCCGGCGACGAGGATCTTGGGCGACCAGGCCGAGCCGACGATGACGAAGAGCATCAGCACCAGCGCCCCGCCCGAGGTGCCGAAGTGACGCGGCCAGACCCAGGGCCGGTCGCTGGTGTTGCGCAGCAGCAGGCCCGCCAGCAGCGGCATCAGCAGCGTCGACACGCCGATGGCGCGCGCGGCGACGATGGCGAAGGCGACCAGGCCGAACAGCAGCAGCACGGCGCTCTCGTTGCGCAGGTCCAGTCGCCGCGCGACGAGGTAGACGGCGCCCGCCAGCAGCGCGGCCAGCCCCAGTGTCGTCAGCAGCGAGATCGCCAGGCCAGCGAGCGCCTGCGACAGGCTGCCGCCGTCGTCGGCCGCCCACCAGGTGCGCATCAGGATCAGCGCGACAACGGCGTACAGCGTGTTCAAGGCCGTCAGCAACGAAGCCCGCTGCGTGACTTGACCCGCAGCCCCCAATTCCATCGCGACGCGGCCGGACACGGCGGCGGGCGCCGGCATGGCCAGGATGGCGCAGGCGATGGCTGTCTGCCAGCTGAGGTCGAACAGGCGCAGCACGAAGGCCACCGCCAGCGCACTGAGCAGGGCTTCGGCCAGGCTGGTCAGCGCCAGGCCAGGGTTGCGGACCAGCCAGCGCAGGTGCACGCGGCTGCCGATCTCGAACAACAGCAGGCCCAGGGCCAGGTCGGTCACAGTCTGGGCCGCGCCGGCCAGCGGCATCGCAACGCCGTGGCCGAAGGCAGCGGCCACGCAGCCTGCCAATGTGTAGCCGACCACGCGCGGCAGCCGCGTCGTCGCGGCGATGAATTCGCCGGCCAGAGCGCCGGCCAGCAGCACGCCAACGACGAACATCAGCGCGCTGGACGGAGGAACGGCCAAGCCGGCCCAGACCCGCGCGCCGGTGTCTAGTGCATTCATAGGCTCTCCCTAAAAGTTTTGGCCGAAGCCTAGACGCACGGTCGGCGCGCCCTTGTAGGCCGACATGCCGAAAGCCTCCTGGACAATGGCCGCCATGCAAGTCGTCAGCGTGAACACCGCCCGCGTCGAACACTTTGTTGCGACCTCGGGCCAGGTACTGGATTCGGCCATTCGCAAGCGCCACTGCCAGGGGCCCGTCGATGTCCGGCCCCTGGGCCTGGACGGCGACGAGCAGGCCGACCTGAGCGTGCACGGCGGCTTGAGCAAGGCCGTCTATGCCTACCCCCAGGAGCACTACGCTTTCTGGCAGACGGTGCGCGGCCAGGCCAAGGTGGAAGGCGCGCTGCAGCCGGGGGATTGCGGCGAGAACCTGACGTTGACGGGCCTGCTGGAAAGCAGGGTCTGGATCGGCGACGTGCTGCGCTTCCCGGACTGCGAGCTCGTCGTGTCCGAGCCGCGCTACCCCTGCTTCAAGTTCAACGCGCACATGGGCTTCAACCAGGCCGCCAAGCTGATGGCGCAGAGCGGCTACTGCGGTTTCTACCTCGCCGTGAAGCGGGAGGGCTCGATCACGGCCGGCGAGAGCTTCGAGCTGATCGCAGGCCCACGCGAGGTGGGCATCGTCGAGCTCTTCAAGGCAAAAATGAAGAAGAAGGGCTAATGCGGCGCCGGCTGCTGTTGGCCGTGGCAGGGTTGGCGCCCGTTGCCGCCTATGCCGGCCCGGTGCTGCAGGTCGGACCCAGGCGCGCCGTCAAGTCGCTGGCCGCCGCGGCCCGCCAAGCGCGTGACGGCATGCTCGTCGAGGTCGATGCGGGCGAGTACGTGGCCGATGTCGCCACTTGGCCCCAGCACGGGCTGACGCTGCGTGCCGTCGGCGGCCGCGTGAAGCTGGTCGCGGCCGGCGCCCACGCGCAGGGCAAGGGCCTGTTCGTGACGACCGGCCGGCGCCAGCGCATCGAAGGCTTCGATTTCACCGGCGCCGCGGTGCCCGATCGCAACGGCGCCGGCATCCGCGTCGAGGCCGGTTCACTGACGCTGGTGGACTGCACCTTCAGCGACAACGAGAACGGCGTGCTGACCGCCAACGATGAGGCCATCGAGCTCGACATCGTCGACTGCGACTTCGGCCCCATCCTGCCGCGCGAGGGCAAGACGCACAACCTCTACGTCGGCGCCATCAAGCGCCTGGCCGTGACCGGCAGCTACTTCCACCACGGCCTGCACGGCCATCTGCTGAAGAGCCGCGCGGCCCTCAACCACATCCTCTACAACCGCCTGTCCGACGAGATCGGTGGCCGCGCGAGCTATGAGCTGGAGTTCCCCAACGGCGGCGTCGCCGTCGTCATGGGCAACCTCATCATGCAGAGCTCGACGACGGAGAACCCGCACGTCATTTCCTTCGGCGTCGAGGGTGCGAAATGGGAAAAGCAGGCCCTCTACCTCGTCAACAACACGCTGGTGGACCAACTGCCCAGCGGCGGCATCTGGTTGCGCGTGACGCCGCCGCAGGCCGAGGTCGTGCTGGCCAACAACCTGCTCGTCAGCGGCCCCCAGCTCGCGGCCGAGGGGCATTGGACGCGGCGCGCCAACTTCCACGCCGACTGGGATGAGTTCGTGCGCGCGGCGCGCGACGACTACCGGCTCAAGCCCGATTCGTCACTGCGCGGCAAGGCTGCCGACGCGGGCGAGGAGGGCGGCTTGAAGCTCGCGCCTTCGCGCGAGTACCGCCACTCTCACACCAGCCAGGCCCTCAACGGGCCGGCGCGCCACCCCGGCGCTTTCCAGTCCTGAGGGCGTTGAAGCCGGCCATCAGGTCATTGGCGTCGTCGCAGCTCGGTACCGGCACGCCGCCATATCGGCGGCGTATGGGTCAGGCGCGCTTCAGCACCGGGTAGTCCGTGTAGCCCTCGGCACCGCCGCCGTAGAAAGTCTCCTTCTGCGGCGCGGCCCAGGGCAAGTCGCCGCGGATGCGCTCGACGAGGTCGGGGTTGGCGATGAAGGGCCGGCCGATGGCCACCGCGTCCGCCTTGCCGCTGGCGACGGCGTCCAGGGCCATGGTGCGGTCGTAGCCGTTGTTGGCGATATAGGGGCCGTTGAAGCGGCGGCGCAGCTCGGCGTAATCGAAGGGCGCGACGTCGCGTGCGCCGCCGGTGGCGCCTTCCACCACCTCCAGGAAGGCCAGCTTCAGCGGCGCGAGCTGGTTGGCCACGTAGTTGAAGAGAGCCTGCGGATTGCTGTCCTGGCCGATGTCGTTGCTCGGCGTGACCGGGCTCAGGCGCAGCGCCGTGCGGCCGGCGCCGATGGTGCCGGCCACCGCCGTCATGACCTCGATCAGCAGGCGGGCGCGGTTCTCGATGGAGCCGCCGTATTCATCGTTGCGGTCGTTGGCGCTGTCACGCAGGAACTGGTCGAGCAGATAGCCGTTGGCGCCGTGGACCTCGACGCCGTCAAAGCCGGCGGCGATGGCGTTCTTGGCGGCCTGCACATAGTCAGCGATCAGCTGCGGGATCTCATGCGTGGCGAGTGCCCGCGGCGCGTCGGTGGGCACCAGTTCGCCATAGGCCGCATAGGTCTTGGTCTTGGCGGCGCGGTTGGTGGACGACACCGGCTGCTGGCCGCCAGGCTGCAGGCTGTTCACCGAGATGCGGCCCACATGCCAGAGCTGCACGACGATCTTGCCGCCTTCGGCATGCACCGCGTCCGTCACCTGCTTCCAGGCGGCGATCTGCTCGGGCGTGTGGATGCCCGGCGTGTCGAAATAGCCCTGGCCATCGGGGCGGATCTGGGTCGCCTCGGTGATCAGCAGGCCGGCGCCGGCGCGCTGGCGGTAGTACTCGACATGCAGGTCGTGCGGGGTCTGGCGGGTGGCGCGGTTGCGCGTCAGCGGCGCCATGACGACGCGGTTTGCAAGCTGGATGTCGCCGAAGCGGATGGGGTCGAAAAGGGTAGGCATAGCGGTGAAATAGGGCCGGTAAGGATGGTTGCAAGTCTGGCCGGGGCCGACTTTCCCCGTCCCGGTGGGGTTGATGGCGGATGTGTTAGCGACAATCGCGCCATGCTCGCCTACCGCCACGCCTTCCATGCCGGCAACCATGCCGACGTCCTCAAGCACCTCGTGCTGACGCGCGTGCTGCGCTACATGGCTGAGAAAGACAAGCCCTACACGCTGATCGACACCCATGCAGGCGCCGGTGGCTACTCGGTCGAAGGCCGCTATGCGCAGAAGAAGGGTGAGTACGCCGAAGGCGTCGTCAAGCTCTACGACCGCAAGGACCTGCCCGCACCGCTGGCCGACTACCTCGACCTGGTGCGCGCCTTCAACCCCGGCGGCCAGCTGCGCCAGTACCCGGGCTCGCCGGCCATCGCCAACATGCTGATGCGCGAGACCGACCGGCTGCGCGTCTACGAGCTGCACTCGACCGACCACCGCATCCTGGCCAGCTACCTCGACGGCCGCGCGCAGACGCAGGTGCGCGACACCGACGGCTTTGCCGCCATCAAGGCCGAGCTGCCCTCGCCCACCCGCCGCGCCGCGTTGCTGATGGACCCGTCCTACGAGATCAAGAGCGACTACGGCAAGGTGCTTTCGGCGTTGCGCGAGGCGCTGGAGCGGGCCGCCGACACGGTCATCATGATCTGGTACCCGCAGCTGCAGCTGCTCGAATCGAGCCAGCTCGCGGCGCGCCTGAAGGGCAGCGCCGACGCCGCCGCCAAGAAGGGTTGGCTGCATGTGCGGCTGACCGTGGCCGAACCCGCCGACCGCCCGGACGGCAAAGGCCTGGGCATGCTGGGCAGCGGCATGTTCATCGCCAACCCGCCGTTCACGCTGCACGACGAACTGGCCGAATGCCTGCCGGTGCTCGTCGAGCGACTGGGCCAGTACGACGGCGCGAACTACGTGCTGGAACAGAAAGTGGCATGAGCGCCGCGCCGGGCCGCCCCAAGCAAGCTCGCTCCCGCCTGGCGGGACAGGCCGTAGGCCGAAGGGTGCACCAATGACGACGGAGTCCAAGCCCGTCACGATGGAGCAGATCGCCGCTCTGGCCGGCGTCTCCACGATCACGGTTTCGCGCGCGCTGCGCGACAGCCCCTCGGTCACGCCGGCCACGCGCGAGCGCATCAAGACGCTGGCGGAAGCCGCCGGCTACCGCTTCAACCACCATGCGCGCAACCTGCGGCTGCGCCGCAGCCACATGGTCGCCGTCATGCTGGAGATGCAGCCCGACACCGACCGTCCCATGACCGACGCCTACCCGCTGCAGCTGCTCGGCGGCATCACGCAGGAGCTGACCTCGCGCGGCTACAGCGTGCTGCTGTCGGCCCTGCAAAGCCCCGGCCAGGGCATGGCCGCGTCGGCCGATGGCCTCATCCTGCTGGGCCAGGGCGCCAACGGCTCGGCGGTGAAGTCGGCCGCGGCGATGGGGCTGCCCATGGTGGTGTGGGGTGCCGAGCATGGCCGCGGCGACTCGGTCGTGGTCGGCGGCGACAACGCCCATGGCGGCGCTTGTGCGGCCGAGCGCCTCATCACACTGCAGCGGCGCGAGCTGCTCTTCCTCGGTGACGTGCGCCATGCCGAGATCCGCGACCGCCAGCAGGGCTTCGCCAAGGCGCTGAAGAAGGCCGGCCTCAAGACCCAGACGTTGACGCCGGCGGCCTTCACCTTCGGCGCCGGCTTCACGGCCGTGCAGGCCCATCTCGCCAACCTGGGTCGAGGCGGCAAGGCGCCCGACGGTCTGTTCGCCGCCAGCGACCTGCTCGCCATGGGCGCTGTGCGCGCCTTCACCGACGCCGGCCTGGCTGTGCCTGATGCGGTCTCGGTGATCGGCTATGACGACTCGCCCGCCGCCCAGAGCTTTGCGCCGCCGCTGACCAGCGTGCGCCAGGACTGGCATCACGGCGGCGTGCTGCTGGCGCGCAAGGTGCTGGACCTGATCGGCGGCCAGGCCGCCGCCAGCGAGATCATGCCGACCGAACTGGTCGTTAGAGCGACCTAACCGCCCGCCTGGGCCACGTCCGCCTCGGCCTCGGGCCACAGTGCCGGGAAATAAAAACGCAGCGCGTGCAGCGGCAGGCCGAAGCGCACGCGGCCTTGCGGGCTGTCGCTGGCCAGCAGACCGCGCCTGAGCAGCGCGGTGAGCAGGCTCACGGCGGTGCGGTCGCCCAGGCCGGTCATGCGCTTGAATTCGCCACGCTCCAGCGCGGTGCCGCTCAGGAAGAGATAGTGCAGCGGCCGCAGCGCTTCGATGCGAACGCCGCTCTTCAGCGAGGTCTGCTCGAAGTTGAGGCAGGCGGCCATGCGGCCCTCCATGGCCGACAGTTGCAGCAGCCCGGACATGAAGCGCACTTGATCCAGGCAGGTGTCCAGCACATAGGCAATCCAGTCCACCAGGGCTGACTCGCTGAGGTTGCCTCGGCCATCCAGGTCGCCCCGGCGCGGCTCGTCAGCGGCGGCAATCAGGCCGTAGTAGCGGTCCACGCTGCGCGCGAAGCCCCGCAACGGGGACCACAGGCCCCGCGTGTAGCCCAGGGCGCCCAGCGCCAGGTGGGTGTGCAGACGCATGACACGGCCATTGCCGTCGATGAAAGGGTGGATCCAGCCGAGCCTCTGATGCGCTGCCGCCAACGCCACCAGCGTGGCTTCGCCGCGGCGCACGCCGGCATAGACCTCGCCCCAGCGCTCGATCAGGCCGGTCAAGCTGGCGGCTGCCGGCGCCACATGGCGGCCCACCTGCACCTCGCGGCTGCGCAACTGGCCGGGGATGATGGCCTCGCCTTCGTCGGTGTGCAGGTCGGACTCGGGCAGGCGGGCAAACAGCTCGCGGTGCAGCTCGCATAGCGTGGCCGGCGCATAGAGCGAGCGCAAGCCGTCATCACCTTTGAAGCGCGGCTCCAGCGCGGCTTCGGCGTCGATATGGGCAAGTGCCAGACGCTGCCGGGCGGCCAGCTTGGCGTCGGCCGAGAAGTCGTGCTTGAGTGCCTGCTCCAGCTCCAGCGGCCGGGTGTGCTGGCCCTCGATGCGGTTTGAGTAGTAGGAATTCATGGCCCGCAGCAGGCCGCGAAGTTCGTCGGGCGCCGGCTGGCCGGCCATGGCAAGAGCGGCGCTACTCAGGTCATGTGCCTGGGCAAGTAGAGGTTCCAGCTGCGCCTGGCGGGGAAGCAGCGGCTCAAACTGATGCGGGGAGCTGTAGAGGGTAGCGGGCAAAATTGCGTACCTCAATGGCGACGTAATTCATTGAATTACATCACTATTGAATATCTTGTGCGCAGTTTATTGCGAGCTTGACTGCCAGTCAATCCAGCACCACCTCCGTCCTCACCACCCCTGCCCGCTCCGCACTCGCTGACAGCGCCAGCCGCGTCCCCACCGGCGCGCGCACCACCCACTCCGCCACTGCGCGGTCGCCCGTGGGCTGCTTGTTGAACAGGAAGGCCAGCTGGCTCTGCTTGGGCGCGTGGCCTTCGAGCTGCGGACCTTCCATGCGCTCCTTGCCGTTGACGAGGCTGATGGCCGGGTCGCCGCTGGGCATGTGGATCTCGAACATGACGCCGCGCACCGCCTTGCGCTCCAGGGCCCGCTGCGTCACATAGGCCGGCAGATAGCCGGCGTTGGCCACGGCCATGCGCACCCGCCACATGTCGGGGCCGAGTGCTCGCACCTCGGTGCGGATCAGCTCCAGCTTGGGCAGGCTCATGGCGATCTGCGTCATCCAGGCCGGAAAGCGCGCCGCCTCGCGCTCGCGCAGGGCCGGCGGCGGGTTGCGCCAATAGTTCATCTTGTCCCAGCCGCCGATCTCCACGGAACCCAGCTGCGGATGCTGGAAGGGCGTCCATTCGACATGGGCCTTGCCGCCGCATTGCTCGTCGCTCCACTTCAGCAGCTTGACGTCGTCCTCCACCGGATGCTGTCGGTACCAGTCGATGAACTTCTTGACCTCGAGGCCGGCCTCCTTGCTTGGCGACCACAGCTCGACGACCCAGAACAGCGCGCCCAGGTGCTCGTAGACCCAGTCCTGGGTGCCGGTGATGACGTCCTTGGGGTGGTAGCGGAAATCCTCGTAGATGCTGACGGCGGGGTAGCCCGTGTGCTTCTCGCCCAGGGCCGAGAAGTTCTGGAACAACCACAGGTCCTCGGGCGTCATGTCGTTGTCGCTGCGGGTGCCGCAGGGGCGCAGGATGACGCCGCTGTGGGTGTGATAGCTGATGGCCGCGCCGATGTTGGGATGCTGGGTGATGAAGTCCACCATGGCCCGCACTTCGGGCTCGCTGGTCGGGTAGGGGCCGGCACCGAGCTGTTGGAACTCCTGGCGCCATTCGCCGGGGAAGTTGCGGTTCAGGTCCAGGCCTTCGCGGTCGGCGTTGACCTTGACCGTCAGCCCGTCGTGGTTCTTGATGAAGCCCTCGGGGATGAGGCGGTAGTACTCGCCGCCCTGCTCGCCGGGCTCGCGCGCCACCATCAGCCGCGGGTCGCCCGCGTGCTTCTTGTAGCCGCCATGGGGGTCCGGCACGCGCATGGTCAGGATGCGGCCGTCGCCATCGACGTCCTCGATGGTCAGGCCGTCGACGGCCTCTTCGGTGTAGGGATAGGGTCGGGTCGAGCTGCGGATATGGCGCGGCCGGTCGGCCAGGGCCAGCTCGGCGCCATCGGGGTTCAGGCGCGGCACGATGTAGAGGGTGCGCGTGTCCAGCAGGCGGTTGATCTGCTGGGCCTCGGCCGACGTGCCGCCGTGCTCCTTCAGCAGGTGGTGCACGTAGTAGAGGCAGGTCGTCGACGCGGTCAGCTCGGCCGCGTGGATATTGCCGTCGATCCACATCGCCGGCTTGTCGATGTCCATGCCGCTGGCCAGGTTCGTGACGACGATGACCCAGATGTCGCGGCCCTCGTAGCTCTTGCCGATCGAGCGCACCGACACCAGGTTGGGGCGGGCTTCGGCGTAGGCGAACAGCAGGGCCGTCAGCTCGTCGTAGCGGTAGAAGTGGTCGAAGCGCGGGTTGGGCAGCGGCAGGGGCATGGCAGCGGTCTGGGAGGGTGACCCCAAGAACTAGGGGCATCTGGAGTGGCGCGGATTGTCTGACTCGACATGACCTGTTCCCCCAGGGTTTGCCCGGGCGACAGCGCTTACTGGCCCTTGAAGAGGGCCTGGAACTGGCGCGACACGGGCAGCTTCTCGTCGCGGCCGCGCAGCGTGACGACCATGCTGCCCTCGTCGATGCGGATGGCGCGCGCGATGCAGCGGCTGTTGACCAGCACGCTGCGGTGGATCTGCCAGAACTGGTCGGGGTCGAGCTGTGTCAGCAGCTCGCGCAGCGGCGTGCGGATCAGCGCGTCGCCGCCGTGGTGGACGACGCGGGTATAGCGGGCATCGGCTTCGAAGTAGACGATCTCGTCGGGCGGTATCAGCTGCACCTCGCGGCCGACGCTGGCCTGGATGGGCCGCGGTGCCGGCTTGTGCGGCACGAGACCAGCCAGCAGGCGCTGCAGGGCCGCCGTGTCGGGCGCCGGCTGGGCGATGCGGGCACGCAGGCGGGCGAGGGTCTGGGCCAGGCGCATGTCGTCCACGGGCTTGAGCACATAGTCCACCGCGCCGGCATCGAAGGCCGCCAGGGCCTGGTCGTCGAAGGCGGTCACGAAGACGATCAGCGGCGGTGCGGCCAGCGCCGACAGGCGGCGCGCCACCTCCAGACCGGTCAGGCCGGGCATGCGAATGTCGAGGAAGGCGATGGCCGGCTCATGGGCCAGGCAGTCGTCCCAGGCCTCGGCGCCATTCATGCTGGCAGCGACGATGTCCAGCTCGGGCCAGAGGCGGGTGAGCGCCGCGCGCAGCTGCTCGCGCGGGGCTTCCTCGTCGTCGGCGATCAGGGCGGTCGTGGGGTTCATAGGGTCAGGGTGGCGACGCAGCCGGGATGGGCATCGGCCAAGGTCAATGTGGCGGTGGGGAAGGCGGCAGCCAGGCGGCGGCGCGTGTTGGACAGGCCGATGCTCTCGGTCCAGCCGGGCGCGAGGCCGGGGCCGTCGTCGCTGATGGTCAGCACAAGGCGGCCGGCCTCCTGGCGTGCAGCGATCTCCAGGTGGCCGCCGCGCAGCTGCGGCTCGATGCCGTGGGCGATGGCGTTCTCCACCAGGGTCAGCACGATGCCGGGTGGAAGTTCAGCGTCCAGGTGGGCTGGCACGTCGATGCTGAAGGCCAGCCGCGCGCCCAGCCGCGCCTGCATGATGGTCAGGTAGCGACGCACCATCTCGACCTCGTCGGCCAGCGGTTGCAGCTCGCGTTCGAACATCGGCAGCGTGGCGCGCAGATAGGCCGTGAAGTCGCGCAGCAAGGGTGCGGCGCGGGCGTCGCCGGTGTCCACCCAATGCTGCAGCGAAGCCAGCGTGTTGAACAGGAAATGAGGCTGGATCTGGGCGGCGGCCAGGCGGGTCTGCAGGCGCAGCGCGGCGTCCTGGTCGGCCAGCTCGCGCAGCCGGGCCTCGATCTGGTCTACGCGGTAGACGGTCAACCCCCACCAGGCCGACAGGATGGCGGTCATCACCACCACGGCCAGCGCGGCGTGATCGACGGCCATCTCGCGCCAGCCCGTCTTGATCAGCACGATGAAGGCCACGGCGACGACCGCTGCAAAACCGTAGCAGGCCATGTTGAGGCGGCGCCGGCTAGGGTTGCGCCAGAGCCCGCGCGCCACAGCCATTGCGACGGACGTGATGAACAACGACAGGAGCCACGCCACCGGTCGTGTGCCCTTGGACATCTGATGCGAGAACGCGGCCAGCAGCAGCACCACGTTCACGAAGACGTACTGGTCAATGCCCGACGGCCAGGGCTGCGAGCCGGCGCGGGCCAGCTCCTCGGGCTTGAAGACGCGGCGCGAACCGGGGTAGAACCATTGGACGTAGTCGTCGAGGCGAGGCATGGCTGCAGTCTAGGAGGCGGCGTGCCCCGCCTGCCGCAGTGGGCGGGCGAACGGCGGACTGGGGCGCTTGAATGGCACAGTCGACCGATCGGTCGGGAAAAGTGCAGAATGCCCGCATGCCTTCCTGGACCTCCCTTGAATTGCAGCGCCGCGACGACGGCGTGGCCCTGCTGACGATGAACCGGCCGGCCGTGTTCAATGCCTTCGATGAGACGCTGATCGCCGAGCTCGACGCGGCTTTTGCGCTGCTCGGCGACGACGCCGGCGTGCGCGTCGTCGTGCTGGCTGGCTCGGGCAAACATTTCAGCGCCGGTGCGGACCTGCAGTGGATGCAGCGCGCGGCCGCGGCGTCGCAGGACGACAACCTCGCCGATGCCCGCCGCTTCTCCGCCATGCTGGCGCGTATTGCCGAGACCCCGAAGCCGACCATCGCCCGAGTGCAGGGTGCGGCACTCGGCGGCGGCGTCGGCCTCGTCTGTGCCTGTGACATGGCCGTCGCGTCCGACGCCGCGAGCTTCGCGGTCAGCGAGGCCCGCATGGGCATCCTGCCCGCGGTCATCGGCCCGCATCTTGTCAATGCCGTCGGCCTGCGCGAGGCGCGGCGGCTGGCGCTGATGGCCTGCCGCATCGGCGCCGACGACGCGCTGCGCGTTGGCCTTGTGCAGCGTGTCGTGCCGGCAGAAGGCCTGGACACCGCCGTCGATGCCCTCGTGGCCGACCTGCTCGCCTGCGGCCCGCAGGCGCAGGCCGAGATCAAGCAGCTCTATGCACGCCTGGCGCCCGGCCCGGTCACGGCCGAGTTGCGCGAGCTGACCGCTCAAACCATTGCCCGTGTGCGCACGACAGCCGAGGCCCGTGAAGGCTTTGCAGCCTTCCTCGGCAAACGCAAGCCCAACTGGACTGCCCCCGAATGACCTTGAACAACTCGCGCATCCTCGTCGTCGGCGCTGGCCTGATGGGCGCCGGCATTGCCCAGGTGGCCGCCCAGGCCGGCCATGAAGTGGCGCTCTTTGACGCCCGCCCCGGTGCCGCCGAGGCCGCCAAGAGCAAGCTCTCGGCCATGCTGGACGGCCTGGTCACCAAGGGCAGGCTGACGGCCGATGCCGCGCAGGCGGCGCTGGCGCGCATCACACCGGTCGAGGCCTTGGCACCGGCCGATCTCGTCATCGAGGCCATCGTCGAGAACCTCGACGTCAAGCGCGCGCTGTTTGCTGAACTGGAAGCGCTGCTGCCGCCCGAGGCCGTCATCGCCACCAACACCTCGTCCATCTCGGTGACGGCGCTGGCGCGCGGCATGCAAAAGCCCGAGCGCCTCGTCGGCATGCACTTCTTCAACCCGGTGCCGTTGATGAAGCTGGTCGAGGTGGTGTCAGGCCTGGGCACGTCGCCCGAGGTCGCGCAGGCCGTCTTCGACCTCGCCGGCCGCTGGGGCAAGACGGCGGTGCACACGCGCTCCACGCCCGGCTTCATCGTCAACCGCATCGCCCGGCCGTATTACGCCGAGACACTGATGCTGCTGCAGGATCGCGCCGCGGCGCCCGAGCTCATCGACGCGGTCCTCCGAGCCGCGGGCTTCCGCATGGGGCCCTGCGAGCTGATGGACCTGATCGGCCACGACACCAACTTCGCCGTGACCAACTCGGTCTTCGCGGCCAACTTCTTTGATCGCCGCTTCACGCCGTCGCTGGTGCAGCAGGAGTTGGTCGACGCCGGCTTCTTCGGCCGCAAGAGCGGGCGGGGCTTTTACCGCTACCCCGAGGGCGCGCCGACCCTGCCGGCCGTCAGCATTGCGCCGCCGCGGGCGGCCCGTCTCGTTGTGCATGGCCGTGGCGCCCTGGCTGAGCGCTTCGTGGCCAATCTGCCCGAGGCCGTGCGTGAACTGGACAGCGACTGGGTCGGCCTGGCCGTCGACGGCCGCCAACTGCGTCTGACCGACGGCCGTCGCGCTCGCGACTTCGGTCCGGGCACGGCCGTTTTCGATCTGCCACTGGCGCCGACCGGCGACATCGCTTATGCCGGCGACGCTCAGACCGCCGAATGGCTGACCCGCCTGGGCCTGGTGCCGCGCGCCGTGGCTGACCTGCCAGGCCTCGTCGTCGCGCGCACCATCGCCATGCTGATCAACGAGGCGGCGGATGCCGTCGCCCAGGGCGTCTGCGACGAGGCCGGCGCCGATGCGGCCATGAAGCTGGGCGTCAACTACCCGGCCGGGCCCTTCGAATGGCTGGCCTTCTGGGGCTCGGCACCGGTCGCCGCGCTGCTGAACCGACTCGATCACCACTATCGCGGCGAGCGTTATCGCGTGAGCCCATATCTCAAATGAATCAAGCTTTCATCTGCGACGCGATTCGCACGCCCTTCGGCCGCTACGGCGGCGCGCTGTCCTCCATCCGCACCGATGACCTCGGGGCGCTGCCGATCAAGGCGCTGATGGCGCGCAATGCGAATGTCGACTGGGCTCAAGTGGCCGATGTCATCTACGGCTGTGCCAACCAGGCTGGCGAGGACAACCGCAACGTCGCCCGCATGGCCGCGCTGCTGGCTGGCCTGCCGGTGGATGTGCCTGGCAGCACGGTCAACCGCCTGTGCGGCTCGGGCCTGGACGCCATCGGCACCGCCGCGCGCGCCATCCGCGCCGGCGAGGCCGGGCTGATGATCGCCGGCGGCGTCGAGAGCATGAGCCGCGCGCCCTTTGTTAGCCCCAAGGCCGAGTCGGCCTTCAGCCGCGCCAACGCCGTCTATGACACGACGATCGGCTGGCGCTTCGTCAACAAGCAGATGAAGGCGCAGTACGGCGTCGACGCCATGCCCGAGACGGCGGAGAACGTGGCCGCCGATTTCGGCATCGAGCGCGAGGCCCAGGACCGCATGGCGCTGGCCTCGCAGATGAAAGCCATCGCGGCGCAGAAGCGCGGCTTCTTCGAGCGGGAGATCGTGCCGGTGGAGGTGCCGCAGAAGAAGGGCGACCCGCTGCGCGTGGTGCTGGACGAGCACCCGCGCGAGACCAGCATCGAAGCGCTGGCCAAGCTCAAGGGCGTGGTCAAGCCCGACGGATCGGTGACGGCTGGGAATGCGAGCGGCGTCAACGACGGTGCCTGCGCCCTGCTGCTGGCCAGCGAAGCAGAGGCTGCGCGCCACGGCCTCAAGCCTCGCGCCCGCGTCGTCGGCATGGCCACGGCCGGCGTCGCGCCGCGCATCATGGGCATAGGCCCGGCACCGGCGACGCGCAAGGTCATGGCGCTGACGGGCCTGACGCTGGCGCAGATGGACGTCATCGAGCTGAACGAGGCGTTTGCCGCGCAAGGCCTGGCCGTGCTGCGTGACCTGGGCCTGGCGGACGACGATGCCCGCGTGAACCCCAACGGCGGCGCCATCGCGCTGGGCCATCCGCTCGGTGCCAGCGGCGCACGCCTGGTGACGACGGCAATCAACCAGCTCGAGCTGACGGGCGGCCGCTATGCGCTGTGCACGATGTGCATTGGCGTCGGGCAGGGCATCGCGCTCATCGTCGAGCGCGTCTGATGACCTTGCGGGACGGACCTTGGCGCGCAGCGCCACGCTCTGTCCCCAACTGATCAGGACTACTCGAAAAAGAGTCGGCTGATGCCCTTGAAGCTGACGAGATTGCCCGGGTTGCTGGTCTCGTTGAGCACACCGCTCATGCGCCTGAGCAGGCGCGGGCTCTTCTTGGCGCGCCAGATCAGCAGGTCGGCCAGCCAGGGGTGGGCGTTGACGCGGTTGGCGCGCTCGTAGAGCTCGAACTTGGGCTTGAGGGCCGTCAGCGCGGCCACGTAGGCGGCGCGGGCTGCGGCATCGTCGGCGTGCGCCAGGATGGCGTCGGCCGCCAGCATGCCGGTCTCCATGGCCTTGCCGATGCCTTCACCGGTGAAGGAATAGGTGCTTCCGGCAGCCTCGCCGGTGACGAGCAGGCCGGGGCGCGCCCAGGTGGCGCCGGTCAGCGTGCAGCGCAGCGGGGCGCCCTTGAGCTCACCGACCAACTCACCGACCCGCATCAGCTCGGCCGCCGGCGCGTACTTGGCGACAAAGGCATCAAAGATGGCGCGCAGGTTGACGTCCTTCTTCTGGCCCTTGCCGCCACCGAGATCCTTGTGGCTGTCCGTCACGCCGACGCCGATGTTGAAGTGGCCATCCGGCGCCGGGAAGATCCAGCCATAGCCGGGCCGCACCGACTTGTCCCAGACGACTTCCAGCGCCTTGATCCTGCCGACCATCTGCGGCGCCTTCACATAACCGCGCAGGGCCACGCCGCTGGGCGTGTGGCGCTCGCACATGCCGGCCGCGGTCAACGCCCTGGGCACGGCGCCGGTCGCGAGCACGACCCATCGCGCGGCGACCTCGACGATCTCATCGCCCCGCTTGAGCCGCGCACCGACGACGCGGCCATCGGTCTCCAACGGCGCCTCGAAGCGTGCTTGCTCGAAGCGTGCGCCCGCCTCCCGGGCGGCGCTCAGCAGCAACGCGTCCAGCTCCTTGCGCGGCAGCACCGCCAGTGAGCCTGGCACGTCAATGCGGCCGCCCCGCGGGCCGATGCAGCCCACATGGGCCACGGCCTGGGCGCGGTGCATGACGTCGTCCAGCAGGCCCAGGCGGGCCAGGGCCTTGTGGGCGTCCGGGATCAGGCCGTCGCCGCAGATCTTGTCGCGGCCGGGCGGGTGCTGGTCGACCAGCAGGACATCCACGCCCGACCGAGCCAGCACCCGTGCGCAGGCGCTGCCAGCGGGGCCGGCGCCGATGATGAGGACGTCGCAGGCCAGCCTGGCGGCAGGGCCGGTGCCTTCCGTAATAGCAGTCAATTGGATTGGCAATTCGATGGGGTCGGCGATTCTAGAAGTCGGCCGTGACCTCCTTATCACTGCGACTCCCGTCCTGACTGTGAGCTGAGCAGGGAATTTGTGTAGCGATGTGACAACGCCCATGCCCTCCTACACCCCCTGCTTGGGGCGGTGTAACCCCTAGGTTTCTGTTGTGTAAAGCACGAGGAACAGCAGCTTGCAGAGTCTATTGGGGCCTACCCGGATCGGCCCGGATGCTGCCAGTCGCCAGACTCGCGCCGCGAAAAGGCGTTTCTCCGCGAGGGACTCGCATTTCCAAATCACCTGCAACACAGCGTTGAGAACGTCCTCACGAAGGAGTAGTCATGTTTAAACGAAACGCCCGAAGCGCAGCCGCGCTGGCGATGATCGGCGCGCTGAGCGCCGGCTCGGCAATGGCCCAAGAGGCCTCGACCGAAAAGCTCGAACGCATTGAAGTCACCGGTTCGCGCATCAAGTCCGTGGGCGCCGAGTCCAGCAGCCCGATCACCTCGGTTGGCAAGGAAGATATCAGCATCAAGCAGCCCGTCGCGGTTGAAGAGCTGGTGCGTGGCCTGCCTTCGTCCTATCCGGCCATTGGCCCGAACATGAACAACGGTTCGACGGGTATCGCGTCGATCGACTTGCGCGGCATCGGCTCCAACCGCACGCTGGTGCTGATCAACGGCCGCCGTATCGTTCCCGCCACCCTTGGCGGCGTGGTCGATACCAACACTATCCCCGTCTCGCTGCTCGAGCGTGTTGACCTCGTGACTGGCGGCGCTTCCGCCGTTTACGGTGCCGACGCTGTGTCCGGCGTGGTGAACTTCATCACCAAGCGCAGTTTCTCCGGCGTCGAAGCCACTACGCTGTACAGCGCCTCCGAAAAGGGTGACGCGAACCGCTACAAGAACGACCTGACGATGGGCGCCAACCTGGCCGACGGCAAGGGCAACGTCGTGCTGCACATCGGCAACACGCGCACCAACCCGCTGAAGTTGGGTGAGCGGGACTACGCCGGCACCGTGATCTCCTCGGCGAGCGGCAACCCTGGCGGCTTCTCCGGAACCGCCGTGCCCGCCGTGTTCTCGGGCATGCCCACACCCATCGCCGGCAACCGCGTCATCGACGGCACCACCGGCCTGCTGCGTTCTGCCGTGACCTCCGGCCCGCCGGATGGCTACAACACCAACCCGCCGAACTACTTCGAAACACCGCTGACCCGCACGCAGGTCACGGCCATGGGCCGCTACCAGATCAACGACAACGCCGAGGTCTACGCGGAAATCTTCCACACGAAGTCCAACGTGACGCTGAATCTGGCTCCGTCGGGTACCTTCGGCGCGGGGCTCGACATTCCAATCGGCAACCCCTACATCACGCCGGCGGTTCGGTCGCAGCTCTGCAATGCGTACACGACCGTGTTCGCGCTCGGTGCCAACGATCCGAAGTGCGTGGCTGGCGGCGCCACCACCTTCCGCGCCAACGTTGCCCGCCGCTTCGTCGAAGCCGGTCCGCGCATCTACAGCTACGACAACGCAACGACCCAGTACACCGCCGGTGTGCGTGGCGACATCCCGATGTTCGAAGGCTGGAGCTACGACGCCTACTTCCAGACCGGCCGCTCGGACCAGACCCAGCGCACGGGCAACGGCTTCTCGGCCACCAAGCTGCAGCAGGCCACGAAGGCCCTCAGCACGACGGCCTGTACCGTGACCAGCGGTGGTTGCGTGCCGATCAACTTGTTCGGCGCTGCCGGCAGCATCACCCCGGAGATGCTGGCCTTCATCGCCACGCCGACCTTCCAGACCACCCGCGTCGAGCAGAAGGTCGTGGCCGGGTCCGCCAACGGTGAAGTCGCCTTCGCCAAGAGCCCGTGGGCGAAGAACCCGCTGGGCGTTGCCATTGGCTACGAAGACCGCACGGTGTTCGGCGGTAATGCGTCCGACGCGGTCGTGCAGACCCAGGGCGAACTGCTGGGTTCGGGCTCCCCGACGCCTGACCGCAGCGGTACGCTGAAGTTCCGCGAGGTCTATGGCGAAGCCACCCTGCCGCTGGTGCAGAACAAGCCGTTCGTCTACTCGCTGAACGTCGGCTACGGCTATCGTGACACCGAGTTCGACTCGATCGGCGGCACCAAGAGCTACGGCAGCTGGAAGAAGTCATTTGACTACGCGCCCATGAAGGGCCTGCGTCTGCGCGGCGAAAGCCAGCGCGCCACCCGCGCGCCGAACGTGAACGAGCTGTACGCTCCGGTGACGACTGGCCTGTCGTCGCAGAGCGTGGACCCCTGCCAATTGGCCCTGATCAATACCGCTGACGCAGGCAAGGCCGGCACGCTGACCAACCTGTGCCAGCAGACCGGTGTGCCGGCGGCCCAGATCGGCAACGTCGCGTCCCCCTCGTCCAACCAGATCAACAACACCGGCGGCGGCAACCCCAACCTCGGCCCTGAGAAGGCCGACACGACCACCCTGGGCGTGGTGTGGGAGCCGGACTTCATCGACAACCTGTCGATCACCCTGGACTTCTGGAAGATCAAGATCAACGGCGCCGTGTCGAGCGCGACGGCTTCCCAGGTCATCGATGGCTGCTACGTCGGAAATCCGGGCTTCACGTACAACTCCTTCTGCCAGCTGATCCAGCGTGATCCGCTGAATGGCGGCCTGAACGGTACCGGCAGCAAGGGCGTGAGCACCCAGTCGTCCAACCTCGGCTTCTACAACTTCTCGGGTATCGACCTGGGCGCGAACTACCGTCTGCCGTTGAAGAAGCTGGGCCTGGCCAACTGGGGTCGCCTTGATCTGAGCATGCAGCTGGCCTATCTGAAGCGCGCTGATTTCAAGTCGCTGCCGAACGTGCAGACACTGGAGCAAGCTGGCTACTACGGCGTCGATGTGGGTACGCCCTACTCCAAGACGCGGTTCAACGCGCGGGCGTCCTGGACGCTGGGTGACTACGGGCTGGGCCTGAACTGGCGTCATATCGGCGCTGCCAACGTGCAGACCACCGGTGCGGCGGCCAACAACAAGGGCAAGTTCCTGCCTTCGAACGAGTCCATCAAGGCCTTCGAATACTTCGACCTGAATGGTTCGTGGCAAGTCAGCAAGAACATCAAGCTGTCGATGACGGTCAACAACCTGTTCGACAAGCAGCCGCCGCTGATCGGCACCGGCATCGGCCCGGGTTCGAGCAACTACGGCAACACGTTCCCGAGCGTCTACGACATCATTGGCCGCCGCTATACCGCGACCGTCCAAGCCAACTTCTAAGCAAGTCTGGTTTCGCCCCTCGGGGTGTTTTGCAAACGGGCCCTTCGGGGCCTGTTTTTATTGGCGCGGACAATTCGCGCTCATCCACATACCGTCCCATGGCAGCCATCCACCCCGCCTCCTCGCTGGGCCAGGGCCTGCGCGCACTCGCCGCCGGCCAGCTCGACGCCGCCGATGCCCTGCTGCAGCGCGCGCTGCGCGAGATGCCTGCCGCTCCCGAGGCACCCGCCGCGCTGGGCCAGCTCGCCGCCCGGCGCAAGCAATGGGCCGACGCCGAGGCTTGGTTCTCGCGCTCGCTGCAATTGCAGGCGCGGCAGCCGCGCGTGTGGCTGGCGCGCGGCCAGATGCTGGAGATGTTGCAACGTCCCGCGGCGGCGGCCGAAGCCTTTGCCCAGGCCGTCCTGCATCAACCTGACCTGGCTGTCGCCCACTATGAGCATGCCCGGCTCAGGCGCGATCTCGGCGAACGCGAGCGCGCATTGCAGGCCGCCCGCGATGCGGCCCGGCTCGGCCCGCAGGACGCGAACGCGCTGCAGCTGCTGGCGATGCTTCAGGAGGAAAGCGGCGAGCTGGCCGCCGCGCTGCCGACGCTGGACGCCGCGCTGCGGCTCGCGCCCGACCGCGCCGCGCTGCACCACAACCGCGGCGTGCTGCTGCACCGCCTGGGCCGCCATGCCGAGTCGCTCGTCGCGCACGAACGCGCGCAGGGGCTGGGCCTGGACGTCGCCGAAGCCCACTACAACCTCGGCAACACGCTGCAGGCGCTGGGCCGCGCGGATGCGGCGCTGGCCGCCTACCGCCGTGCGCTGGCGCTGCAGCCGCTGCATGCGCTCAGCCTCTACGACCTCGCCAAGCTGCGCTGGGCCCTCGGGCATGCCGATTTCACCGCCGAGCTCGACGCTGCCGAACGCGCCGCGCCGGAGTCCGACGTGCCGCCCGGCCTGCTGGGCCTGCTGCAGCTGCGCGCGGAACGTGGCGAAGCCGCGGCCGACGCCTATCGCCGCGCTGCGGCGCTGGCGCCAGCCACAGTGGCGTACGCGGATGGCCTCGGCCAAGCTCTGTGCCTGCTGGGCCGCCACGAGGAGTCCTGCATCGCCCACCGCCAGGCTGTTTCGCTGGCACCGGACAGCGTGACGGTGCTGAGCAACGCAGCGCGCAGCCTTTACGCCGCCGGTCAATCCGCCGAGGGCCTGGCGCTGGCCGAACGCGCCTTCGCGCTGGCGCCGGAGAACCAGCATGCACTGGCCCTCGTCGGCACGGGCTGGCGGCTGACGGGCGACCCGCGTGCCGACTGGCTGAACGACCTGGATCGCTGCGTGGCCGTCATCGACATCGAGCCGCCTGCCGGCTGGGCCGATATCGCCAGCTTCAACGCCGCGCTGGCCGAGGAGCTGACGCGGCTGCACACCGATGCCCAGGCGCCCATCGACCAGACACTGCGCCACGGCACGCAAACGCGCGGCGACATCTTCGACCTCGACCTGCCGCTGGTGCAGGCGCTGAAACGTCAGATCACCACGGCCATCAGCGCCTGGCTGGCGAACCTGCCAGCCGAGCCTGGACACCCCTTCCTCGGTCGCCTGCCCGCGCCCCCGCAGGCCTGGCATTTCACCGACAGCTGGAGTTCGCGGCTGCGCCGCAGCGGCTTCCACACCAACCACATCCACAGCCATGGCTGGCTGAGCAGTTGCTACTACGTGGCCACGCCGCCGAGCGCCCTGCGCGAAGGCAGCCGCGACGGCTGGATCAAGTTTGGCGAGCCCGACCTGCCCGAGCCGCTGCGCTCAAGCCTGCCGCCACGGCGCATGGAGGCACCGCGGCCCGGTCGCCTGGTGCTGTTCCCGTCCTATCTGTGGCACGGCACCACGCCGTTCCAGGACGAGGCCTACCGGCTGACGGTAGCCTTCGACGTGCTGCCGGACTGAATGAAGCCCCTCGTCCAGTCGCGCCGCGCTGAACGCGGGCGCGCCCAGCCGGTCCCCCGTGGGGACGAGGCTGCCCGTGGCATTGACCCGCGGGCAACCTCAGGCGGGCCGGCTTGGGAGCGGCCCGGCGCTCGGCCCGAATACGCGGCGCGGCTATTCGACGCGACGAACGCGCGGCGAAGTCTTCAGGCCTTCGATGTCGAGGTAGAAGGACGACAGCGCACCGCGCTTCACGCTCACCTTGCGCGGGCCTTCCGGCAGCGCGACGGAGCTGCCGTCGACGACCTGCCAGACCTGGCCGTTGGCGAGGCGGATGCGCGAGTTGGGGCCCCAGCCGTCGAAGCGCGGGCCGACCGAACTCTCGACCGACTCCACCGCCTCGGGGCGCTTGGATTCAGGCAGGCCGAAGGTGGTCTCGCCCGTGCGGGCCGGTGCCGCCGTGGTAGCCATGGCTGTGACCGGCGCTGCGGTCTGCGCCACCGCGGCCGGCGCGGCGGGCCTGGCCGGTGGTGCCGGCACGCGGGCTGCGTCGGCCAGCGTGTCATAGCAAGCCAGCCGGGCGGCGCTATCCGTCATCGCGCGGCAGCGCTGCAGGCCGTCCTGCGCCAGGGCCGGCAGGGCAGCGAGGGAAAGGGCAATCAAGGTGATGGTGCGCATGGGGCAAGCCTAGCAGTTGCCCGTGCCGAACAGGACCGGGCAACTGCCGTTGCGCTCAGTGCGCCGCCTTCACCTTCAAGCGCCAGGCATGCAGCAGCGGCTCGGTGTAGCCGCTGGGCTGGGCCTCGCCCTTGAAGACCAGGTCCAGCGCCGCCTGCATGGCTGCGCCCTGCGGGTTGGCGGCCAGAGGCTGGTAGGCCGGGTCGCCGGCGTTCTGACCGTCCACCACCTTGGCCATGCGGGTGAAGGTCTCGCGCACCTGTTCGGCCGACACGATGCCATGGCGTAGCCAGTTGGCGATGTGCTGGCTGGAGATGCGCAGCGTCGCGCGGTCTTCCATCAGGCCGATGCCGTTGATGTCGGGCACCTTGGAGCAGCCCACGCCCTGGTCGACCCAGCGCACCACATAGCCGAGGATGCCCTGCACGTTGTTGTCCAGCTCCTGCTGTCGCTGCTCGGGCGTCCAGTCGGCCTTGGCGGCGACGGGGATGGTCAGCAGCGCGTTCAGGATGCCCTCGCGTTCGGCGGCCAAGTCGACCTTTTCCAGCTCCTGCTGCACGGCGCTAACGCTGACCTGGTGGTAGTGCAGCGCATGCAGCGTCGCGGCGGTGGGGGACGGCACCCAGGCCGTGTTGGCGCCGGCCTTGGGGTGGCCGACCTTCTGCTCCAGCATGGCGGCCATCAGATCGGGCATGGCCCACATGCCCTTGCCGATCTGGGCGCGGCCGCGCAAGCCGCAGGCCAGGCCGGTCAACACATTGCTGCGTTCATAGGCCTGGATCCAGCTGGACGTCTTCATGTCGCCCTTGCGCAGCATCGGGCCGGCGCGCATAGCGGTGTGCATCTCGTCGCCGGTGCGGTCCAGGAAGCCGGTGTTGATGAAGGCGACGCGGCTGGCGGCTGCGGCGATGCAGGCCTTGAGGTTGACGGAGGTGCGGCGCTCCTCGTCCATGATGCCCAGCTTGACCGTGCTGTCGGGCAGGCCGAGCAGTTGCTCGACGCGGCTGAACAGCTCGGCGGCGAAGGCCACCTCGGCCGGGCCGTGCATCTTGGGCTTGACGATGTAGACGCTGCCCGTGCGGCTGTTGCCGCGGCGGCGCAGATCGTGCATCGCGATGGTCGTCGTGACGACAGCGTCCATGATGCCCTCGGGGATCTCGTTGCCCTCTTGGTCACCTCCCAGCAGGATGGCCGGGTTGGTCATCAGGTGGCCGACATTGCGCACGAACATCAGCGAGCGGCCATGCAGCGTCAGCGTGCCGCCGCCGGGTGCCGTGTAGACGCGGTCGGCGTTGAGGCGGCGTGTGAAGCTCTTGCCGCCCTTGGCCACTTCCTCGGTCAGCGTGCCCAGCTGGATGCCCAGCCAGTTGCGATAGGCCAGCAGCTTGTCCTCGGCGTCGACGGCGGCGACCGAGTCCTCCAGGTCGAGGATGGTGGACAGCGCGGACTCCAGCACCACGTCGGCGATGCCGGCCGGGTCGGTCTTGCCGATGGGCGTGCTGCGGTCGATGCGCACATCCAGGTGCAGGCCATGGTGCACCAGCAGCACGCTGCTGGGCGCATCAGGGGCGCCCTGGTAGCCGGCGAAGGTGGCCGCGTTGGCCAGGCCGGTCACGTCGCCCGAGGCCAGCGTGACGGAGAGCTGGTCGCCCTCGATGCGGTAGGCCACCGCCTGGCTGTGCGAGCCTTCGGCCAACGGTGCGGCCTGGTCCAGCACCTGGCGGGCGAAGGCAATGACCCTGGCGCCGCGCACCGGGTTGTAGCCACCGTCGCGCGTGGCCCCGTCGGCCTCGGAGATGGCGTCGGTGCCGTAGAGCGCGTCGTACAGCGAGCCCCAGCGCGCGTTGGCCGCGTTCAGCGCATAGCGGGCGTTCAGGATGGGCACGACGAGCTGGGGGCCGGCTTGCAGGGCCAGCTCGGCATCGACGTTGGCGGTGGTCGCCTGCACCTGGGCGGGCGGCTCGACGAGGTAGCCGATGCGCTGCAGGAAGCCGCGGTAGGCCGGCATGTCGGTGATGGGGCCGGGATGGGCCTCGTGCCAGGCATCCAGCTCGGCCTGGAGTCGGTCGCGCTCGGCCAGCAGCGCGCGGTTCATCGGTGCCAGCTCATGGGCGATCCGGCTGAAGCCGGCCCAGAAGGCGTCAGCCGAAACGCCGGTGCCGGGCAGCACCTCGGTGTCGATGAAGCGGGCCAGGTCGGCATCGACCTGCAGGCGGTGGAGGGTGGTGCGAGGCATGGCGGGACTCCTGCGAGAAGGCAACAACGAATGTCGCCAATCTAGCTGCGTCGCGTGTCGGGATTCGCTGCGGAGCACGCCATTCATCTGTGACAAAAACGCAAAGATCCTTCATGAAACCGCTGCCTTTGCGTCTGTCGCCCAGCACAATCCGGGGCATGGACAAGCTCAAGCAGATGGAGTCCTTCGTCCTCGTCGCGGGCAAGGGCAGCTTGACGGCGGCGGCCCAGGCCGAGGGCGTCGCGCCTGCCGTCATGGGCCGGCGGCTGGACGCGCTGGAGGCGCGCCTGGGCGTCAAGCTGATGCTGCGTACGACGCGGCGGCTGACGCTGACGTCCGAGGGCCAGGCCTTCCTGGAGGACTGCCAGCGCCTGATCGCCTCGCTGGCCGATGCGGAAGCTGCCGTCAGTGCCGGCGGCCTCAAGGCCAGTGGCCATCTGCGCGTGACGGCGCCTGCCGGCTTCGGCCGCAGGCATGTTGCGCCGCTGGTGCCGGGCTTTCTCGCCGAGCATGGCGACCTCAGCCTGTCGCTCAACCTCAGCGACCGCGTCATCGACATCGTCCACGAGGGCTTCGACTGTGCCGTACGTGTGGGTGACCTGCCGGACTCCAGCCTGGTCAGCACGCGGCTGGCCGACAACCGGCGGCTGTGCGTGGCCGCTCCCGGCTATCTGAAGCGCGCCGGCACGCCGAAGCACCCCGATGAGCTCGGCCGCCATGCCTGCCTGACGTTGAGCTCCGAGGCCAGCCAGGTGCGCGGCTGGGCCTTCCAGATCGACGGCGCCGTTCAGCACCTACGGCCGGTTGGCCGCCTCGACTGCAGCGATGGCCAGGTGTTGCACGACTGGTGCGTGGACGGCATGGGCCTGGCCTGGCGCAGCACCTGGGAGGTCGAGGCCGACCTCGCGGCAGGGCGCCTCGTCAGCGTGCTGGACACCTTTGCGGCGCCGCCCAACGGCATCTACGCCGTGTTCCCGCAGTCACGCCACCTGCCGCTGAGGACAAGGCTGTGGGTGGAGCATCTGCGCGCGCATTACGGGCGGGCCGATTACTGGCGCAGCTAGCGATCGTCCTCAACCCAGAGGACGGCGACGGGTATGCCCCGATGCCTGCCCCGCTGCAGCGTCCTCTGATGCCCTTTCGCCTTGTCGCCGCGTGGCGCCAAGCGTCTGCTGTGGCGGGTTGCGCGATGCCCACCCGTTCCACGGCCCGTTCATCGGGCATCGCAAACAAGGAACGGAGAACTTCCATGAAGAAGACGATCTGTTTTCGAGAGCCGACCGCGCCGACGCGCACCCTCCTTGCGGCAGTGGCGCTGGCCCTGCCGCTGGTGGCAGCAGCGGCGCAGGGCAGTGAATGGAGCAGTGCGGGGGGCGACCGCGAGAACACACGCAGCCAGGCGTCGGAGCACAAGCTGGGCGTCGGCAATGTCAACCAGCTGGCCGTCAAATGGGCGCTGACCACGGCGGGCGACGTCTCGGCCACGCCGGCCGTCGATGGCGATACGGTCTATGTACCCGACTGGGCTGGCTATCTCTATGCGGTCAACCGCAGCAATGGCAGCGTGCGCTGGGCCGTCTACCTGCCTTCGGTAACGGGCATTCCCCGCGACAAGGCCCGCGCCACGCCGGCTCTGGGCGGCGGCAAGGTGGTCATCGGCACCCAGGGTTCCATCCTGGCGGGCGGCGGCCCTGGCGGCCGGGTGTTGGCCTTCGACAAGGACACCGGGGCGCTGGCCTGGAGCACCCAGGCGGATCCGCATTTCGCGGCCATCATCACGCAGTCGGCCACCATCCATGGCGACCAGGTCTTCGTTGGCGTCGCGTCGCAGGAGGAGGCCCTTGCCGCCTTCGTGCCGGGCTACCAGCTGTCCTTTCGCGGCAGCATGCTGGCCCTGGACCTGAAAACCGGCGCCATCCGCTGGCGGACGACGCTCGCGCCGGCCGGCTACACCGGCAACGCCGTCTGGGGCAGCTCGCCTGCCGTCGATACCTCGCGCGGCGCGGTCTACATCGCCACCGGCAACAACTACTCGGTGCCGCCGCCCGTGCTGGCCTGCGTGGCGGCCGCAGGTGCCGATCCGGTGGCCAAGGCCGCCTGCCTGCCGGCGAACGATTATTTCGACAGCGTCCTCGCCCTCGACATGAAGACGGGGGCCGTGCGCTGGGCGACCCGTGCCATCCCCTATGACGCCTGGACGGTGGATTGCATCCCCTTCTTCGGCGACGGCGACAACTGCCCGTCGCCGGCAGGCCCGGACTACGACTTTGGCCAGGCGCCGGCGCTGTTCAAGTCCAAGGCCGGCAAGGGCAAGCCGGTGGAGCTGCTGGGCCTCGGGCAGAAGAGCGGCCAGTACTGGGCGCTGAACCCCGACACCGGCGCCGTGGCCTGGGTCACCCAGGCCGGCCCAGGGGGCACGGCGGGCGGCCTGCAGTGGGGTTCGGCGACGGACGGCACGCGCATCTACACGGCCAACGCCAACAGCAACGGGGTGCCGTGGATGCCGACAGGCGCCAGCGCGCCGACGACGCGAGGCGCCTGGTTCGGCCTCGACGCGGCCACCGGTGCGATGCTGTGGCAGACGCTCGACCCGCTGCCGCCGGGCGGTATCGGCGGCGGCCCCTCGGGCCCGGTGACGACGGCCAATGGCGTTGTCTACGCCTGCTCGCTGGACGCCAGCGGCCGCATGTACGCGCTCAACGGCGCGAACGGCGCCATTCTGTGGAGCTATCCAAGCGGCGGTTCCTGCCTTTCGGGCGCGGCCATCGCCGACGGCACGCTCTACTGGGGCTCGGGCTACAGCAACTTCGGCTTCGGCACGCCGAACAGCAAGCTGTACGCGTTCTCGTTGCCGGATTGAGGCGCGGCACTCGCGCAGGCCAGCTGCCTCAGCGGCGGGCCTGCGCGCTCAGTCCCCAAACGACACCTTGGCGCGCTTGCCCACCCACGCATCGAACTTGCCCGCATAGGCCTCCTCGATGCGGTTGCGCTTGACCTTGAAGGTCGGCGTGATGAAGCCGTTGTCCACCGTCCAGGGCGTCTTGATCAGCACCAGGGTGTCGAGCTGTTCGTGCGGGTCCAGACGGGCGTTGACGTCGTCCAGGTGCTTGCTCAGCTCGGCCATCAGCGCCGTGCGTTCGGCCTCGGAGCTGGCGCGTTGCAGGCCCTGCGGTGACAGCATGGCGATGCCCAGCGGCTGGCCCATGTTGGCCCCCGCGACGCAGCAGGCCTCGATGTTGGGGTTCATGCCCAGCCTGTCCTCGATGGGCGCCGGGGCGACGTACTTGCCCTTGCTGGTCTTGAACAGGTCCTTCACGCGGCCGGTGATGCGCACGCAGCCGTCGCCGTCCTGGGTCACCTTGTCGCCGGTGTGCAGCCAACCATCGGCGGTCAGCGCGTCGGCGGTCAGGCCCGGCTCCTTGAAGTAGCCCATCATCAGCGCCGGGCTGCGCATCTGCAGCTCGCCGTTGGCGGGATCGATGCGGGTCTGCACGCCGCCATAGGCCGGGCCGACGGTGCCGCGCTGGTTCTTGCCCGGCATCGTCATGTGCGACAGCGCCAGGTTCTCGGTCATGCCATAGCCCTCGTTGATGTGCAGGCCGATGGTCTCGTACCACTCCAGCAGCGCCACGGGCATGGGTGCCGCGCCGCCGACGGCGATGCGGCACTGGTCCAGGCCCAGGGCCTTGAGCACCTTCTTGCGCACCAGGCCGCCGATGATGGGCAGGCGCAGCAGCTTGTTCATCTTCTGCGGCGGCATCTTGGCCTGCACGCCCTGCTGGAACTTGACCCAAAGGCGCGGCACGCTGAAGAAGATGGTGGGCCGCGCGCGCTGCAGGTCGGCGGTGAAGGTGTCCAGCGATTCGGCGAAGAACACCTTGAGCCCGACCTTCAGCCAGCTGTGCTCGACGAGCACGCGCTCGGCCACGTGGGCCAGCGGCAGGTAGGACATCATGCGGTCGCTGGCGCTCATCGGGAAGCGGTCCAGGCCCGCGCCGATGGCCCAGGCGAAGGCGCCGAAGTTGTGCATGACGCCCTTGGGGTTGCCCGTCGTGCCCGAGGTGTAGATCAAGGTGCAGAGCTCGTCGGCGCCGCGCGTGACTTCACCCTTGAGCGGCTCGGTGCGGGCGCAGATGGCGTCCCAGCCCTCATAGTTCTTCTTCACGTCGTCGGGCGACAGCGCGTAGCTGGCGCCGGGCAGGCTCGGCAGCACGCCCGGCTTCATGCCTTCCCAGCCGTCGAGCTTGCCGATGAAGATGAAGCGCGCCTCGCTGTGCGTGAGGATCTGCGTGATGGTGTCGGCCGCCAGCGTCGGGTACAGCGGCACGGAGACATAACCGGCCATCCAGATGGCGAGGTCGGTCATCAGCCACCAGGCGCAGTTCTTGGACAGCATCGCCACCTTGGCGTCGGCTGGCCAGCCCTCGGCGGCGCCCTTGGCCTTGAGGAAAGCGGCCATGCGGCGCACTTGGTCGCTGACCTGGGCCCAGGTGAAGTCGAGGACCTCGGGCCCGCCCATCGGCTGCGTCAGCGTGACGGTGCTGCCGGCGGTGCGCTCCCAGTGATACAGGCGTTGCAGGGCGAGCTGGTCGGCGGCGATGGTGGCCATGGGCGTGTCTCCTCGGGGGGATTCTTTTCGGGAGCCGCAAAGTTAACCGCCTGTAAAGCGGCCCTTCCCCCGGGTAAACACCCTGCGGCGTGACGCGCTACCCACAGTGCCTAGAGGCATGGCTCTAGAAACGCCAGTCGCAATCGGCGGCGGCCGTGCCTGCCGCGAGTTGTGCGGCCACCTCGGTCAGCGGATGCGGCGCAGGCGTCAGCTCGGCGAGATTGGTCGGGCGCGAGGCTTCGGCGCGCGTCAGCGCCTCCTGCCAGGGCTCGCCGGCCGCGCGCAGCGCGCAGGCCAGCTGCAGGCGGGCAGCCCACTCGGGCAGGCCCTGAGGTTCGGGCAGGCCGTCGAAGTAGGCCACGCGGATGCGCGTGCCCGCCAGCGAGGCCGCCGGCGTGCCGGCCAGGCGGCTCTTGAAGAGATCGATGCGGCTGGCCAGATTGCGGGACTCGGCGAGCAGCGGACGCAGCGTGTTCAGGCGGTGCTCGACATCGCGCGCCAGCGCCTGGCCAGCCTCGCCGGCGCCGGGCGCGATGGCAATGCGCGAGAGCGTCAGCAGGCCATCGGCGCGGCGCACGTCACCGATCAGCGGCGCGGCATCCAGCCCGGCGAGGGCCTGGGCGGCGGCGCGCAGGCTGGCCGCGTCGGCGCGGCCGGCGGCCAGCACGCGGGCCTCCAGCAACTGGGTGCGGCGCAGCAGGCCGGTCACGGCGTCGTCGGCGCCGGCGGCCTCGGTCTCGGCCTGGGCCTTCTCCAGCTGGGCCAGGGCCGCGCCGAACTCGCCGAGTTGCTGCAGGTAGACGGCCAGCAGCTGGCGCATCAGCGTGCTGGCGTGGTTGCCGGGGCGCGCGATGGCGTCCCAGCGGCGGATCAGGTCATCGCTGCGCGCCGTGGCGTCGGTTGCGCTCTCGCGCGCCATCCGCCAGCGCACGAAGGCCAGGTTGCGCTCCAGCACCAGGGCCGGGCGGATGCGCTCGGCCTCCCGCGGGTTCCAGAACGGCTTGGCCGCCTCGAGCGAGCGCTCGGCCTCGCGCAGCCGGCCCTCGTAGACATAGAGCACGTTCTCGTAGGTCGCGAAGCGCGCATGCTCGAAGGGGTTCTTGGCATAGATCGCGTCGTTGGAGCGCTTGGCCAGCGCCAGTTCGCGCTCGGCATCGGCGAAGCGGCCCAGGCGGCCGTAGGCCGTCAGCAGGTGCAGGCGCAGGCCGTGGGATTTCTCGCTCAGCGGCCCGTAGCGGCTGTCCCAGCGGGGCAGCAGGGGCTCCAGCAGGTCGATGACAGGCTGGCCGCCGGCGACGGCGGTGTGCAGGCCGGCCAGAGAGACGGCGGCGTCCTCGGTGCGCGGGTCGTTCTCACCGAAGGCCTGGCGGGCGTGGGCCAGGCGCGCTTCAGCCAACGGCGCCGCGACGTCGAAGCGCTGCAGCGCGAAATAGGTCTTGACCAGCGTGTCGAAGACACGGTCCTTGACCTCGGGCTGGTCGTTGAAGCGCGTGGCCAGCTCCTGGCGCTTGCGGTCCAGCAGTTCCACCACGGTGGGCTGGCGGCCGCCGTTCTGGTCGGGGCTGGCCGCGCCGAGCAGCTCTGCCAGATAACCCGTGACCTGCTCGGACTCGCGCGCTGCGGCCTGGGCCTCGTGCCGCTGCCAGAGGCTGACGGCCAGGCCCAGGCTGAGGGCCGCGAACACCAGCGTGGCACCGACCGCCAGCGCGGCATTGCGGCGCAGCCAGAGGCGCACGCGATGCTGCCAGTCCTCGGCACGCACGCTGACCGGGCGCTGGGCCAGCCAATGCTCGAGGTCGTCGATGAAGTTGCCGACGCTGGTATAGCGTTCGGCCGGGTTCTTGCGCAAGGCCTTGGCGGCGACGGCCTCCAGGTCGCCCGCCGCCCGGTCCGCATCGAGGGGGCGGCCGGGGCCGGCCTCATCGCCGGCGCTGTCGGCCGAGCCGGTCGTGCGCGTGGAACGGGTGATGCGCTGGGCCTGGCCGTGCAGCACGGCATGCTCCAGAGCCGTGCGGCCCAGGCCGCGCTTGCCGAAAGGCAGGTCGCCGCTGGCCAGTTCGTAGAGCATCACGCCCAGCGAATAGATGTCGCTGGCCACGCCCACGGCCTCGCCGGTGATCTGCTCGGGCGCCGCGTAGGCCGGCGTCAGGCGCCGGCCGGTGATCTGCGTCAGCTGATGGTCGGACTGACGGCCGGAGTCGTCGAGCAGGCCGGCGATGCCGAAGTCCAGCAGCTTGGCATTGCCCTGCTCGTCCACCATGACGTTGCCGGGCTTGAGGTCGCGGTGCAAGATGAGCTGGGCATGGGCATGTTCGACGGCGCGCGCCACCTCCAGCAGCAGCTTCACGCGCGCCACCAGGCCAAGGTTGTGTGCGCGCACGTGCTCGGACAGCGTGCGGCCCACCACGTACTCCAGCACGAGGTAGGCGCGGCCGTCCTGCTCGCCGGCGTCCAGCATGCGGGCGATGCCCGGGTGGGTCAGCCGGCCGAGCAGGGCGCGCTCGCGGGCGAAACGGGCAGTCAGGCCAGGGCCGGCGCGGTCGCCGCGCAGCAGCTTGATGGCGGCCTCGCCCTGGTAGAGGCCATCGGCCCGCTCGGCCCGCCAGACCTGGCCCATGCCGCCCTCGCCGAGGGGTTCGGCCAGGCACCAGGAGCCCAGGCGGTCGCCGGTGCGGGCAGGTGTGGTGGTGGAGAGCGTCGGCTCGCTCAGCGCGGCGACCAGGCGGGTGTTGTAGCCCGGCATGTCGACGAGGACGGTGGCGTCCGTGTCTTCGTCCTCGGGCAGGGACGCCAGCATGCGCGACAGCCGCGCAGCCAGTTCGGGCGGCTGCAACGCAGCCAGGCGCTCGGCCCGTGCCGCGGCGGGCAGCTCGGCGAGCTCGTCGAACAGCGCCGACAGCTGCTGCCAGTCCGAGGACTGCAAGCCCGAGTTCATCAGTACACCGAATTCGGCGGGTCGCCGAGCAGCTCCTGCAGCAGGGCGCGCGCCTTCAGCAATTCGCGATTGATGCTGCGCGTGGACAGGCCCCGCACCGCCGCGACCTCGGCGATGGACAGGCCGGCGAAGCCCACCATCTCGATCAGCTCGTACAGGCCGTTGTCCAGGGCCTTCATGCGCTCCAGCGCCTGGTCCAGGCCGAGCATGTCGACGGCCGTGCTCTGCACGGCGGCCACGTCGTCGGCCGCGGACAGCGTGACCATGACGGCGTCGCCGCCGCGCTTGTCGCGGCCTTCGGTGCGCAGGTGGTCGATGACGACGGAGCGCAGCACCCGGCCGACGTAGGCGAAGAACTGGCCACGCGTCTCGCCCTGCAGGCCCTGCTGGTCGGCCATGCGCAGAAAGCCCTCGTGCACCAGGGCGGTGGTGTTCAGGCCGGCCGACCTGCCGCTCGGGCCGCTCTGCGCCAGGCGGATGCGGGCGACGCGCTTGATCTCGGGGTAGAGCAGGGCGTAGAGCTGCTGCAGGGACGCCGCGTCACCACGCGAAGTGCCGATCAGCAGTTCGGTGATGTCGGCCACGTCAATCTTCCTGGAAAGCGGCGAGGGCGGCCGTGATGACGGCGTCGCTGGCTTCGCGCTGCACCGGCGCATCGGCCACAAGACCTTCGCGCTTCAGCCGGGCGACCCATTGGCCGGCATCGCGGCCCTGTTCGAAGCCACTGCTCTGCAGCAGCAGCTCGCCACCCGCCGACAGCAGCTTGAAGTAGAACTTGCCGTCCGCCTCGCGGTATTGCTTGAAGACGGGCAGCGCAGCCTTCTCGGTCTTGACGGCGGCCGTCGTCGCGGTGGACGTGTAGGGCCGCAGGCCGCAGGCCTCGCGCAATTGCTTCAGGAAGGGAACCGCGATGGCGCGGGCCTTGGCGGCGCCCGCCTGCAGCGTGGCTTCGAGCTGCTCGGGGTGGGCCATCAGGTGGGCATAGCGCTCGCGCATCGGGCCGATCTGGCCTTCGATCAGGTTCACGAGCTGCTGCTTGGCCTCGCCCCAGCCCAGGCCGCCGCGCAGGGCCGCGCGGAAGGCGGCGCGCTGCTCGGTCGTCGCGAAGGCATCGTAGATGGTGACCAGGGCCTGGCCCTGCGGGTCCTTGGGCTCGCCGGGCAGCTTGGAGTCGGTGACGATGCGCGCCACCGCGTCCTTCAGCGCCGCGCTGCCGCCTTCGAAGAGCGGGATGACGTTGTCATAGCTCTTGCTCATCTTGCGGCCGTCCAGCCCCGGCAGCAGCTCCATCTCGGCATCGGTCACGGCCTCTGGGGCAGTGAACAGCTCCTTGCCCCGGCCAAACAGGTGATTGAAGCGCTGGGCCACGTCGCGCGCCATCTCGATGTGCTGGATCTGGTCCTTGCCGACCGGCACCTTGTGCGCGTTGAACATCAGGATGTCGGCCGCCATCAGCACCGGGTAGCTGAACAGGCCCATGCTGACGTTGGCATCGGGCTCCTCGCCGGCAGCCACGGCCGCGTCCACGGCAGCCTTGTAGGCATGGGCCCGGTTCATCTGGCCCTTGGCCGTCACGCAGGTCAGCAGCCAGGTCAGCTCGGGGATCTCGGGCACGTCGCTCTGGCGGTAGAAGGTAACGCGTTCGGGGTCGAGGCCGGCGGCCAGCCAGGTCGCGGCAATGGCGCGGCTGGAATGGGCCAGGCGGTCCGGCTCGTCGCACTTGATCAGCGCGTGGAAGTCGGCCATGAAGAAGAAGCTCTCCACGCCTGGCGCGCGGCTGGCCTCAATGGCCGGGCGGATGGCGCCGACGTAATTGCCGAGATGCAGGGTGCCGGTGGTGGTGATGCCGGTCAGGACGCGTTGGGCGAGCATGGGTTTGGTGAAAAGTAACCAAACCGGATTGTGGCCTCAGCTTCGTTTGCGCGAAGGGGGTGCTGCTACGGAGGCGCGCCAGGTGACGGTGATGTCGAACTGCCGCGAGATGGGCAGCTCCTGCCCGTAGCAGCGGTTCAGCAGCCAGTGCAGGCCGGCCAGCGTGACCTCGTGGCTCGGGATGTGCACCGATGTGAGGCGTGGCGCCGCGAATTCGGCGCTGGGAGAGTCGTCATAGCCCAGCACCGAAACCTCGTGCGGCACCGACACGCTGCGTTCCTGGAAATGCGCCAGCAGGCCGATGGCCATCTCATCATTGGCGCAGAACACGGCAGAGGGCAGGCGCTTTTGCTTGAGCAGCACCTCTGCCGCATCCCAGCCGGCCTGATTGGAAAAGTCGCCGGGCACGGTCAGGATCTTGGACGTGTCCAGCCCGCGCAGCGCCAGCTCGCCCATGAAGCCATTCAGGCGCGCCACGTTGTCGGGCGAGGTGGTCGGGCCCGAGACGACGGCGATGTCCTTGTGCTTGTGCTGCAGCAGCGCGCGGGCCGCCTGAACGCCGCCCTGCACGTGGTCGGCCGTGAAGCATTGGTCCTTGATGCGGTCGAAATGGCGGTTCAGCACGACGACCTGGCGCGCCGCCGGGCCGAGGGCCTTGAGGTCTTCGTCCTGCAGCGCGTTGGACAGCACGATGAGGCCGTCGCAATCGCGGTCCAGCAGGAAGCGCATGCCATCGTTGGTCTCGACGCGTTCGTCCTCGATGCCCTCGCCGAAGGCCACCACCATATGCAGCCCTTGCGCGCGCAACACCAGGTCGATGGCGCGCAGGATGGGCGTGTAGTAGGTGCCGCGCAGGAAGGGGATGTAGACGCCGATCAGCTTGGACGTGCCCGCGCCCAGCGAACGCGCGGTGTGCGAGGGCCGGAACTTCAGCTGGGCAATGACTTTGCGCACGCGCTCGGCCGTGGCTGGCGCGACGGAACCGTTTCCGCTGATGACGCGCGAGGCGGTGCCCACGCCCACACCTGCCAGCCGCGCTACGTCCTTGATCGTTGCCATTCGCCCTCTGCTTTTGTTGGGGCGGATTGAATCACAGGGGGCAGATCGGGGCGGGGTCTGCCGGCTCGGGCAGGGGCTTGGTATTTGCCTGGGTTTCCTTGCCACTCAGGCCGCCCCCGACCGGCCACCAGGACCTGGCTTCGTGGCTGCTGAATTGGCAGGGGCCTGCAGGCCATGGGAAGGACAGACGCCCGGTGAAGCTCGGCCAGGGCTTGCCGTCGGCCGGCGCGATGAGCACGTCGGTCAGCCCCGCGCCCTCGGTGCCCGGCTGCCAGGCGGCGATGAAGGCGTCGCTCTTGTTGGCCAGGTCGCTCACGTAAAGCGGGCGGCCGGAGTACAGCAGCGTGACTACCGGCGCCCCGCGGCCGGTCACGCGCTGCAGCACTTCCGCGTCCTTGGGATGGCGACGGCTGAAGCGAAGGTTTTCGGTGATACGCACATCGCCTTCGCCCTCGGCATAGGGCGTCTCGGCGAGCACGGCGACGACGGCATCGAAGTTCTTCGGGTCGCTCTTGCTGCCGTCAGCGTCGAAGGTGACCTGCGCGGCACCCAGGCGCTGCCGCAATGCCGCCAGCAGCGAGGTGCCTTGCGGGTAGTCGACATTCGTCGTGTCACGGCCCTGCCAGGTCACGCTCCAGCCGCCGCTCTGGTGGGCCAGACTGTCGGCCGCGGTACCGACAACGAGCACGCGGGCCGTGCCCTTGAGCGGCAGCAGGCCCGGCTTGTTCTTCAGCAGCACCAGCGACTCGCGCACCGCGCGGCGCGCCAGCTCGGGCGCCTGCATCGCCTCGACCGTGGCGGGCACGGCCGGCTGCATGCCGATGCTGAACTTCACGCGCAGGATGCGGCGCACTGCGTCGTCGATGCGGGCCATCGGGATCCTGCCCTGCTCGGCAGCCCGCAGGGTGTTGTCGAAGAAGGCCTTCCAGTGGAAGGGCACCATGACGACGTCGATGCCGGCGTTGATGGCGGCCGGGCAGTCCTCGGGCGTGCAGCCGGGCACCTGGCCGACGCCGTCCCAGTCGCTGACGATGAGGCCGTCGAAGGCCAGGCGGTCTTTCAGCACGCCGGTCATCAGCACGGCGTTGCCATGCATCTTGCCGTGCTCGACGTAGCCAGCGCTGTCGGTCCAGCTGCTGAAGGAGGTCATGACGGTCAGCACGCCGGCGTCCAGCGCACCCAGGTAGCCCGCGCCGTGCACATTGGCGAGATCGGCCGGCGAAGCCTGCGTCACGCCCTGGTCGATGCCGCGGCGCGTGCCGCCATCGCCGACGTAGTGCTTGGCAGTCGCCAGCACGCCGCGGCCCTCCTTCATGCCGTCTTGAAGGCCTTCGACGGAGGCCTGACCCAGGCGCCTCACCAGGGCCGGGTCGGCACCGAAGCTCTCGTAGGTGCGGCCCCAGCGCACGTCCTGCACAACGGCCAGCGTGGGCGCGAATGCCCAGTGCAAGCCCGAGGCGCGGATGGCCCGCGCGGTGGCGCGGCCGATGTCGCGAACGAGGTCGGCATCACGCGTCGCACCCAGCGCGATGTTGTGCGGGAAGAGGGTCGCGCCGCGCACATTGTTGTGGCCGTGCACGGCGTCGGTGCCCCAGATCAGCGGGATGCCCGGCGTCGCCTGCAGGGCCGCAGCCTTGAACTTCTCCGACAGCTCGCGCCACTGCGCTGGCGTGGCCGCGCGGTCCTGCCCCGGCCAGCCGCCGCCGCCGTTCAGGATGGTGCCGATGGCGTACTCGCGCACCTGCTCCGGCGTGATCGCGCGGATCTCGGGCTGGGTCATCTGGCCGATCTTCTGGCGCAGCGTCAAGGTCTTCAGCGCGGCTTCGACACGCGCCTCCAGCGCCGTATCGCGCGCGGGCTTGCGCGCCGGCCAGGCCTGCACGACGGCATCGGTTTCGGCCGCGCCGGCCATGGTCGCCAGGGCAAGCAGGGCAGCGAGAAGTGCGGTTGAGCGAGTCATCGTGGAGTGTCCGTTGGGAGCGCGACGGTAGTGGGTGAAGCAAAAAAACGTCAACCCCCGGGCCGACGAGATTGACAGCCCCGACTGTGGCGCATTAGATTTGCGCCGTGTTTGGAACCGGTTCCAATTTTGATGCCGACACCGCCAAGGAGCGCGGAGGCATCGCCACCCAAAAAGCCGGCCGAGCAGCGAACAAGACGAACCAGGAGACGAAAGAAATGCTCAAGCAAGCTCAGCGTGCGGCAGTGCGCACCATCGCCCCAACTTCGCCCCAGCGGCGCAATCGCCTCACGCCCATTGCCGTCTGCGTCGGCCTGCTGGGCGCATCGGCGCTGGCACTGGCCCAGACCGCGCCGGCGGGCGAGCAGAAGCTCGACACCGTGACGGTCACCGGCTTTCGCGCCAGCCTGGAATCCTCGATCAGCACCAAGCGCAATGCCGATGCCATCGTCGAGTCCGTCTCGGCCGAGGACATCGGCAAGCTGCCCGACGTGTCCATCGCCGACGCGATCTCGCGCCTGCCCGGCCTGACGGCTCAGCGCGTGGCCGGGCGCTCGTCCGTCATCAGCATCCGCGGCATGGCGCCGCGCTATGGCGTGACGCTGCTGAACGGCCGCGAGATCGTCTCCACGGGCGACAACCGCTCGGTGGAGTACGACCAGTTCCCGTCGGAGCTGATCAACGCCGCCACGGTCTACAAGACGCCGGACGCCAGCCTGTCGGCGCAAGGCCTGTCGGGCACGGTCAACATGAAGACGCTGCGCCCACTGGACTTCGCGACCTCGCGCGGTGTCGTCGGCGCTCGCGTGGAACGCAACTCCAACGGCTCGCTGAACCCCGAGATCTCCGGCACCGGCAACCGCCTGAGCGCCTCGTATGTGACGCAGTCGGCCGACCGCACCTGGGGCGCGGCCGTCGGCTTTGCGCACCTGGACTCGCCCAACCAGGAAAAGCACTACAAGAGCTGGTGGTGGGCCAACACCAACAACTGGGGCGCACCACTGCCCGGCGTGCCCACGGACGCCGTCGCGCTGCAGGGCTTCGAGCTGGGTGCCGCCTCGTCGCGCCAGAAGCGTGACGGCCTGATGGGCGTGCTCGAGTACAAGCCCAATGCCGATTTCCACAGCACGCTGGACCTCTACTACTCCAAGTTCGACCAGACCGAGGCGCGCCGCACGGTGATGTCCGACATGTCGACCTGGTCGGGTGCGACCTGGAGCAATGCGCAGACGACGGTGGTCAACGGCGACAAGATCGTCACCAGCGGCATCGTCAACAACACCACGCCGGTGGCGCTGACGACTTTCAACAAGCGCCAGGACGACATCCGCGCCATCGGCTGGAACAACGAGCTGAAGCTGGCTGACTGGAAGCTGGTGGGGGACCTGAGCTGGTCCAAGGCCAAGCGCGACGAGCAGAACGCGGAAGTGCAGGCGGGCTCGCTGAGCCGTGTCAGCCTGGGGCAGGCCAACATCGTCACCGGCGACGGTCGCTCCACCTTCGCGCCGACCTTCGACTACGGCGACGGTAAGAGCGTCTACCTGACCGACCCCGCCAACTGGGGCCGCGACGGCCGCAGCCAGTTCCCCAAGGTGCGCGACCAGATCAAGGCGCTCAAGCTGACGGCGGGCCGCAACTTCGACAGCTGGCTCAGCAACATCGAGGGTGGGCTGGACTACTCCGAGCGCGACAAGGACATGAACCGCACCGAGGTGAACTACAACCTCAAGAACGGCCGCGCGCCGATGCTGATTCCGTCCGCGCTGCTGCGCTCGCCGACAGACCTGGGCTTTGCCGGCAGCAATATCCGCATGGTCAATTTCGACCTGCCGAGCGCTCTGAGCTTGTACGACGTGGTGCCCACCTCGGCCGACCAGGCACCGGGCCGTATCTGGCAGGTGCACGAGAAGGTCACGGCCGCCCACGCCAAGCTCGGCTTCGAGTTCGACTGGGGCGTGCCCATCCACGGCAGCTTGGGCCTGCGCGTCGTGCATGCCAAGCAGTGGAGCGACGGCTTGTTCTGGAACGGCAAGACCAACGCGACCGAACCTGCCACCGGCGGCACCAGCTACACCGACACCCTGCCCAGCCTCAACATCGCCGCCGACGTGACGGCCAACACCATCGTGCGCTTCGGCCTGGCCAAGGTGCTGGCGCGGCCGAACATGGAGGACATGCGCGCCGGCTTCGCGGGCATCAGCGTCAGCACGACCGAGCCGCATCTGTGGTCGGCCAATGGCGGCAACCCCAAGCTGGAGCCCTGGCGCGCCGACGCGGTGGACCTGTCCGTGGAGCACTACTTCAGCAAGCGCAGCTATGTGGCGGCCGCGGTCTTCCACAAGAACATCAAGAACTTCGTCTACTCGCAGTCCATCGACTTCGACTTCACCGGCTTTCCCAACCCGACGGCCTTCACGCCCTACAGCAACATCGGCACGTTGACTACCCAGTCCAACGGCGGCGGCGGGATGATCGCCGGCACCGAGCTGAGTGGCTCGCTGGACGGCGGCCTGATCAGCTCGGCGCTGGACGGCATCGGCGTGAGCCTGAGCTACTCGGACACGCGCAGCTCGCTGCACGAGGGCAATGACGTCAGCAAACCTTTGGATGGTCTGTCGGGCAAGGCGACCAACTTCACCGTCTATTACGAACGCGACGGTATCTCGGCGCGCATCGGCAGCCGCCATCGCTCGCCCTTCGTGACGACGGTGCGCGGCACCTTTGGCGAGAACGTGCCGAGCATGATCTCCAGTGAAACCATCATCGACGCGCAGATCGGCTACGCGTTCGAATCGGGCCTCTTTAAAGGTCTGTCGCTGACGCTGCAGGTCAACAATCTGCGTGACGAGCCCTATCGCACCCGCGTCGGTGTCTCCACCGGTTCCGCCGATCCCAACGCCACCTTGCCCGAGCGATACACGTCCTATGGCCGCCAGTTCCTGATCGGCGGCACGTACAAGTTCTGATCGATTTCCCAGTCCCCTGAACCCGCGCCGGCCGCGCTGCCGGCGCCTCCCATTCGAAGCATGAGCTCCCACACCGCCCCGAAACGCCAAGACTTCCCCGCCGACTTCCGTTGGGGCGTGTCCACCTCATCCTTCCAGATCGAGGGCGCCGGCCGCGAGGACGGCAAGGGCGAGTCCATCTGGGACCGCTTCTGCAGCGAGCCCGGCCGCATCCGCGACGGCTCCAACGCGCTGGTGGCCTGCGATCATTACCACCTGTTCCCGCGGGACCTGGACATGGCGAAGGCTCTGGGCGTCAACGCCTACCGCTTCTCCATCGCCTGGCCGCGCATTCTTCCAAACGGAACTACAGGGCGGGGCGCCGTGAACGAAGCGGGCCTGGCCTTCTACGACCGGCTGGTGGACGGCATGCTGGAGCGCGGCCTGGACCCCTGGGCCACGCTCTACCACTGGGACCTGCCGCAGCCGCTGCAGGAGCAAGGCGGCTGGCTCTCGCGCGACACGGTCGGCGCCTTTCTCGAATACACCGACATCGTCACGCGCCGCCTGGGCGACCGTGTCAAGCACTGGATCACGCACAACGAACCCTGGTGCTCCTGCATGATGGGTTACTGGGAGGGCGTGCATGCGCCCGGCGGCAAGAGCCTGGCCGATGCGATGCAAGCCTGCCACCACGTGCTGCTGTCGCATGGCCAGGCCATCCCGCTGATTCGCAAGAACTCGGCCGGCGCCCAAGTCGGCATCACGCTCAGCCTGCACCCCATCACCGCCGCATCCGATAGCGCCGAGGACGCCGCTGCACTGAAACGCCACGATGGCCTGCGCAACCGCTGGTTCCTCGACCCGCTGTTCGGCCGCGGCTATCCCGAAGACACGCTGGCGCTGCTCGCGTCATCCGGAAATGCCGCGCCCAAGGTGGAGGCCGGCGACCTGGCGGCAATAGCCACCGCGACCGACTTCCTCGGCGTCAACTACTACTTCCCCGAGATGGTCAAGGACGATCCGGCCGGTGGCCCGATGCGTGCCAGCCTGGTGGAGCGCGAGGGCGTCGAACGCACCGGCTTCGGCTGGGAGATCTCGCCACAGGGGCTGGTTGACCTGCTGACCCGCATCCAGCGCGACTACAACCCGCCCCTCATCCAGCTGACCGAGAACGGTTCCACCTTCGAGGACGTGCTGACGCCCGACGGCCGCGTGCACGACGCCGAGCGCCTGTCCTATCTGCAGCGCCATCTGGCCGCCGTACGGCAGGCCATGGACGCCGGCGTGCCGGTCAAGGGCTACTTCGCCTGGAGCCTGCTGGACAACTTCGAATGGGCCGAGGGCTATCTGCGCCGCTTCGGCATCGCCTATGTCGACTACGCCACCCAGAAGCGCACACTGAAGGACAGCGGCCTCTGGTACGGCCGGTTTCTGAACGAATGATTAACGGCATGGCGCCCTTTATTTAAAGGGTACAGGCGGTTTCTAAATGAAATATTACAGGGTCCTCCCTCAGGCGCGTTCAGCCGCGCCAGGGCAAACTGCGCACGCTGCCCCACAAGATCCGGAGACAAGATGAAGTTCCCCCGCCATGCCCTGGCCGCTGTTGCGCTGCTCGTTGCAACCGCTTCCAACGCCGCCGAACCCCTCAAGGCCGAAGTCATCCACTGGTGGACCTCGGGGGGCGAGTCCGCCGCCGCCAAGACCCTGGCCGAGGCCTACAAGGCCCAGGGCGGCATCTGGGTCGACACGGCTGTCGCCCTGGGCGAGCAGGCTCGCTCGGTCGCCATCAACCGCATTGCCGGCGGCAACCCGCCCACGGCCGCCCAGTTCAACACCACCCAGCAGTTCCGCGACATCGTCGACCAGGGCCTGCTGAACAACGTCGACGCGGTGGCCCAGCGCGACGGCTGGGACAAGTTCCTGCCCGAGACCGTGCTGAGCGCCATCCGCGTCAACGGCCACTACTACGCCGCGCCGGTCAACATCCACAACATGACCTGGTTCTGGTTCTCCAAGGCCGCCTTCAAGAAGGCCGGCATCGCGGAAGAGCCCAAGAACTTCGATGAGCTGTTTGGGGCGCTGGACAAGCTCAAGGCCGCCGGCCTTGTGCCGCTGGCCCATGGCGGCCAGCCCTGGCAGGACGGCATTGTTTTCACGGCGACGCTGGCCCACTACGGCGGCCGTGATCTCTACCTGAAGATCTTTCGCGACCGCGACCCCAAGGCCATCCTGGGCGAGGACTTCAAGAAGGTGCTGCTGGCCTTCAAGCGCCTGCAGAGCTACACCGACAAGGGCTCGCCGGGCCGCAACTGGAACGATGCCACCGCCATGCTGATCAGCGGCCGCGGCGGCGTGCAGATCATGGGTGACTGGGCCAAGGGCGAGTTCGCCCAGGCCAAGCAGGAGGCCGGCAAGGACTACGGCTGCGCGCCGGGCTTCGGCCCCAAGGCGCCCTACATCATCCAGGGCGACGTGATGGTCTTCCCCAAGACCGACAAGCCCGACCAGGTCAAGGCCCAGCAGCTGCTGGCCAGCGTCATCACCCAGCCCGCCACGCAAGTCGCCTTCAGCATGAAGAAGGGCTCCATCCCCATCCGCACCGACGTCGACGTCAGCCAGATGGACATGTGCGCCCAGATGGGCGTGGCCGCGATGAAGGACAAGTCGCGCCAGCTCGGCAACGGCGAGATCTACATCACGCCCGACCAGAACGGCGCCCTGCAGGACGTGCTGACGAGCTACTGGAACCGCAACATTCCGGTCGAGAAGGTCCAGAAGGACATCGTCAACGCGCTGAAGTCCTGACGATGAAACGCCGTTCCCTCGCGGCCTGGGGCGCGCTGCTGCCCCTGGCCGTCATCGTTCTCGTCGGCTATGTCGGCACGGTGCTGTGGACGCTGCGCACCTCCGTGTCCAGCTCGCGCACCTTCCCCAAGGACGACTTCGTCGGACTGCAGCAGTTTGAACGCCTGCTCGACAACGATCGCTGGCAGCTCGCCATCCACAACCTCGCCGTCTACGGCGTGCTCTACATCGTCGCGGCCATGCTGCTGGGCTTTCTGCTGGCCGTCTTCATCGACCAGAAGGTGCGCGGCGAGGGCGTGCTGCGCACCGCCTTCCTGTACCCGTATGCGATGTCCTTCGTCGCGACCGGCCTGGTCTGGCAATGGGTGCTCAACCCCGACAGCGGCCTGCAGAACGCGATGCAGCAGATGGGCTGGAAGGATTTCAGCTTCGACTGGATCGTTGACCAGGACATGGTCATCTACACCGTCGTCATCGCCGGCACCTGGCAGGGTGCGGGGCTGGTGATGGCGTTGATGCTCGCCGGCCTGCGCGGCATCGACGAGGAGATCTGGAAGGCGGCGCGGCTGGACGGCATTCCGACCTGGCGCGTGTATCTGTCCGTCGTGTTGCCCATGATGGGCCCGACGCTGGCGACCGTCTTCACGCTGCTGGCCACCGGCGTCGTCAAGGTCTTCGACACGGTCGTCGCCATGACCCAGGGCGGCCCCGGCACGGCCAGCGATGTGCCGGCCAAGTTCATCATGGACCACCTGTTCGGCCGCGCCAACCTGGCACTGGCTTCGGCGGGTGCCGTGGTGCTGCTGCTCACGGTCCTCGCCTTGGTCGCGCCGCTCGCCTACGCGCGCAGCCGGCAGGCAGCGAAGGGAGGCCACTGATGAGCAAGCGCAAAGCAACGGCGCTGTGGGCCCGCATCGGCGTCTACGCCTTCCTGCTCTTCGCCGCGGCCTTCTTCCTGCTGCCGCTGTACGTGATGCTGACGACCTCGTTCAAAAGCATGGAGGAGATCCGCCTCGGCCAGATCTTCGCGCTGCCGTCGGCGCCCTCGCTGGGCGCCTGGCGTGCCGCCTGGAGCGAAGCCTGCACGGGCGTCAGCTGCGAAGGCATTCGCGGCGGCTTCTGGAGCTCGGTGGCCATCACGGTGCCGTCGGTCATCCTGCCCATTCTGCTTGGGGCCATCAACGGCTATGCGCTCTCCTGGTGGAAGCCCAAGGGCGGCCAGTGGCTGTTCGGCGTGCTGATGATGGGCGCCTTCATCCCCATCCAGGTGATGATCTATCCGCTCGTCAAGCTCGAGGCAGCCATCGGCATCTACAGCAGCCTGCCCGGCATCGTCGCCGTGCACCTGGTGTTCGCCATGCCCATCATGACGCTGCTGTTCCGCAACTACTACGCCAGCCTGCCGACCGAGCTGTTCAAGGCGGCGCGCGTGGACGGCGGCGGCTTCTGGCGCATCTTCGTGCAGCTGGTGCTGCCGATGTCCACGCCGATGCTGATCGTCGCGGCCATCATGCAGATCACCGGCGTGTGGAACGACTACATCCTCGGCCTGACCTTCGCCGGCCGCGAGAACCAGCCGATGACGGTGCAGCTCAACAACGTCATCAACACGACGACCGGTGAGCGTCTCTACAACCTCAACATGGCCGCGACGATCCTGACGTCCGCCGTGCCCCTGTTGGTCTATCTGATTTCCGGCCGCTGGTTCGTGCGCGGCATTGCAGCGGGCGCAGTCAAATGAGTGGCGTGAACATCCAAGGTCTGAGCATCAAGTTCGGCCACAACGAGGTCATCAAGAACCTGGACCTCCAGGTCGTCGAGGGCGAATTCCTCGTGCTGCTCGGCCCTTCGGGCTGCGGCAAGTCGACGCTGCTGCACAGCATCGCCGGCCTCATCGACGTGAGCGCAGGCAGCATCCACATCGGCGGCCAGGACATGACCGACGCTGAGCCCTCCGAGCGCGGCATCGGCATGGTCTTCCAGAGCTATGCGCTGTACCCGACGATGACGGTGGAGCGCAACATGTCCTTCGGCCCGCGCGTGGCCGGTATCCCCAAGGCCGAGATCGAGCGCCGCGTGAAGCGCGCGGCCGACATGCTGCAGCTGACGCCGCTTCTTAGCCGCAAGCCGGCTCAGCTGTCCGGCGGCCAGCGCCAGCGCGTCGCCATCGGCCGGGCGCTGGTGCGCGAGGCCGGCGTCTTCCTGTTCGACGAGCCGCTGTCCAACCTCGACGCCAAGCTGCGCGCCGAGCTGCGCCGCGAATTGAAGCTGCTGCACCAGACGTTGGGCAACACGATGATCTATGTGACCCACGACCAGGTCGAGGCCATGACGCTGGCCTCGCGCATCGTCGTCATGAAGAGCGGCGTCATCCAGCAGATCGGTACGCCCAGCGAAGTCTACGAGCGCCCGGCCAATCTCTTCGTCGCCGGCTTCCTCGGCGCGCCCGCCATCAACATGGTGCCGGCCCAGGTCGGTGCCGACGGCCGCTCGCTTGAAGGCGCACTGCCTCTGCGGCTGGCCGAGGGGCGTGCGAAGGCCGGCCAGAGCCTCGTGCTCGGCGTGCGGCCCGAGCACGTGCGCCTGCAGTCGGATGGCCGCTGGCGCGCGACCGTGCAATTGGTCGAGCCCATGGGCAACCACCAGGTCGTCTGGATGAAGCTGGGCGAGCAGGGCTTCTCGGTCCTGGTGCACGACGGCCGCCGCATCTTGGCCGGCGACGAGCTGGCCTTCGACATCGACGAGTCGGCGCTCAGCGTCTTCGACGCCGCCAGTGAACAACGCCTGAGCTGAAACCGCCATGAAGATCCTTCTGCTCGCCCTGACAGCCGCGCTCGCCAGCGTCGCTAACGCTGAAACTGTGCGGGCTTTTCTGACGACCGCCGACCAGCAGCAGTTGCTGGCGCCAAGCGAAGTGAGCAAGTCCGCCAACAAGGCCGATGCCGTGATCCGCATCGATCCGAAGCGCCAGCACCAGCGCATCGCCGGCTTCGGAGCGGCCATCACCGAGGGCTCGGCCTGGCTGATCCGCCACGGCATGAGCGAGCCCCAGCGCGACGCGCTGATGCGCGAGCTGTTCACGCGCGAGGGGAATGACGGTAAGGGCCTGGGCTTCGAGTTGACTCGGCTCACGATCGGCGCATCGGACTTCTCGCGCCGCCACTACAGCCTCGACGACATGCCGCCGGGCCAGACCGACCCCGAGCGGAAGAACTTCTCTCTCAACACCGAACGCGCCGACGTCATCCCCGCCGTCAAGCGGGCCCTGGCGCTCAACCCCAAACTGCAGGTGATGGCCTCGCCATGGAGCGCGCCGGGCTGGATGAAGACGACCGACAGCCTCGTGCAGGGGCAGCTCAAGCCCGAGTTCTACGGCGCCTTTGCCCGCTACATGGTGCGCTACGTCGAGAGCATGCGCGCCGAGGGCGTGCCCATCTTTGCGCTGACGCTGCAGAACGAGCCGCACTTCGAGCCGCCCGACTACCCCGGCATGCGCATGACGCCGGCCACGCGCGCGACCGTCGTCGGCCAGCACCTCGGCCCGTTGCTCAAAGCCCAAGGCCTGAAGACGCAGATCCTGGAGTGGGATCACAACTGGGACGAGCCGTGGAGCCCGCTGTCCATGCTGTCCGATGCCACGGCGCGCCAATATGTGTCGGGCGTGGCCTGGCATTGCTATGCGGGGGACGTGTCCGCGCAGTCGCAGGTGGCCCAGCACTTCCCGGAGCTGGACGTCTGGTTCACCGAGTGTTCCGGCGGCGAATGGAAGCCGCAGTGGGCCGAGACACTGCCCTGGATCACGCGCAACCTCATCATCGGCAGCACCCGCCACGGCGCGCGTGGCGTGCTGATGTGGAACCTGGCGCTGGACCCGCAATACGGCCCGCACCTGGGCGGTTGCAAGGACTGCCGTGGCGTCGTCACCATCGACCCCAAGAGCGGCAAGGTCACGCGCAACATCGAGTACTACGCCTTCGGCCACGCCAGCCGTTTCGTGCAGCAGGGCGCACGGCGCATCGACTCGGAAGGCGGCGAGGGCAAGAAGACGGGCCTGGACCACGTCGCGTTCACGAACCCGGATGGCAGCACGGCGCTGATCGTCAGCAACTCCGCCGGCGCGCCCCGCCGCTTCACGGTGCAGGCGCCGGGCCAGCGCTTCAGCTACGAGCTGCCGGCCAGCGGCGTCGTGACCTTCACCTGGTGACCGTTGGGCGCTGGCCGCGCGTGACATCCGTCCTGAGTTCTAACGACTCGGCGCGTGACTGATGTCACGTGGCGCGGCCCATCCTGGCTAGGATGGGCCGATGACGGGATCCCTGCTGATCAGCACCAGCTTGATCGCCCTGCTTGGCGTGGCGCTGCTGGTGCTGGCGCGGCTGGAGCCTGGTCATCCCCACATCAGCGACTGGGGCTGGAGCCATGTCCTGCTCGCCGTGGGCCTCACGCTGGGCATCGCCCTCGTGCCGCCGGACCCGGAGTCCGTGCACTACAAGCTCCAGGCCACCGTGGCGACGGCGGCCGTCATCGCCTCGCTGGCTCTGCAACTGGCTGGCGCGGCGCGCTACCGCGGCCGGCTCTGGCGCTGGCGGCGCAACGCGCCGCTGTTCGCGTCCCTGCTCGGCTTCATCCTGGCGCTGGCGCTGGTGCAGCAGCGCCATGCCGTCGTTGCCGCTGCCCTGATCCTGACCGCCGGCGCCTGGCTGGCCGCCGCCTGGCTGTGGCGGGATGGGGCGACCGGCGAGCGCTTCGTCGCCGGCTGCTTTGCGGCCTCCGGCCTGGTGCACCTCAGCGGCCCGCTGCTGGACCCGCTGGCCCGCTCTCCCATCACCCACATCCTCGGTACCTATGTGCAGGCCGTGCTGGCCATGGCGCTGATCCTGCTGTCGGTGCGCCGCGCCCATCACGAGACGCAGCGAGTCAATTCGCAGCTGCGCCAGCTCTACGAGCAGTCCATGCAGGGTCTGCTTGTCGTGCGCGAGTCGCGGGCCGTCTATGCCAACCCGGCGGCGCTGGCCATGTTCGGTTTCGACCGCGTGGAGGACATCGGCCCCATCGGCCCGCTGATCGCCACTTCCGACATCGAGGCCGCGCGCGCCCGCTACCAACGCCTGCTGCAGGAGCGCAGCGGCCAGATCGCCTGGGAGGGCGAGCGCTACCGCAGCGATGGCCAGGCCGTCTATCTGCGTGGCAGCTCCAGCTATATCGAATGGGAGGGTGGGCCGGCCCTGCTGGTGCTGATGCTGGACGACACCGCGCGCCAGCGCGCCATCGAGGCGCTGCGCCGCCAGGCCCTGCATGACGAGCTGACCGACCTGCCCAACCGCCACGCCGCCCTGGCCCGCCTGGCCGAGCTGACGGTGCCCGGCAGCCCGGGATTCGCGCTGCTGTCGGCCGACCTGGACCGCTTCCAGCTCGTCAACGAAAGCCTGGGCCACGAGACCGGCGACGCGCTGCTGCAGGCCATCGCGACACGCCTGCGCGAGGCCCTGCCGCCCGAGGCCCTGCTGGCACGACTGGGCGAAGACCAGTTCCTGCTGCTGCAGCCCGGCGTCGATGACGACGCGGGCGCCCTGCTGGTTGGCCAGCGCCTGCTGGCGCTGATGAACGCGCCCTTTGCCGTTGCCCACCGGGCCTTGTATGTGCACCTGTCGGTCGGCATCGCGCTTTTTCCCGCCCATGGCCGGGACGGCGCGGCCCTGCTGCGTGCGGCCGATGTGGCCATGCACCAGGCCAAGCAGCAGGCCGGCGCGGCCGTCGTTGCCTTTCGGCCCGGCATGTCGGCAGCGGCGGGCGGCCTGCTGGAGATCGAACAGGCCCTGGCCGCGGCCATCGAGCGCGAGGAGTTCCAGCTCGACTACCAGCCGAAGTTCGAGGCCGGCACGCGCCGCCTGGCGGGCTTCGAGGCCCTGGTGCGCTGGCAGCGCCCCGGGCGCGGCCGCGTCAGCCCGGCGGACTTCATTCCCGCCGCCGAGCGCACCGGCCAGATCGTGCCGCTCGGCGCGCTGATCCTGCGCCAGGCGGCCCAGCAACTGCGTGCCTGGCAGCAGCAGGGCCTGGCCGTGATGCCGGTGGCCGTGAATGTGTCGCCGCTGCAGTTCGAGGACACCGGCTTTGCCGATTGGGTGCTGGACCTGGTGCGCGCGCATGGCTTGGCGCCGACGCTGATCGAGGTCGAGATCACCGAGACCGCCGCGATGACGCACATGGACCGTGTGCTGCCCCAGCTTGCCCGGCTGCGCGACGCCGGCGTGGGCGTGGCGTTCGACGACTTCGGCACCGGTCAGAGCTCGCTGACCCTGCTGCGCCGCCTGCCCATCACCACACTCAAGCTTGATCGCAGCATGATCGACCCACTGCCCGAGCCGTCCGCCGGCGCCGTCGTGCGCGCGGCCTGCGTGCTGGCCCAGGCGCTGGGCCTGGCCATCGTGGCGGAAGGCGTCGAGACCGAGGCGCAGGCCGCCGAGGTCGAGGCCTTGGGCTGCACACATCTGCAGGGCTGGCTGTTGGCCAAGCCCCTGGCGCCCGCTGCAGCTGCGGCGCTTCTCAGCTCGCCATCAGCTCACCCATCCGGACCGAGCCTCCCGGTTGCCACGCCGGGTTGAACTGCAGGCCGCTGTTCTCGAACAGCATGACGACCGTGGAGCCGAGCAGGAAACGGCCCATCTCGTCGCCCTGGGCCAGCGTCGCTTGTCCAGGTGTGTAGTCCCACTCGCGTACCGGGCCGGCGCGGTTGATGACGCCATGCCAGACCGTGGCCATGCTGCCGACGATGGTGGCGCCGACCAGCACCAGCACCCAGCGACCCAAGGTGTCGTCATCGAACACGCAGACGACGCGCTCGTTGCGCGCAAACAGCCCCGGCACGCCGCGCGCCGTCGTCGGGTTCACCGAGAACAGCTCGCCCGGCACATGCACCATGCGCACCAGCCGCCCGGCGGCCGGCATGTGGATGCGGTGGTAGTCCTTGGGGCTGAGGTAGAGGTTGGCGAACAGGCCGTCCTTGAACCGCGCCGCGAGCTGCGCGTCGCCGCCGACCAGGGCCGTCGTCGTGAAGGCCTGTCCCTTGGCCTGGAAGATCTGGTCGCCCTGGATGCGGCCCACCTGGCTGATCGAGCCGTCCACCGGGCAGATCAGTGAAGCATCGGCCAGCGGCCGGGCACCGGGTTTCAGCGCCCGGGTGAAGAAGTCGTTGAAGGTCTTGTAGGCCGTGATGTCGGGCTCGGCCGCCTCGGCCATGTTGACGCCGTAGCGCCCGACAAAGCGGCGGATGACCGAGGTCGTCACGCCACCCAGCGGCTTGGACGCGTAATGCCCGGCCAGGCGCGTCATCGCCTGCTTGGGCATCAGGTATTGGGGCAGGACTTTGAGGCGGTCGGACATGAGCGGGCTTGAGCGGGCTTGAGCGGGCAGGCCTTGGATTCTAGGAAGCCCCCGGCTGAGGGAAAGTCTGGGGCCCCGGGCGGCTTGCGGCATGGTGACTTTGCGACATCATCCGCGCCGGCGCGACGCCATCGCATGGCGGACGCAGACCTCGAACAGATTCAGGGAGATTTCATGCGCAAATGGATGATGGGATTGGCCGCCGCATGGCTGGTCGTTTTGACGGGCTGCGCGTCCAAGCCGCAAAACCCGGTGCCGCTCAACAAGGCCGCCATCGGTGGCGGTTCGGGCAAGGTGGGCGTCGTGATGACGGCACTGCCCAAGGTGGACACCGAGTTTCCGGGCGCCGGTTGCCTGCTTTGCCTGGGCGTGGCGAACGCTGCCCACAGCACGCTGACAGGCTATGTCCGCACCCTGCCGCTGGAAGACCTGGCCACGCTGAAGGACCAGGCCGCGTCCTTCATCGTCAAGAGCGGCGGCAGCGCGACGGCCCTGGCCACCGATCTGAAGCTCGATGACCTGCCCAAGTTCAGTGGTGACGCCGTGAACTTCGCGCGCCAGGACTTCCGCGGCCTGCGCGACAAGCACGGTGTCGATCGCCTGCTGGTCATCCAGATCAACGCCCTGGGCGTGTGGCGCAACTATTCGGCCTATGTGCCGACGGCCGAGCCCAAGGCCGTCTTCAAGGGCGTGGCCTACATGGTGGATCTGCGCACCAACGCGCTGGATTGGTACAAGCCCATCGACATCAACAAGGCCGCTGCGGCAACTGCCTGGGACCAGCCGCCCAAGTTCCCGGGCCTGACCAATGCCTATTTCGAGGCCCTGGAGCTTGGCAAGGATGCCGTCCTCAAGCCGCTGCAATGAGGGTGGCCGGCATCTGCGCCGGGCACTGATCCTCGCGGCGATGCTGCTGCCCTGCGGGGTGGGGGCGCAGGCGCGCGGTGACAGCTGGGCGCTGGGCTGGGACAGCCTGGCGCGGCCCGGCGTCGAATTCCGTGGTGTGCTGGACCGGGATGGCGCCGGCGTCAACACGGGGCAGATGATGTACCCGGCGCCGAACGCCGCCGGCCTGCTCGTGGCCATACTGACCCATGCCGCCGTCAACGAGGGCGTGCAACGGGCGCAGGCCAACAAGCTGCAGCAGCGGGCCGACTTGGTGGTGGCGCCTTATCAGGGCATCGTGGCCCTGATGACGCCGGAGGGCCTGATGACGCAGGCGCGCGGCTTCCTGTCCGGCGCCGCCACGCCCATGGCCGAGGCGCGCTGGCGGCTCGAGCTGGTGCCGGCGTTCTGGATGACGCAGGACAGCCGTGCACTGATCGTGCAGGCGGAAGCCGGCTGGCGCGACGCATCGGTGCCGAACCCGCAGCGCCGTGCAGCGGTCACCGTCGTGTCCGACCCCTTGCTGGAGGAAAACGCGGTGGAGGCCTGGTCCAGCAAGGAAGGCGAACTGCTGGTCCGGCGCACGGCCCAGCTGCTGGCGATGGCGGCAGAGGCGCTGGCCGGCGATCTGCCGCCCAATGCGGCGGATGAAGGGCGCCACCGCACGGTTCGCTACCTCGAAGGTCGTCGGGAGCGCATGGAGCGCGCCCAGGTGCTGCAGCAGCGCTGCGGGCGGGCCCTGCTCAGGACGCTGACCGGCGAATTGAAGTCGGTGCCGCTGTCCAACCCACCGGAAGCTGAGGCGGGCTGCCCCGCCGCAGTCCCAGCGCCGCCACGAGCGGCGCCGGTCGCCAGCGAAGCGGCCTCGGCGCCCGGCTGAACGGGCCGTCCAGCGGGCAGGGCTTGCCAGCGCCATCCTAGGGTGAGCGCCAGAGTACGGGACGCTGGCAGCGTCGACCCGAGTTATTCTGGCGCCGCTTGAAAACATGCTCGATCCAAAGCGAGCAATACGACGACAGGGAGTTGTCCATGCGCAGACTTTTGACATCATTGACCCTGGCCTGCGCCGCGCTGCTGAGCGCGACCGCGGCGCACGCCACAGTGGATTGGAGCTGGTCTTTCACGAAGCCGGTCCTCAACTTGGCTGACAGTCCGTCGGTCTTCGTGACCCTCACCAACCACTCGACGTCCGATGAGAACATCGGGTGGGCCTTTGTTGACGCGAACTCGTTTGGCTTTTTCCTCGGTCTCGTCATGGACCCGAACGGCAACGTGCTGACGCCGGCGATTCTGGGTGTGCAGAGCCCCATCGCACCCGGCCAATCGGTGACCTTCGAGGCCCTGCGGTTCTCTTTCGTTCCCGGCGCACCTTACGGGCCCGGTTTACCGAATCCCGGCGTCGCCATCTCGCCGACGATCGTGGCTGAGATCGGGAACACCTGCTCCTATTGGGTTTCCGGCTCAGTGTGCCGTCAGGATCCGTTGCCGGCGTCGAGCGCGTTGACGATCATCTATTCACCTGCTCCGGAACCTGCCTCCTGGGGTCTGTTGGCAGCGGGCCTGATTGCCGTCGGCATGAGTGCCCGCATCTCGCGGGCCCGGGAGCGTCGATAAAATCCCCGGGTGTCCCTCGCCTTTGCTCATAGCTCTTTCTACCGTTTCACGCCCATAGAAGATCCCTCGGCGCTGGCGGCTTGGCTTCGTGAGGTCGCTCATGGCTTGGGTGGCGTCATCCTGGTGGCGAGTGAAGGCCTGAGCGCGGCTGTCGCGGGCACGGTTGATGCCGTCCAGGCCTTCGAGGGGGAACTTCAGGCCCGGCCGGGCTTTGCCGACCTGCACGTCAAACACAACGCCTGCGAGCGCTTGCCTTTCAGCCGCCTCAAGGTCTCCGTCAAGCGCGAGGTCGTCGCCTTCGGCATCCCTGGCGTCAGCGGCGAAGACACCGGCACCCATGTCAGCCCGCAGCGCTTTCGCGAACTGCTGGCCGACCCCGCCACCGTCGTCCTCGACAACCGCAACACCTTCGAGTTCAAGCTGGGGCGCTTCCGCGGCGCCATCGACCCCGGCGTGGCCCACTTCCGCGACTTCCCGGCCTATGTGGAGGCGCATCGCGACGAATGGCAGGGCAAGACGGTGGCGATGTACTGCACCGGCGGCATCCGCTGCGAGAAGACGGCGGCCTGGATGCAGGCCCGGGGGCTCAAGGTCGCCCAGCTCGACGGCGGCATCCTGAACTATCTCGAGTCGTTTCCGGACGACACCGACGCATGGCAGGGCGAGTGCTATGTCTTCGACAAGCGCATCGCCATCGACGCCGCGGGCCGCGAGACGGGCACGACGGCGGAAGCTGTCTTCACCGACCCCGCGGATGCCTGGCGGCTGGCGCGGGCGCGGCGGCTGGATCCCGAGGGCTGAGGCGAGCCGGCCTCAGCGCGCCGTCGCATGTACCTTGTGCGCGACGGACAACAACCGCGAACTCAGACGCAGGCCGGCACGTTCGGCGCTGTCGAGCAGCACATCAAAACGCACGCGTCCGCCAATGACCATGAATTGAATGGCGCTGGCGCGCGGCGGCGCCTCGCCGGACGTGCCCTCGCCGACCAATAGCAGCCCGCGTCGCGAGCTGGCCGCCTCGCCCTGAGCCAGGAATAGCAGGTGCACGGCCGGGTCGGCATCGGCCGCGCGCACGCGCCGCACCTGCACCGGCCGCGCCTGCACCGTGCGCCCCTGCAGGGTCTGGCTCAGCTCGCCGAGCATGGCTTCCGAGCCCTGCACGCCGATGACAAAGGGCGCATCGATAGCACCCAGCGCGCCGTCGGGCCAATCCACATAGGCCGTGAACTTGTAGAGGAACTCGGCCTTGATGCGCACCTCGCCGCCGGCATCGTCGGTCTGTGCATGGCTCATGCCGGCCGTCAGCAAGCCCAGCGCGAAGGCCAGCAGCGGCCTGCGCCGCGCCGGTGTCACGGGGTCCACCGCAGTTGCGCGTAGGCCTCGGGCCCGAAGACGCTGCGGCCCGGCGCAGCATTGGCCTCGGCATGGCGGCCATGCAGCAGGTTGCGGCCGCCCAGCGTCAGCGCCAGCGTGGGGGTGGCGCGCCAGCCGTAGTTGAAGTCCAGCACCGTGTAGGCGGGCACGGCCGGCTTCGGCAGCGCGGCGACATGGCGCAGCGCCACGTCCAGCTCATGGCGATCCGCCGGCTGCAGCGTGGCGCGCAGCTGCCATTGCCGCGGCGGGTCGTTGCCCAGCGCGGACGGCCCCACCGGGTCGCGGCTGCCCGGCTGCACGGCCAGATCTTGTTGCAGGGCATTGAAGCCGGCACTCCAGCGCAGCCAGGGCAGCGGCTGCCAGTGCGCCCAGGCTTCCAGGCCCCAGCTGTTGCCGGCGATCATGTTCTGCACCACGGCGTTGGGCGGCGGCTGGCCGCTGCGCAGCTTCTGCCAGTCATGCTGGTACAGCGTCAGCGCATAGCTCAGCGTGCTGCTCGGCTGGCCGCGGTGGCCCAGCTCGACCACGCGCGCGACCTCCGACACGAAGTCGGCCCCGCCCGCGATGATGAAGGGCGGCTTGGGCGGCAGGCGCAGGTCGCGGTCCAGCCGGGCCGGCGCGCGCACCGCGCGCGACAGCGAGGCCCACCACTGCCAGCGCGCCGACGGCGACCAGGCCAGGCGCAGCGACGGCAGCGTCTCCCAGCCGGTGTAGTCGTTGTGCTCGAACTTCGTGCCCGCCGTCAGCCGCCAGCCGTCTGCCAGGTTCAGCTCGTCCTGCACGAACAGGTTGTGCCATTGCTGCCGCGCGCTTTCGGGCACGAAGCCGAACACCAGCCCCGGCGCGATGTGGTCGCGCGAGCTCCGCCAGCCGCCGCCCCAGTCGATCTGGTGCGCGCCCCAGGCCAAGCTGTGCTGCGCCTCCAGGTCCAGCACCGTGAAGCGCGGGCTGTACAGGATCGTGTCCTCGCGCCGCACATGGTCGTAGTAGGCCTGCAGGCGCAGCCGCGAGCCGCCGTCCAGCCGGCCAGTCCAGCGCGCCAGCAGGTTCTGCCCCGACGTGCTGACGCCGCCGAGGTTGCGTGTGCCACTCAGGCGGCCTGCCGTATCGCCGCGGTAGACGTCGCCCTGCACGGTCAGCCCGTCCTCACCGCTCAGCCAGTCGGCGCGCCAGCCCAGTTGCCAGCGTCGCGACTTGTCCGTCACGGCCACGCCGGCTTCGGTCTCGGTGGCATCGCGCTGCAGCAGCTTGGCGTAGGCGCGCCAGTCGCCTTGCAGCGGCAGTTTGCCGCCGAGGCGCAGCGCGGCCGAGCGCTCGTCGGTGCCGGCGTCGGCGCGCAGCAGCAGCCCCGTGTCCGCGGCCGGCCGGCGGATGATGTTGATCACCCCATTGACCGCGTTCGTGCCCCAGACGCTGCCGCCCGGGCCGCTGATGACCTCGATGCGGGCGACGTCGTCCAGCAGCACGTCCTGCTGGTCCCATTGCACACCCGAGAAATAGGGCGCGTAGACCGTGCGGCCGTCGATCAGCACCAGCAGCTTGTTGCCCACCGAGTCGTTGAAGCCCCGGGCGCTGATGGCGTACTGGTTGGCGTTGAGCCGCGCGACCTGCAGGTTGGGCGCCAGCAGCAGCGCCTCGGGCAGGCTGCGCGCGCCTGAGCGGCGTATCGCCTCGGCGCTGATCACGTACAGCGAAGCCGGCACCTGCGCCAGCTTCTCGATACGCCGCGACACCGAGCTGATTTCGATGTTGGACAGCTGCTCCAGCGACAGATCGCTCAGGTCCTGCGCCGTTGCGGGGGAGGCCAGCAGCGCCAGCAGCACGGCGCTGCCGCCGGCTCGGCGGCGGGTGGGGCGAGGCTTGTCCTCGTCAGTTGGCTGGCGCACGGATCACCTCCCTGTCGTCGGAGGTCTGAAATGACCCGGACTGGTCGCGCCAGCATAACAACGCTGTCCGCTGGATGCGGCGTCGCCGGCGCCGCTGGATAGACCCGCGGCCGGACCCCGCGGCGGAAGATTGATTCCCCCAGTTCGGAACAAAGCTTCCGGGCGGCGGCGGATGCGCCGCGCCGCAAACGCCGACAATGCCACTGCGCGCCGCTTGCGCGCACCGAAATCCCCTCATTCGATGTCTCACCTGATCGTCCACGGCGGCACGCCCCTCTCGGGCCGCATCATTCCCTCGGCGAACAAAAACGCCGTCCTGCCCATCCTCTGCGCCACGCTGCTGACCAGGCAGCCGGTGCGCCTGCGCGGCGTGCCCGAGATCACCGACGTCAAGAAGATCGTCGAGGTCTTCCGCAAGCTCGGCTCGCAGGTCGAACTGGACTTCAAGACCGGCATCCTCGACGTCCACCACCGCGACACCCATTTCGACCCGGCCACCGACCGCCTGCCCGAGGAGATGCGCTCCTCCATCATGCTGGTGCCGGGCCTGATGGCCCGCTTCGGCGCCGCCCGCATCGAGGACGACGTCAAGGGCTGCACGCTGGGTGCACGCGAGATCGATCCGCACGTCGAGGTGTTCGAGCGCTTCGGCGCCCAGGTCCAGCGCCTGCCCGACGGCCTGGTGCTGCGCGTGCACCGCCCGCTGACGGCCAACCATCACTGGACCGACTACGCCTCCGTCACGACGACCGAGAACTTCGTGCTGTGCGCGGCACTGGCCGACGGCGTCTCCACGCTGACCAATGCCGCCAGCGAGCCGCATGTGCAGGAGTTCTGCAACTTCATGTCGCTGCTGGGCGCAAAGATCGAGGGCCATGGCACGTCCAAGCTGAAGATCACCGGCGTGCAGGAGCTTGGCGGCGCCGACTACACCTTCACCGAAGACTTCCACGAGATCGTCACCTTCCTGGCCCTGGGCGCCATCACCGGCGGCAACGTGCAGGTCAAAAACGGCGCGCCGGAGATGTTCCCGCTGCTGGACCGCACCTTCGCCAAGTTCGGCGTGCAGATCGTCCACGAGGACGGCTGGAGCCGCTGCGTGACCAATGGCCCGCTGAAGGTGAAGGAGCCCTTCACGCGCAACATCCTGCAGAAGGTGGAAGCCGCGCCCTGGCCCTATGTGCCGGTGGACCTGCTGCCCATCTTCGTGGCCCTGGGTGTCAAGGCCGAAGGCAGCGTGATGTTCTGGAACAAGGTCTACGACGGCGCCATGGGCTGGACCAGCGAGCTGGCCAAGTTCGGCGCCCATGCGTTCCTGTCCGACCCGCACCGCATGATCACCTTCGGCGGCAAGCCGCTGAGCCCGGCCGAGGTCGAGAGCCCCTACATCATCCGCGTCGCCATCGCGCTGCTGATGGTGGCGGCCAGCATTCCCGGCAAGAGCGTGATCAAGAACGCGACGCCGATCCGCCGCGCCCACCCCAATTTCGTCGAGCACATCGGCGAACTCGGGGCGCGCATGGAGTGGGTCGAGGGAGATTGAGTGTTGCGTGAGCTGTGTGCGGCCGCATGCCTGGTGGCTTCGGCCGCCCAAGCCGCGCCGCCCGCCGACACCATCCGCTGGGTGGCGCAGGACGTGCCGCCGCACTTCAGCTTCGTGCAGGGCCAGCCGCCGCGCAGCGCGGCCGAGCTGGGCCACGGCGAGGTGGACGGCTTCATGCGCGTGCTGCTGGCGCGCATGCCCGAGTTCCGGCATGAGTTCGTCGAGGCCAGCACCGCCCGCTATGAGGCCGAGAGCCGCCGCGGCGAGACCCTGTGCTCGACCCTGCATGTGCGCACGCCCGAGCGCCTGCAGTGGCTCTATTTCTCGCACCTCTACCCGCCGCTGATCTCGCGCGAGATCCATGTCATCGTGCCGCGCCAGCGGCTGGCCGAGCTGTCCCAGGCCCGGCCCGGGGACGGCCGCCTCGTGCTGGCCGACCTGCTCAAGCGCCAGGACCTGCGCCTGCTGCTGGCACGGGACCGCGCCTTCGGCGCGCAGATCGACAGCCTGCTGTCACACCAGGTCGTGCCACGGCTGGCTGTCGGCGCCCAGCTCAGCACCCAGCTGCTGGACATGCTGCGCGCCGGCCGCATGGACTACACGCTGGAGTACCCCAGCGTCGTCAAGGAATACCTGGCCCGCGTCGGCGACCCCGGCGCCCTGGTGGCGCTGCCGGTGGCCGAGGGCCTGAGCACGTTGCTGGCCACGGTCTCCTGCAGCCGCACGCCGCAAGGCAGGCGGCATATCGAGGCCATCGACGCCGCGGTGCGCAAGCTCGCCCGGGAGCCCAACCGCGAGGCCTGGGTGCGTCAATGGCGCGGCAACCGTGCCGAGCCCCAGGACATGAAGCGGCTGAACGCCTACATGGACGAGCGCGCCCGCGGTGGGCCGCGCATCGAATAGGCCGTGGCGAGGCCGCCCAAGCCGGTCCTGCCGCTGCGCGAAGGCGTCGCGGCAAGTGCCGTGTTCTGTCCCGCCGGGCCCTGGGGCTCCATGGCCGCCTTCCTCGCCGAGCGCCTGCCGCGCGTGGTCGACTGGCCGGAACGCCTCGCGCGCGGCGACGTGGTGGACGACGCCGGCCACGCGGTCGTCGACTCGCCCTACCGCGGCGATCGGCGCGTCTACTACTGGCGCCACCTGGACGTCGAGCCCGACATTCCGGCCGGCGAGCGCATCGTCTTTCAGGACGAGCACCTCCTTGTCGCCGACAAGCCGCATTTCCTGCCGGTGACGCCCAGCGGCATCTACGCTCGGCAGACCCTGATGGCACGTCTGCGCCACGCGACCTGCCTCGCGGATCTCAACCCCGTGCATCGGCTGGATCGCGAGACCGCCGGCCTGGTCGTCTTCAACCTCCGGCGCGAGGAACGCGACGCCTACCACCGCCTGTTCCGCGAGCGTGCCGTCACCAAGGTCTACGACGCCGTCGCGCCGCTGGGTGCCGGTCCCTGGCCGCGCGTGGTGCGGCACCGCCTGGAGGAGCCGGGGGGCGACAACTTCATGCAGATGCAGGTCGTCAACGGCGAACCCAACGCCGAGACCTGGATCGATCTCGTCGAGCTCTTGCCCGATGGGTTGGCGCGTTACGAGCTGCGTCCCCACACGGGGCTGCGTCACCAGTTGCGCGCGCAGATGAACGCCCTCGGGCTGCCGCTGGTGGGTGATCGCATCTACCCCGTGCTGCAGCCCCACGAGAATCCGCCGCGCTTGGACGCACCGCTGCAACTCGTGGCGCGGGCGATCTCGTTCACAGACCCCGTCACAGGTCTGCAACGCAGCTTCGAGCGCGCCGCCCCGACAATCGCGCCGGAATGAACGCGCTCAACCCTCAAGCCCAGGTCCAGGAACTGCGCCGCCAGCTGCAGTCCCTGCTTGACGCCGCCAAGGCCAATGAGCGCAAGCTGGATCGCTTCGACGCGCTGGAGCGCCGCCTCATCGCGGTGAGTTCGATGGAGGAGTTGGTCAACCTGCTGCTGGTCGACTGCCGCGACGATTTCGGCCTGGACGCCGCCGAGCTTTGGCTGCTGGACCCCGAGGAAGAGCTGCGCCGCGCCCTGCCGGCCCTGCCCATGATCAAGGCGCCGCGGCTGCTGGACAGCCATGGCCCGCTGAAGGACCTGTTCGGCGCCGCGCGCACGGCCCGCCTCATCGGCCCGGGCCCGGACGAGGCGCTGCTCGCCAAGGCCTTCGACATGCAAGCCGGCGTGCGTTCCGCGGCCCTGCTGCCGCTGATCCGCCAGGGCCTCTTGATCGGCAGCCTGCACCTGGGCTCGCGCGACCCCGAACGCTACGACGCCGCCTCGGGCACCAAGTTCCTCGACCGCCTGTCGGCCATCGCGGCAATAGCCATCGAGAGCATGCTCAACCGCGAGCGCCTGCGCCGCGCCGGCATGACGGACGGCCTCACCGGCGTGCACAACCGCCGCTACTTCGACCACCGCAGCCTCATCGAGTTCAGCCAGGCCGTGCGCCATCGATACCCGCTGGCCTGCCTGTTCCTGGACATCGACCACTTCAAGGCCATCAACGACGGCCACGGCCATCCGGTCGGCGATGAGGTGCTGCGCCAGGTTGGCGGGCTGATCCTGCGTTCGCTGCGCACCGGCGATCTGGCGGCGCGCTACGGCGGCGAGGAGTTCATCGTGTTGCTGCCGCGCACCGACCTGACGGGTGCCTGCGAGGTGGCGGAGCGCATCCGCCTGATGGTGCAGGAGGCGCCTTTCGTGACGCCCGATGGTGGCACCGTCAGCGCGACGCTGTCGGTCGGCCTGGCCATGCTGCCGGCCAGCGCCACGAGCTTCACCGACCTGCTGGCCGCGGCGGACAAGGCGCTCTACGAAGCGAAGCGGGCGGGGCGCAACCGCACGGTGACAGAGGATATTGGCGCCGCCACTGCCGCTGCATCGTGAACGATGCCGCTGCGGCTTGTTGGGCCGGGGGCCGCAAGCATCAACCGACACCAACTTCGCATGGGTCAGTTCCAGGGGTCTGGATCACAATGGCTCGGCCATGAAAACCCTGTCGCCGCTCCTCCTCGCCCTCGTCGCCGGCCTCGGCGCTGCTGCCACGGCCGAAGCCGGCCCGGCGCTGGAGCGCATCCAGGCCAGCGGCCGCATCGTGCTGGCGCATCGCGAGTCGTCCGTGCCTTTCAGCTACCTGCTGCCCGATGGCCGGCCCGTCGGCTATGCGGTGGATCTCTGCCTCAAGCTTGCCGAAGGCGTGCGCAAGAAGCTGAAGATGAGCACGCTGAACCCGCAGTTCCTGCTGGTGACGCCGGCCAACCGCATCCAGATGGTGGCCGAGGGCAAGGCCGACATGGAATGCGGCTCGACGACCAACAACGCCGAGCGCCGCGAGAAGGTCGCCTTCACGGTGCCGCACTACATCACCGGTGCGCGCTACCTCGTCAGGGCTGACAGTGGCATTGCCGAGCTGGCCCAGTTCGACGGCAAGACGCTGGTCTCCACCAAGGGCACGACGCCGTTGAAGTCCATCACCCAGGCCAACAACGAGCGCGCCCTGCACATCAACATCATCGAAGCCCCCGATCACGCCAAGGCCATGGAGATGCTGGCCGCCGGCCAGGCGGATGGCTTCGTCATGGACGACGTGCTGCTCTACGGCATCGTCTCGGCGCGGCCCGATGCGGCCAAGTTCAGCGTCGTCGGCAAGTTCCTGACCATCGAGCCTCTGGCCATCGTGCTGCCCAAGAACGACCCGGAGCTCAAGGCCATCGTTGACGACGAGATGAAGCGCCTCATCACCAGCCATGAGGCGCACGCCATCTACGAGCGCTGGTTCATGAAGCCGATTCCGCCCAAGAACAAGGCGCTGAACCTGCCGATGAATTACCTGCTCAAGGACTTCTGGAAGTACCCGTCGGATCAGGTGCCCTACTGAGGGAGCGAAGCCACCTGGGTTTCTCGAGGCGTCGCGACCCCTGACAAACCCCGAGACAACAGCCCGCACAGGGCGCGCTGCGGCCGTGACAATTTGTTCCGCAGTCCGCCTCACCGATGAGCACCGATTCCCTTGCCGAACCCCTGAACCACGTCAGCACGCGCCGGCTGGGTTCGCTGCGGCTGCGGTTGACGCTCGCGGTGCCCCTGCTGACCGCTGCCATCGTCGCCGTCTTCGAGTGGAGCCTGGGGAATTACGAGTCTCCGGCCGAGGGGCTGGCCCGCACGGCCTGGCTGGTGCTGCTGCTCAGCGCCGCCCAGCTCATCCTCATCGAGGCCCTGTTGCTGCGGCCGTTGCGCCGGTTGGCGGCCGGCTGCGAGGCGATGGAATCGGCCCCGGTGCCGCTGACGCCCGAAGCCGCTGTGCCAACACCCGGCCTCGCCGCCGAGCTGGACCGTATCGGCCACGCCATGCTGCGCGCCCGCGGCTCGCTGTGGCAGCAGGACCAGGCCGCCCGCGAGCTCCGGCGCGAGCTGGCCCAGCAGCGTCATCTGCTGCAGGAGGCCCACAGCGCCCTGGAGGCCAACCAACGCGAGCTCGCCAGCCTCGCACGCATCGATGCGCTGACCGGCATCGCCAACCAACGCGCCTTCGACGAGGCCCTGCGCCGTGAATTCAAGCGGGCCCAGCGGCTGCGAGGCCTGTTGGCGCTGGCGGTGCTGGACCTGGACCAGTTCAAGCAGTTCAACCTCATCCATGGCACGGCCGTCGGCGATACGGCCTTGCAGCGCGTCGCGAGCCTGCTGAGCGAGCGCTTCAAGCGCGACACCGATGTCGTCGCCCGCCTGGGCGGCGAGGAGTTCGTCGCCCTGCTGCCCGGCTTCGGCATGGCCGAGGCCCAGGGCGTGCTGGAGTCATTGCGGGATGAACTGCGGGCGCTGCGCCTGCCGGATGGCCAGGGCAGTTTGACGCTGAGCGTCGGCCTGGCGGCGGCCAGCCCGGCCCATCCGTATCTGAGCGCACAAGCGCTGCTGCAGGCGGCTGACGAGGCGCTCTATATCGCCAAGCACGCCGGGCGAGACCGGCTCAGCCTCGCGGCCTGAAACCACTGGCCCCTCGCCCAGTCTGGCGGCGCTGAACGCGCGCCAACCTGGTCGGTCTTGCAGACCGCGCTGCGGCAGTGCCGCAGCTCTTCGGCAGGCACATCACGCCCACTGGGCGTAATGTGTCCGGCCTCAGCCCCCGAGGGGACGGCGATGCTTGCGGCTTCGAGCCGCAAGCACATCGCCAAACGGGCCGGCTTGGGAGCGGCCCGGCGCTCGGCCCGGACGCTTCAGCGACCGTGTTCTTGAGCAGCCAGCAGTTGCTCGTTGACGCGGCGGGCCGCGCGCAACACGAGGGTCTCGTCCAGCTGCGCCTGGGGTGCGATCTGGCTGGCAATCTCATCGAGCTGGTCCGGATGGCCGAGCAGGGCCCAGGCGACCGTCGAGATGGCGGCGACGCTGCGCCGGGCCAGGCTTTCCGGCATGGTCAGCGAGGCCTGGATCTCGACGTGATAGCGCACGCTGGCCACAGCCGCCGGGGCCAGGCCCCAGCTCTCGCAAAGGGCCGCACCCAGGGCGTCATGGCTGACGCCAAAAGCCGTCCTCTCCAGCTCCACCAGTTCGGCATCGCGGGGGGCGGCGCGCAGCATGGCCGGGTAGTGCGTCGGCGCATGACGATAGAGCACCGCCTTGCCGCATTCCTCGAACAGGCCGGCCGAGTGGGCGGCCCAGGGGTCGACGCCCAGCATCTGGCCCATGCGGCCCATCAGAAGGCCACGCTGCGAGGCGCGCGACCAGACTTGCTCCAGCTCGGCTGCGGCTGGGAAGGCGGCGCGCAGACCCATCTCGAAGGTGATGGCCGCGACCTCGCGCATACCCAGGTAGGTCAGCGCCTGGTGCACGGTCTGCACGCGGCCGCGCAGGCCGTACAGCGAGGAGTTGACCGCCTTCATGACGGCGGCCGCCAGGGCCATGTCGGTCTCGACCAGGGAGGACATGGCCTGCAGGTCGATGTCCTCGGCTGCCATCAGCAGCGAGAGCTTGACCAGGACCTCGGGCTGGGTCGGGATCTCGATGTCCAGATTGCGCAGTTGAGGATCGACGGGCATGGTGAATAAGGGCGCTAGGGAATGCTTGATGGTAGATCAGCGGAAGAAGGCGTCCCAGGCTGTTTTGAGGATGAGAGCGCCGACGACGATGACAAAGACGCCGCGCACGAAGCCGGCGCCATGTTTCAGGGCCAGCCGGGTGCCGAGCAGGCTGCCCGCCACGTTGGTTACCGCCATCACCGCCGCGACCTGCCACCAGATGTGGCCCTTGCTGACGAACAGGGCGATCGCGAACGCATTCGTCAGCAGGTTCATCAGCTTGGCCGTCGCCGAGGCGTGCAGGAAGTCGTAACCCAGCAGCCGCACGAACAGGAAGACGAAGAAGCTGCCCGTGCCGGGCCCGAAGAAACCGTCGTAGAAGCCCACGGCCAGCGCAATACCGCCGGCCACCAGCACCTCGGCACGGCCCGTGAAACGCGGTGTGTGCTCGCGGCCGAGGTCCTTCTTGGCCAGGGTGTAGATCAGCACCGCCGCCAGCACCAGCGGCAGGGCCTTGCGCAGGCCGTCGGCGCTGACGAGGGTCAGGACCCAGGCGCCGGCGAAGCTGCCCACGCCGGCAAGCACCGCCGCCGGCATCAGGCGCTTCCAGGGCAGGTCGACCCGCTTCACATATTGCAGCGTCGCCCAGCCGGTGCCCCACACGGACGCGCCCTTGTTCGTGCCCAGCAGCGTGGCTGGTGCGGCATTGGGGAAGGTGCTGAACAGCGCCGGTACCAGCACCAGGCCGCCGCCGCCGGCTACTGCGTCAATGAAGCCTGCGAGCAGGGAGGCGAGGGCGACGGTCAGAAGTTCCAGCATGTCTTCGGTTCTATCACTGAGCGCAACGTGGTCGTCGTGTCTTGATCGGGCCGAGCGCTGGGCCGCTCCCGAGCCGGCCCGTCGGGCGATGTTGACCGGGCTTGATGCCCGGTCAATCGCCATCCCCTCGGGGCCTTCGGCCCCACAAAGAAAACGGCCACCAAGGGGTGCCTTGGTGGCCGGTGGATTGTCTTCGGGGTTACGAAGCAACCATGTGCGCTTGGCGCTTGTCTTGTCTCCTCACAACCCGCCCGGCGGTCCTGAACCAGAGCCCGGAACCGCGTCGAGTGCTGAAAATGTATTGCCCCGCCACGGTGCACGACACTGGGGTAAGCCCGGGTTCTCTGGCCGCGAAAGGTGCGGGCCGGCACCAAAATTGTGCGCAACTAACGGTCGACCTGCGCTGCAAGAATGGCCCCCATGAGCCCTTTGAACCGCTTGCTGCCGCCGTTGTTGATGACCTTGCTGAGTGCCTGCGGCGGCGGAGGCGGCGGCACGGGAGGGGACGGCGGCGGGGGTGGTGGCATGGGGCAGACCTTGACGCTGGCCCTGCCCGCCAACGGCCTGACGCCGGCCGACCTGGCTGTCATCGTGGCCGAGGGTGATGTCCTCAGCGAGGCCGTCGGCGCCGCCTATCTGGCAGCGCGTGGTGTGCCGGCGGCGAATCTGATCCGCGTAAGGGTTAATACAGCCCAGGACGCGATTTCCGCGGCCGACTTTGCGTTGCTGAAATCCGACATCGACGCCAGATTGCCGGCCGGTATCCAGGCCACGCTGCTGACCTGGGCTGCCCCCAGCCGGGTCACTGGCGCCTGCAGCATGGGCATCACCAGCGCGATGGCTTTCGGTTTTGACACGCGCTACTGCAACCCCAGCCCATTGACCGAGGCCTGCGCGAACACGGCCGCCTCGCCGCTCTACGACAGCGAGGCGCGCCGGCCGCAAGCCGAATTGCAGATGCGCCCCTCCATGCTGCTGGGTGCACGCACGCTGGCGGCCGCCCAGGCGCTGATCAACCGCGGCGTTGCGGCCGATGGCAGCCGGCCAGCCGGCGAGGGCTGGCTGGTGCGCACGACGGACGACGACCGCAGCGCGCGCTGGAACGATTTCGCCGGCCTGCCGGCGGCCTGGAGCGGCGCCCTGGCGCTGAACTATGTCGACAACAGCGCCGGCCCGGCCAGCGCCAATGCGCTGTCCGGCAAGAGCGGCATGCTGTTCTACCTGACGGGGTTGAGCAGCGTCGCCAATCTGTCGTCGCTGCAATTCCGCGCCGGTGCCCTGGCCGACACGCTGACCTCAACGGGTGGCGTGCTGCCCTCGGGCGGCGGCCAGATGCCCATCACGGCCTGGCTGGACGCGGGTGCAACCGCCAGCTACGGCACGGTGGAGGAGCCCTGCAACCTGCAGCAGAAGTTCTCGCGCGCCTCGGTCCTCATCGACCAGTACTGGCGCGGCGCGACGGCCATTGAGGCCTACTGGAAGGCGGTGCAGTGGCCGGGGCAGGGGTTGTTCGTCGGCGAGCCGCTGGCCCAGCCCTTCCGCGATACGCCCAGTTTTGCCATCGTCGCCGGCGAATACCAGATCAAGACACGAAGCCTGCGGCCGGGCAGTCGCTACAGCCTGCAATACCTGCAGGGCTCAACCTGGACGACGCTGGCCAGCTTCACCGGCGTACGGGGCCAGACCCTGGACGGCCGCGCACCGCTGCCGCCGACCGCGGCGACACGCATCCGCTGGCAAGGCCCCTGCACGGACAACGCCGGCAATACCTGTACGCTGGCCCAGTCCTCGTGAGCGGCCCCTGAGAATGCGGGTCGGTCAAATCCCGATTGCCCTGCGGCGCCCGCCGTTGAACAGTCGCCCTCCCGCTGTACCCTGCCCGACCATGTCCCGCCCCTTTTCTGCCCGCCCGCGCGGCTTCACCCTGCTTGAACTGCTGGTTGTCATGGTCATCATCGGCCTGCTGGCCGGTTATGTCGGCCCGAAGTTCTTCGGCCAGATCGGCAAGAGCGAGGTCAAGGCGACCCGCGCCCAGATCGACGCGCTGACCAAATCGCTGGACCAGTACCGGCTGGATGTCGGCCGCTACCCCAGCACCGATCAGGGCCTGGCCGTGCTGGTGACCAAGCCGGCCGACGAGCCCAAGTGGGCCGGCCCCTACCTGTCCAAGGCCGTGCCCAAGGACCCCTGGGGCAACGAATACCAATACCGCAGCCCCGGCGAGCATGGCGAATACGACCTGCTGAGCTTCGGCAAGGACGGCCGCCCCGGCGGCGAGGGTGAGGACGCCGACCTCACCTCCTGGTGATGGCAGTTTTCCAGACTCGCGTACTGCGCGCGGGTGCCGTCAGCACCGAGCGCGTGGAGGCGCCCGACCGCGCCGCCGTCGCTGCCGTGCTGGGCGTGTCGCCCCAGCATGTGCTGGAGGTGCGCGAGATCGCTGCCGCGACCGAGAGCGCCAAGCCCTGGCGCCGCAACAGCAAATTCCCCCTGCAGCTCTTCAGCCAGGAACTGGCCGTGCTGCTGGACGCCGGCATCGCCCTGCTGGAAGCGCTGAGCACGCTGCGCGAGAAGGAAGGCCAGCCCGGCGTGCGCGCGGCGCTGGACGCCGTCACCACCCAGATCGAGCAGGGCCAGCCGCTGTCGGTCGCGCTGCGCCAGCAGCCGCAGGCCTTCGACGAGCTGATCTGCGCCATCGTCGCGGCCAACGAGAAGACCGGCCAGCTGTCGACCGCGCTGGCCCAGCATGCACGCTACCTGGCCTGGGTCGATGCGCTGCGCTCGCGCCTCGTCGCGGCCCTGGTCTATCCGCTGATGCTGCTCGGTGTCGGCTCCCTCGTCATTCTTTTCCTGCTGCTCTACGTGCTGCCGCGCTTTGCCGGCATCCTGGAGCAGACCAGCGCCGACCTGCCGTGGGCTTCGCGTGTGCTGATCGAGTTCGGCCAGACGGCCGGCGCGCATCCCGGCCTCGTCATCGGCGGGATCGCAGCCGTGGGCTTTGCGATCTTCACGCTGCTGCGCCAGCCCATCGTGCGCCAGCGCGCCCAGGCCGCGCTGTGGACGCTGCCCGGCCTGGGCCCGCGGCTGCGCGTGCTGGCGCTGGCACGGCTGTATCGGTCGCTGGCCATGCTGCTGGCCTCGGGCGTGCCGGCGCTGGCGGCGCTGCGCATCGTGGTCGACGTGGTCGCGGCACCCTGGCGCGCTGCCGTGCAGGCTGCAGCGGCGCAGATCGAGCGCGGCGAGCGGCTGTCGGCCGCCTTTGACTCGCAGGACCTGGCCACGCCGGTGGCCCGACGCATGCTGCGCGTGGGTGAGCGCAGCGGCGAGGTGGCGGCCATGCTGGAGCGCGCCGCCGCCTTCCACGACGAAGAGGCAGCGCGGCTGACCGACCTGCTGTCCCGCCTCGTCAACCCGGCGCTGATGCTGATCATGGGCGTGCTGATCGGCGGGATCATCGTGCTGATGTACTTGCCGATCTTCCAGCTCGTGGAGCAAGTCCAATGACGACCTCCCTGGCGGATTGGCTGCCGGCCGAGCAAGGCCCCTGGCACCTGGACTTCGAGCAGTGGCCGCAAGCCCAGGCCCAGCGCTGGCGTGCCGTGCTGGCCGTGGGCGCCGACGACAGGCGCGTGCTGCTTGCCGAGCGCGATGAGGACGCGATGCTGCTGCAGAGCGTCGAGTCGCGGCTGAATGCGCCGGTGGGTTGGCAGCGTGCGTCGACCGAAGCGGTGACCCATTTCCTGGGCGCCGGCGAGGCCGACTTCCGCGCGCTGTCTGACGTCGAGGATGCGCTGACCACCATTGAAGACCACACCGAGGAGCTGTCGGCGCTGGCGCTGAGCGAGCAGGCCAGCCCCGTCGTGCGCCTGCTCAACGCCACCATCTACGACGCGCTGCAGGACACGGCGTCGGACATCCACATCGAATGCACGGCCCGCGGCGCCATGATCCGCTTCCGTGTCGATGGCGTCATGGCCGTGGTGCGCCAGGTCGAGGGCCCGCAGGTGGCCGAGCAGCTGGTGTCGCGCCTCAAGGTCATGGCCGAGCTGGACATCGGCGAGCGCCGGCTGCCGCAGGACGGCCGCTTCAAGCTGCGCGTGCAGGGCCGCGAGATCGACTTCCGCCTCTCGGTGATGCCCAGCGTGTTCGGCGAGGACGCCGTCATTCGCATCCTGGACCGCGCGGCCATCGCCCGCGCCGGCTCGCTGACGCTGGATTCGCTGGGCTTTGGCGACGACGAGCGCGCCGCCATCCGCCATCAGGCGCGCCAGCCCCACGGCATGCTGCTGGTCACCGGCCCCACGGGCTCCGGCAAGACGACGACGCTATACGCGACTCTGGCCGAGATCCACACCGGCGCCGACAAGATCATCACCATCGAAGACCCGGTCGAGTACCAGCTCAGCGGCGTCGTGCAGATCCCCGTCAACGAAAAGAAGGGCCTGACCTTCTCGCGCGGCCTGCGCTCCATACTGCGCCACGACCCGGATCGCGTCATGGTCGGCGAGATTCGCGATGCCGAGACCGCGCAGATCGCCGTGCAGGCCGCGCTGACGGGCCATCTGGTGTTCAGCACCGTGCATGCGAACAACGCGTTTGATGTCATCGGCCGCTTCATGCACATGGGGCTGGATCTCTACAACGTCGTCTCGGCGCTGAACGCCGTGCTGGCCCAGCGCCTGGTGCGGCTGACTTGCAAGCACTGCGCAAGGCCCTTCACGCCCGACACGGTCACGCTCGCGCGCCATGGCGTCATCAACGGCAACTTCCTGAAGGGCGAGGGCTGCGGCCACTGCCGCGGCACCGGCTACAAAGGCCGGCGCGCGGTGGCTGAGTTGCTCAAGCTCGACGACGGCCTGCGCGACCTGATCGCGGCGCGCGCGCCGATGTCCGAGATCAAGGCGGCCGCCAAGGCCCGCGGCATGAAGTCCCTGCGCGAGATGGCGCTGGCGGCGGTCTGCCGCGGCGACACCACTTTCGAGGAGCTGGAACGTGTCACCCTCGATGAGTGAATCGTGGCTTCAGCGCCTGCGCCAGCAAGTTTCCGCGCGACTGGCCAAGCCGCGGCGGCTTTTCGTCACGCCCGGCGGGAACGAGTTCGCGGCTTGGTGCCGCGATCTGCCGGGCACGGCCGTGGAGGTGGTCGTCAGCGCGCGTGCCCTGCACGAGCTGGTCACCGAGCCGGGCTTGCCGCTGGCCGATCTGGACGCCGTGCAGGCCTATGCCCAGCAGCAGTTCGCCCATTACTTCGGCAGCGCTGCGCAACGCTTTGCGATTGCGCCTTGGAAGCTGGGCGAGACGGCTGGCGCGTCCGCTCTGCATGGGCTGGACCTGGCCGCGCTGCGCACCCAGGCCGAGACCGCGAACGTGCGCCTCGCCGCCGTGCGCCCGGCCTGGGCTGCTTGGCTGGCCTCGCTGCCGGCCGCGACGCGCGCCGGCTCGGGCCGTGCGGTCTGGCATGAGGGCGATGTTTCGGTCGTCATCCAGCTCGACCGCGGCCGTGTCACCGGCCTGCAGTCGCGCCGCGTACAGCAGCTCGCCGATCTCGGTGGCGACGCGCCCCTCGCCGTCGGCACGCCCGCCGACGAACTCATTCCCCAGCCCGGCCCCGTCACGCCGCAGCCTGATTTCCTGCCGCGCAGCGGCCGCTCGCCCTTGGCCTGGCCGCTGGCCGCAACCGGCGCTCTGGTGCTGGCCACGGCCGCATGGAGCGCCGTCGACAGCCATCGCGGCCTCGACGTCGCCCAGGCAGCGCGCGACCGCGTCGCCACGCTGCGCCCGGCATCGGTACCCAAGCCCGCCGCGCGCGGCCGCGCCGAACCGGCCGAGAACCGCTCGGCCAATGAAGCCCGCGCCTTGCTGGCCATGCCCTGGGAGCCACTGCTGACCCGTGTCGAGACCGCGGGCGCTGAGGCCAAGACCATCGCTTGGCTGGGCATGGACGCCAGCGCCGGCCGCGGCGAGTTGCGCCTGGAAGGCCTGACGCCCGACAAGTTATTGGCCCTGCAATTGGCCGAGCAGCTTGGCACGACGCCGGGCTGGCGCCAGGTCGTGCTGTCGCGCTTCTCGGCCGCCGAGACGGGCCTGGTTGGCCAGCGCTTCGAGATCAATGCTCGCGTGGCGACCGGAGGCGGTTCGTGAAGCGGCTCGCCTTCATCAAGGCTCCGGTCAAAGCGCTCGGCTGGCCCGGCCTGGCCGGCCTGGCGGCATTGGTCCTTGCCGTGGTCGCCGTCGTGTTCAGCCAGCGTTGGGACGCCCAGGCCGTCAAGCTGCAGACCGAGGCCCGCGAGCTGCGTGCCAAGGCCCGTCCCGCCGTGGCGGCAGCGTCCGCGCCGGTCAGCGTGCAGCAATGGCAGGCCACGCTGCCGCCGTCGAGCGGCCGCCAGCAGCGCCTTGCCGATCTGCTGGAACTGAGCATCCGCCTGGACCTGAACGGCGCGCGCACCGAACACCGGCTGTCCACGTCCGAGGGCCTGGAGCGGCTGCGCGTGACCATGCCGGTCACCGGCAGCTACGGCCAGGTGCGGCGCTTCATTGCCGCGGCACTCGAACATGATCCGGCGCTGAGCCTGGACTCGGTCAAGCTGCGCCGTGTCAGCCCGATGGCGGCCGATGTCGATGCCGAACTGCAGTGGTCGCTGCACGGAAGGGCTGCGCCATGAAGCCGACGTCGCCCCGTCAACTTGCCCTCGGCGGCGCGCTCGTCGCGACGCTGGCCGCGACGGCCTGGGTGGCGACGCGCCCCGATGACGAGGCCGTGACGCCGGTCGCAGCGCCAGCCCGTCGCCCGGTTGCCACCGTTTCGCCAACCTCTGCCGCGCCTGCGCCGGTGGACGGCGCCCGCCAACCCTGGGCCGAGGCCCCCGCGTCCCAACTGGCCGCCTGGCAACCCCCGCCGCCACCGCCGCCTCCACCGGCGCCAGCCCCGGTCGCTGCTGCACCACCGCCGCCCCCAGTCGCGCCGCCGGCGCCCTACCAGATGATCGGCCGCGTCATTGAAGGCGAGGGCGCCAAGGCGGTCGAGGTTGCCTTGCTGACCGGCCCAAACAAGGCGCTGAGTGCCAAGCGCGGCGACGTCATCGACGGCCAGTGGCGCGTCGAGCAGGTCTCCGACAGCGGCGTGCGCCTGACCTGGCTGCCCGGCCAGCTCCCCCAGAACATCGTCTTCAGGCCCATCCCATGAAGCAGCTCTTCCTTCTCTTCCCGGGAAAACGCCGGGCCGCCCCAAGTTTTCTCGCTCCCCTCGGGGGGCGGACGACGTTCCACGTCGTCCTTGGGGCATTTGTGACTGTGCTGCTCGTGGCTTGCGCCAACCCGGCGTTGCGTCAGGCCGAAGACCTCGGCCGCAGCAACCAGTGGCCGGCCGCCCTGCGCGTGCTGGACGATGCCCGCGCCAAGGACCCGAATGACCCTCAATTGCGCGCCGCCCAGGTGCGCGCCCGCGAACAGGCGACGGCCCGCCTCATCCTGCAGATCGAGGCCCTGCGCGGCGCCGGCCGCTGGGACGAGGCCTCAGCCCTGCTGAGCCAGCTGGCACTGGCCGACGCCAAGCACCCGCGCCTGGTCGCCTTGACCACCGAGGTGGAACGCAGCCGCCGCCAGGATGCCCAGCTGGCCACCGGCCGCGCGGCGCTGAAGGAAGGCCGCCTGGAGCGCGCTGAAGGCGTGGCCCGCGAGATCCTGGCCGAGTCGCCCCAGCATCCCGGCGCCCGCCTGCTGGCCAGCCAGGTCGCCCAGGCGCGGCCGCTGGAAGCGGCGGTCGGCGAGCTGGGCCCGGCCTTCCAGAAGCCCGTCACGCTGGAGTTCCGCGAGGCGCCGCTGCGCCAGGTCTTCGAGGCGCTGTCCCGCTCCAGCGGCGTCAACTTCGTCTTCGACAAGGACGTGCGCGCCGATGCCCGCGTGACCGTCTTCCTGCGCAACGTGACGATGGACGAGGCCATGCGCGTCATCCTCGGCACCCAGCAGCTGGATCGCAAGCTGCTCAACGAAACCTCGGTGCTGATCTTCCCCAACACGGCCGCCAAGCAGCGCGAGCACCAGGAGCTGATCACCCGCACCCTCTACCTGACCAACGCCGACGTGAAGCAGGTGCAGGCCATGGTGCGCACCATCGCCAAGGTGCGCGACATCCACATCGACGAGCGCCTGAACCTGCTCATCGTGCGCGACACGCCCGAGGTGCTGCGCCTGGTGGAAAAGCTCATCGCCTCGGTCGACCTGCCCGAGCCCGAAGTCATGCTCGAGGTCGAGGTCATGGAACTGGCTACCGACCAGGTCGACTCGCTGGGCCTGCAGTGGCCGGAGGAATTGCAGGTGGGCATCAGCGACGCGACGGGTGCGATCCCGTCGCGCGTCTTCATCGGCGGCAAGAACCCCATCAACTTCCGCGCCAGCATCGCCAACCCTACTGTGATCGCCACGCTGCGTGGCACGGCCGGCAACTCCAACATCCTGGCCAATCCCAAGATCCGCGTGCGCAACCGCGACAAGGCCAAGGTCCACATCGGCCAGAAGCTGCCGGTGTTCACGACGACGACCAACTTCACCGGCTCTACGTCCGTCGCGGCCTCGGTCAGCTACCTGGACGTCGGCTTGAAGCTCGACGTCGAGCCCACCATCCAGCTCGACAACGACGTCGTCATCAAGATCGGCCTGGAAGTCAGCAACCTGATCCGCCAGGTTACCGGCCCCGGCGGCACTACGGCCTATGAGATCGGCACGCGCAACACTTCCACCGTGCTGCGCCTGGCCGACGGCGAGACGCAGGTGCTGGCCGGCCTCATCAACGACGAGGACCGCAAGAGCGGCACCGGCATCCCGGGCCTGTCGCGCATCCCCGTGCTGGGCCGCCTGTTCGGCACCCAGACCGACACGCGCAACAAGACCGAGGTGGTGTTGCTGATCACGCCGCGCGTGGTGCGCAACCTGGCCGTGCCCGATGCGTCCCTCACGCGCCTGGCCAGCGGCACCGATGCCAGCCCCGGCGCCTTCAGCAGCCTGCTGCGGCGCGATGCCCGGGTCGGCGTGGCGCCCAGCAGTGCCGGCGCCGCCGCGCCGGCCGCGCAAGCGCAGCCCAGCGCGGCCTCTGCCGAGGCCCTGCTGAAGCTGGACGTGACGCCGCAGATCCCGGCGGGCGGTACCGTCTCCGTCGCGTTGAAGAACGACAGCGGCCTGCAGATCAAGGGCGAGCTGGAATACGACGCGGCCAAACTCACGCCGGCCCAGCCCCTGCAGGGCGTCACGCCCGGGCGCTATCCCGTCGAGCTGGCGCCACGCGGCGAGCGCGTAGTCGCTTTCCGCGCCCTGCCGCCGGCGGCAGGCCAGGTGCTCAACATCGGTGTCAGTTCGCTGTCGGCCAGCGGACTGAATGGCGAATCGGCATCGGTGCGACTTGAAGGCTCGGGCCTGCTGACCGTCGAGGCGGTAAGGTGAAACTGCCCCTCGCCCTGCTTCGCGCCGCTGAACGCGGGCGAATCCGGTCGGTCCCCCGAGGGGACGGCGATGCTTGCCGGCTTGACCGGCCAGCATCGCCAGAACGGGCCGGCTTGGGAGCGGCCCGGCGCTCGGCCCGCGGGCGTCACGCGGGTTTTGTTCGTGGCTTTACGCTGATCGAGATGCTGGTCGTGCTGGCCATGCTGGGCGTGCTCGCGTCTGCCGCGCGGCCCTTGCTCGAGATGTCGGTGCAGCGCAGCCGCGAGCACGAGCTGCGCCAGTCGCTGCGCACGTTGCGCGAGGCGCTGGACGCCTACAAGCACGCCACCGAGACCGGCAGCATCGTGCAAAGCCCCGAGGACAGCGGCTACCCGCAGAAGCTGCAGCTGCTGGTCGACGGCGTGGCCGATGCCAAGTCGCCCAATGGCCGCAAGATCTATTTCCTGCGCCGCCTGCCGCGCGACCCCTTCGCGCCTGCAGAGCTGAGCGCGGCCGAGACCTGGGGCCTGCGCGCTTACGACAGCCCGCCCGACGACCCGCGTGCGGGCAAGGACGTGTTCGACGTCTATTCGCGCTCGGAGCGCAAGGCGCTCGATGGCAGCAAGCTGAAGGACTGGTAATGGCCAGGCAACGCGGCTTCACCCTCATCGAGCTGATCGTCGTCATGGCCATCGTGGCACTGCTGGCGTCCATTGCCGCGCCGCGCTACTTCACGTCGCTGCACAAGAGCAAGGAGACGGCCCTGCTGCAGTCGTTGACGACGATGCGCGATGCCATCGACCAGTACGCCGCCGACAAGGGCCGGTATCCCGAGTCCCTGCAGGAGCTGGCCGCGGCGCGCTATATCCGCGGCATTCCCGAGGACCCGCTGACCGCCAGCCGCGAGACCTGGGTCGAGCTGCCGCCACCGACTGAGATGCAGGCCAGCGGCCGGGTCTGGGATGTGCGCAGCGGCGCCGCCGGGCGCTCGGCGGATGGCAGGCTCTATGCGGACTGGTAGCAGCCGCGCGCGGGGCTATTCCTACCTCGCGGTGCTCTTCCTCGTCGCGTTGACCGCGGCGGGCCTGGCGGCCCTGGGCCAGGCCTGGAGCACGGCGGCCCAGCGCGAGCGCGAGCGGGAGTTGCTGTTCCGCGGCGGCGAGATCGCGCGCGCCATCGTGGCCTATGCGGCGGCCACGCCCAACCCGCCGCAGCAATACCCGCGCAGCCTGGACGACCTGCTCATCGACAACCGCGTACCGAAGCCGCGGCGCCATCTGCGCCGCGCCTATGAGGACCCCTTCACCGGCAAGGCGGACTGGGAGCTGGTGGCCGAACCCGGCCAGCCCGGCGCGTTCAGTGCCGTGCGCAGCCGCTCTGAGCATGCGTTGCTGCGCGAGGTTGGCCCGGACGGCTTGCCGGTCCGGATTGCGCGCGACCTGCTCTTCTCGCCACGCACCGTGGCCAACCTGCAACTGCCCGCCGACCCCGCTTCGGCTGCCTCAGCGGCCAGTGGCGCGTCAAGGTGATTTGTCCTATGAAATTTCATACGGGTTAGTCAAGTCTGCTGACTCGGTGAATACCCGTTCCCCCCTTGCTTGGATGCCGGGCAACTGGGGATGGCCGTGAAATCCTGCTCGCACAGAATCGGCCGCCTAAATGGACGCTTTGTCCATTGGCAGGACATCAACACGGCCCACGCCGTCGACGATGCCGCGGTGCCTTCGGCGCTGCCCCGCCTGCTCGGTAGATTCATCTGATCAAAGAAAGTGGGTAGTTAAATGAAGAAGGTATTGACCTTGGTCGCGCTGGCCGCGGCCGCATTCACGGCGTCGATGGGCGCCCAGGCGGGCGTGCTGCGCTCGACCATCGATTTCGAGACGCCGATCGACGGCTCGCCCTTCCTGTCGTACCCGGGTTTGCCGCTGCTGGGCAATGGCGACGAGTTCTATCAGCCGGGTATTGCCGGCCACACGATGTTCTTCGACCCGTTCTCCAACAGCGCCCTTGCGCAGCCGGCAGATCTCGTTGGCGTGATGGCCGCAGGTGCGGATTGCTTTGGTGCGCAGTGCCCCGTGAACAACGCCAGCACCTACATCGGCCTGCTGGATGACGCCGTGCTGCTGTTCGGCGCCAACGACGGCTTCCGCTTCTCGATCAAGAGCTTCAAGGCAAGCTTCATCGGCAATGGCGACCCCATCGCCGCGACCCCCGGCTTCGTACGCCTGCAAGGTGTGCGCAATGGCGTGTCGACCACCGCCACCTTCGCGCTGACCGGCCTGGACGCGGCGGGCAACCTGAACTTCGGAACCTACAGCACCGGCGCCTTCGGCAACACCGAGTGGGACTATGTCTACGCCTTCGGCTTCGCCTGCCCCACGCCGGGCACCACCGGCAGCTGCACGGCCTTTGGCACCGACCGAGCCCAGTTCGCGCTGGATGACGTCGTCATCGAGCACGTGCCCGAGCCCGCCAGCCTCGCTCTGCTGAGCGTCGCCGGCCTTGCCGCCTTCCGGGCCAGCCGCCGTCGCGCTGTCTGATCCGCCGTTTGCATCGAAAGGACTCTTTGATGAAGATGAAACTCAAGCCCGCCGCACTGGCGACGCTGGTTCTGCTCTCAGGTTTGGCCACAAGCTCCTTTGCGCAGGATCGCAAGACCTACATCGTCCAGCTCAAGGACGAACCCGCTGCCTCCTACCAGGGCACGGTGTCAGGCCTGGCCGCCACCCAACCGGCAGCCGGTGAAACCTTCAAGTACGGCAGCGCTGCCGTGCAGGCCTACATCAGCTATCTGAGCCAGCAGCAAAGCAATGTGATCTCCTTGGTCGGCAATGCGCCCGTCCTGGCGACCTACAAGACCGTGTTCAACGGTTTTGCCGCCAGCCTGACGGATGACGAAGCCCGCTCGCTGAGCACCAACAGCCAGGTCGTCGGCCTGTGGCAGGACGAAGCCCGCAAGCTCGACACCATCTCCACCAGCAAGTTCCTGGGCCTGACCGCCCCGGGCGGCCTGTGGTCGCAGACCGCCGGCGGCTCTGCCATCAAGGGCGAGAACCTGGTGATCGGCGTCGTCGACCTGGGCATCTGGCCCGAGAACCCCGCCTTCTTCGACCGTGTCGATGCCAATGGCGTGCCGAGCAACAACCCGGCCGACACCCTGGTCTATGGCCCCAAGCCCGCCACCTATACCGGTGGCTGCGTGGCTGGCGAGGGCATCGACCCCGCCAAGCATTGCAACAACAAGCTGATCGGCCTCCAGCACTTCAACGCGGGCTTCGTCGCCTCCGGCCGGACCCCGCACTGGACGTCGTTCGCCTCGGGCCGCGATGACCTGGGCGGTGCGACCGGCCACGGTGGCCACGGTGACCACACCGCCTCCACGGCGGCGGGCAACTCCAATGTCACGGCCATCGTCAACGGCATCGCCCTGGGTCAGGCCTCGGGCATGGCGCCGCGCGCTCGCGTGGCTTCCTACAAGGTCTGCTACACCTATGTGGACGTGGCCGCCACCGACGGCACCGGCAGCACCAACAGCTGCTTCACCACCGACTCGGTGGCCGCCATCGACAAGGCCGTGGCGGATGGCGTCAACGTCATCAACTTCTCCATCAGCGGCTCGCAGACCTCGGTCAACGACCCCGTCGAGCAAGCCTTCTACCGCGCCTCGATCGCCGGCGTCTTCGTCGCTGCTTCGGCAGGCAACAGCGGCCCCGGCCAGGCTGTCGCCCACATCAGCCCGTGGCTGACGACGGTGGCCGCATCCACGCATGACCGCGCCTTCAACGGCGACGCCACGCTGGGCAATGCCGCCAAGTACACCGGCGCCTCGCTGAACAGCCTGGCAGAAGTGAACAACCAGCTCATCATCCGCGCCGAGGATGCGGGCGTTGCCGGTGCCAGTGCCAACCTGAACCTGTGCTTCAGCAACCCGCTCGAGCTGGACCCCGCCAAGGTGGCCGGCAAGATCGTGGTCTGCACGCGCGGCACCAATGCCCGTGTCGACAAGAGCCTGGCCGTGCTGAACGCCGGTGGCGTCGGCATGATCATGCAGGACAACGGCGCTGGCCTGGTGGCCGAGGCCCATTCGGTGCCGACCGTGCACGTCACGACCGCCGACGGCGCTGCGATCAAGACCTATGCCCAGACGGCCGGCGCGACCGCCAGCATCAGCAAGTTCTACATCGGCACAGCCCCGGCGCCGATCATGGCCAACTTCTCGTCGCGTGGCCCGAACGCCGGTGACAGCAACGTCCTCAAGCCCGATGTGACGGCACCGGGCGTGGACGTCATCGCCCAGGTCACCCCGGCCCTGAGCCAGGGTGACCGCGACGCCGTCGCCGCCGGCACGCTGGTACCCGGACCGGCATGGGCGTCCTACCAGGGCACGTCCATGTCCAGCCCGCACGTGGCTGGCCTGGCCTTGCTTCTCAAGCAGGCTCACCCGACCTGGGGCCCCGGCGCCATCAAGTCGGCGCTGATGACCACGGCCTACTCAACGCTCAACGACGGTCTGGCCGGCCTGTCCAACGGCCTGCTGCCCTGGTCGCAAGGCTCGGGCCACGTGCAGGCAAATAGCGCCACCGACCCCGGCCTGGTCTACAACTCGGGCAAGAACGACTGGGTCAAGTACCAGTGCAAGGTGAACAAGGCTGCGGTGGTGCCGGCCAGCGACTGCACGAACATCGGCACGCTCGCCGAGACGTCCGACCTGAACCTGGCGACGATGACGGCCGGTACCGTCATCGGCTCCGTCACCTTCCCGCGCACGGTTACCAATGTGGGTAGCAGCAGTGCCACCTACAACGCCACCGCCAGCGTGCCGGGCTTCACGACCGTCGTGACGCCGTCCTCGCTGACCCTGGCCCCGGGCGCTTCGGCCGCCTTCACGGTCAAGCTGACCACGACGACCGCCACCGAAGGCGTGTGGAACTACGGCCAGTTGGTGTGGAACGACGGCACGCACACCGTGCGTTCGCCCATCCAGGCCAAGGTGGGCAAGGCGATCTCGGCTCCGGCCGAGTTCACCGGCACCACGGTTTCCGGCACCAAGCTGTTCACGGTCCGCACCGGCTTCGCTGGCCGCATGGGCTCGTCGGCAGGCGGTATGAAGGAAGTGACGCTGTCCGCGCCGGCCACCCTGGCTCAGAAGGCCACCAGCAGCGCCCAGCTCAAGGCCATCTGCCAGGCCGGTGCCGACACCGCCAACGTCAAGGTCTACAGCTTCAGCGTTCCGGCCAACACCCTGGTGGCGCGCTTCGGTCTGCGCGATGTTGATGTCGGTGCCGCCGGCGACGACAACGACATGATGCTGCTCTACCCGAACAACACCACCTCGGCGTACTCGGGCAATGACGGTTCCAACGAGACGGTGCAGGTGCTCGCACCTGCCGCAGGCACCTACAAGGTCTGCGTGGTGGCTTACGGCGGCAGTGCTGCCATGACCCATACGCTGTCGAGCTGGATCGTCAAGGCCGGTGACGGCGCTGGCCTGAGGATGGCCATGCCTTCGCAGGTCTATGCCGGCAGCACGGCCACCGTCGGCCTGACCTGGTCGGGCCTGGCAACGGGCAAGCGCTATGTCGGCGCCTTCCAGCTGCTCGATGCAGGTGGTGTGGCCCAGACGACGACCGTGGTGCGTGTGTCGACCGACGGCGTTGTGCCGGTGCTCAACGAGCCCAACACCGTGGCGGCCAAGCTGGCCGACGGCGTCGCTCAGTAAGCAGCAGGCTTTACAGCCACTCCCGAAGCCGCAGGCCGCAAGGCCTGCGGCTTTTTCTATGCGGGTGCGACTTTCAGCGTGCGCTGGCGGGCGTGGCCAGCTGGCAGCGCCCGGCCACGCAGGCCGCACCGGGGTCGGCCACCATCGCGCAGTTGGAGAGCATGCCGCTGGCGTCGGTCTCGCGCTTGTGGGCCTGGGCCTGGCGAGCGGCGAGTTCGGCGAGACGTTGAGCGTCCGTGCTTTCGCTGGACCAGGCCAGATAGCCGGCCGGCCCTCCGCAGGCCTTGGCGCCGACGGCGATGGTGCGGCACTGCGCGTCTGCCTTGCAGGCCGCAGGGCCGATCAACGTGCGCAGCTCGCGGCCGAGCCGGACGGACTCGGTTTCGGCCGCGGCTGAAGCGGCCGGCGTGGTCGGGGCTGGGGGCGGCGTCTGGGCGCAGCTGGCGAGGGCGGCCCAGGCGAGCAGGGGGGCGAGCAGTCGGTGGGGTTTCATGCCCCCATGGTGGGCTTCGCGTCGGCGCTTGGCAACAACTAGGATTCGGCCATGCGAGCCTTGTTGCCTCTGTTGCTGGGCCTGACTGCCCTGGCGCCCGCCGTGGCCCAGCAGAGCTGCCAGCCCGACGCCGCTGCAGTCCAGGCCGTGCTGAACGCCTTGCGCGCCCAGCCTCAGGCCTGCGGCGAGCGCCTCTGGCCCGCCGTGGCAGCCCTGCGCGCCAGCCCCGTGCTGGCGGAATCAGCCCGCCGCTACGCCAAGGAACTGGCCGCCCGCGACCGCATCGACCATGTCGGCGCCGCAGGCACCTCACTGCGCACGCGGCTGCGCGAGGCGGGCTATCTGATGCGCTCGGCCGGCGAGAACCTGGCTGGCGGGCCGGAAACCCTGGACGAGGCCATGGCGCAATGGCTGGCCAGCCCGGCGCATTGCGAGAACCTGATGGCGGTTGACTTCCAGGAGTTCGGCCTGGCCTGCGTGACAGGGCCGGGGCGGCTGCAGCGCTACTGGGTGCTGCATCTCGCAGCACCCGCCACGCGACCTAAATCCAGCCCAGATCGATAGCGCGCAGCACCGCCTGTGTGCGGTCCCTCACGCCCATCTTGGAGAAGATGGCCGAGCAGTGGTTCTTGATGACGCCTTCGCTGTTACCAAGCAGGCCGGCGATCTCCGTGTTGCTGCGGCCGCTGGCCACCAGGCGCAGCACCTGCAGCTCCTTCGGTGAAAGCGGATCGGGATGATCGGCCGCGGTGAAGGCGCGCTCGCCACCCTTGGCTTCCATGCGTGTGGTGAGAGACGGCCGCAGCGCGGTGCCGCCGCCGTGCACGTCGCGCAGGGCCTGGGCCAGCGTCTCGGGGCTGATGGCCTTGAGCAGGAAGCCGCGGGCGCCGGCGCGCACGGCCTCGTCGAAGGCGGCGGTGTCGTCGAAAGTGGTCAGCAGGACGGTCGGCAGGCGCAGGGCCCGCGCGGCCAGCGCGCGGATCAGGCCGATGCCGTCCAGGCGCGGCATGCGCATGTCGGACAGGATGACATCGGGCATGTCGTCGGCGGGGGCGGCGGACAGCCACTCGAGCGCTTCGGCGCCATCGCTGGCCTCGCCGACGACCTTGAGCTCGTCGTGCAGCGCGAGCAGCCCCTTGAGGCCTTCACGCACCAGTTGCTGGTCCTCGACCAGCAGGATCTTGATCACACCCATCGTGGACATCTCAACTCGATTCGAAATCCCGGGCTGGTGCGCGTCACGCACATCTGCCCACCCAGCTCGGTCATGCGCTCGGCCATGCCCGAGAGGCCATTGCCAAAGCCCTCGGCGCGGCCCTCGTGCCAGTTCGGCGCGCCTCGCCCATCATCGTCGATGCTGACGGTGACCTCATCCCGTCCTTCCCCTAGCCCGCGCAGCTCCACCTGCACGCGACGTGCGCCGGCGTGGCGCACGCTGTTGGTCACGCCTTCCTGTACGCAGCGCAGCAGCGCGTGGGCTGCCCGCGGACCGAGATCGCGGGCGGCGTCGTCCAGCGTCAGCTCGATGCGCATGCTGGCAATGCCCTCGGCGAGGGCCTGCAGCGCGGCGGACAGGTCGATGCGCTGCGAGCTGCGCTGCTGCGACACGGCTTCGCGAACGTCCGCCAGCAACTGCGCGGCCACACCCTCGGCGCGCCCCATCGCCTGGCCCGCGCCCGAGGTGTCTTCGCGCGCCAGCAAGGCGCCACCGAGCTGCAACTGCAGGTTGAGTGCCGTCAGGTGGTGGCCCATCAGGTCGTGCAGCTCGCGGGCAATCTGCATGCGCTCGTTGTAGCGCATCTGTTCGGCCAGCAGGTGCTCGCCCGACATCTGCTCTGCCAGCACGGCCTGCAACCAACGGCGCTTCTCGCCCTCGGCCGCGGCCATGCGCCCGAGACCAAAGGCCAGGCCGTGCAGGGCCAGCATGGCGAACAGCATGCCGAATTGGTCCAGCCAAGCCGTCGTCGATGCGTACACGTAGATGCCGGTGTTCAGCACCACCTGAGCGGTCGCAAAACCCAGCGCCAGCCGCGCCGGCAGCACGACGGCGCCCAGCGCCGTGACGAGGAAGGGCAGGCCCGGCGTCACGCCGAAGGCCAGCAGGTCGACAAGCAGCAACCAGGCCAGGCGCTGGTTCACCGGCAGCGCCGTTTGGCCCTGGCGAGCCAGCCGGAAGATCAGGGCGACGAAGGCCACCAGCAGCAGCACGCAGATGACGACGAGGCTGCGGTCGTTGACATCGCCACCGAGCTGGCGCCAGAGCCAGGCGACCAGGCCGTCATAGGGCTCGGTGCGCGCGCCCAGCAGGGCTGAGCCGGCGCTGACCAGCTCCATCGCGCAGACCACCAGCGCCGCCAGGCGCAGCACGACGCCCGGCTCGGCCAGGCGGGCGAGCAGGCGGTCGAACTTCGTCATTCCGGGAGGGCGGCCGAGATGACGCCGCCGCCCAGGCACACGTCGCCGTCGTAAACCACGGCGCTCTGTCCGGGCGTGACGGCCCATTGCGGGTCGGGGAAGCGCAGCATCAGGTGGCCGCTCGCGTCGAAGCCCACGCTACAGGGCGCGTCGGCCTGGCGGTAGCGCGTCTTGGCCGCCGCTTCGCCGGTGGACGGCGCGCGCCCTGCGACCCAGCTCAGGTCATCAGCGACCAGGGCCGGGCTTTGCAGCAGCGGGTGGCCGTGGCCTTGCACGACGACAAGCGTGTTGCTCGGAATGTCCTTGGCCGCCACGAACCAGGGCTCGTGCTCGCCACCGCCGCGCGGCGTCCCTTTTTCCTTCACGCCGCCGATGCCCAGGCCCTGGCGCTGGCCCAGCGTGTAGAAGCTCAGGCCCACGTGCTCGCCCAGCTTGCGGCCGCGCTCGTCCTTGATGGGCCCGGGCTGGTGCGACAGGTATTTGTTCAGGAACTCGCGGAAGGGCCGCTCGCCGATGAAGCAGATGCCGGTCGAGTCCTTCTTCTTCGCATTGGGCAATGCGATCTCGGCAGCAATGCGGCGCACCTCGGTCTTGGGCAGGTCGCCGACCGGGAACATCGTCTTGCTGAGCTGCGCCTGCGACAGGCGGTGCAGGAAATAGCTCTGGTCCTTCAGCGGATCCAGGCCCTTGAGGAGCTGGAACTCGCCATCCACTTCTCGAACGCGGGCGTAATGCCCGGTCGCGATCTTTTCGGCACCAAGCCGCATCGCGTGGTCCAGAAACGCCTTGAACTTGATCTCGGCATTGCACAGTACATCCGGGTTGGGCGTGCGGCCGGCCTGGTACTCGCGCAGGAAGCTCTCGAAAACGCGGTCCTTGTACTCGGCGGCGAAGTTGACGTGCTCGATCTCGATGCCCAGCACGTCGGCCACCGAAGCGGCGTCCAGGAAGTCCTGGCGTGTCGAGCAGTACTCGTCATCGTCATCGTCTTCCCAGTTCTTCATGAAGATGCCGATGACCTCATGGCCTTGCTGTTTCAGCAGGTGGGCGGTCACGGCCGAGTCCACGCCGCCGGACAGGCCGACCACCACTCGATGTTTAGCTCGGTGTTTCTTTTCTGCGGAACTCATGGGGCGATTGTCCCAAAGGCTCCTTCAGCCTTGGGCAAACAGGCTTTCAGCGCGCTGGTAGAGCACCCAGCTTGTGGCGATGTACTTGTCCCCGCCCTTGGGCCGGTTGCCACGATGGGTGTGCGTGAAGCCGCCCGGCGCGATCAGCAGGCTGCCGGTGCGCGGCACGATCTTGCGGCCCTGGTAGAGGAATTCCGTCTCGCCCTCGGCGAAGTCGTCGTTCAGGTAGATCGTCCACAGCACCGCGCGGTGCAGCGCCTCGCCCTGGTCAAGCCTGGGGTATTGCTCGCAGTGCCAGTAGGGGTAGCCGCCCTGGTCGGCCTGGTAGCGCTGCAGATTGATGGCGCCGGGGCGGAAGACCTTGGCGATCAGGCCCATCAGCAGCTCGTCGCTCAGCGCAGCGGCGCCGTCGGCATCCAGCATGGCTTGGCTGCCATCGGGCCGTTGCATCTGCAGCTTCAACGGTGCCAGCGCCAGATGGGCATAGCGGCGCAGATAGTGCTTGAAGCCCTGGATGACGGCGTCGTTGAGCTGGGCGCAGGCATCGGCCCACTCGGGGTGGCGGCTGATGGCGATGTCCCAGCTGTCCTTCATGCTGACATCGACGCCGCTGCCGGTCTCGCCCCGCTGGACGCGGGTGCTGGCCTTGAAGCGCTCGACGAGCGCGCGGCAGGCGTCGGGACTGAGCGCCTGGTCGTAGAGCTCGATGAAGTCGGGGGTCGTCATGGCGCGGGATTCTCAGCCCTTCAGCAGCGGCGCTTGCAGCGACACATGGTTGAACACTGTCTGCAGCGGCAGCCGCCGCCCGGCCGCATGGTCGCGCACGCACTGCAGCACCAGCGGGCTGCGGTGCCGGTCCTCGCAGGCGGCCAGCTCGGCCTCGCTCATCCACAGCGTGCGGCGTATGCCCTCGTCCAGCGCGCGCCCGGCGATCTCCTCGCCGACCGAGCCGCTGAAGGCCAGCCGCACATAGGTGACATCCTCTAATCGCGCCGGCCGCACGAATCGGGCCATGTAGACGCCCAGAAATGACTCGGGCACGAAGGCGCGCATCGTTTCCTCCAGCGCCTCGCGCACGACGGCCTCGATGGCGCTTTCGCCCAGCTCCAGATGGCCTGCCGGGTTGTTCAGCATCAAACCCTCGGGCGTCTCTTCCTCAACCAGCAGATAGCGCCCGGCGCGGGCAATCACCGCGGCGACAGTGACGCTGGGACGAAACCGGTCTGTGGCAGTCATGAAACCTCCAATCGAAATCCCGCACTGGGGTGGCGCAAGCATTGTGTAAGCTGCCGCGACCCCGTTCCCCGGAGGAGAACCCATGCAGATCGGCGTACCGCGCGAACGCGCGGCCGGAGAGACCCGTGTGGCTGTGACGCCAGAGACGGCCAAGAAGTTGAAGGCCGCCGGCCACACACTGCGCATCGAATCAGGCGCTGGCGTCGCGGCCAGCGTCACAGATGCAGCCTACGAAGCCGTGGGCTGCGAGATCGTCGACCAGGCCGCGGCCCTTGGCAGCGAACTGGTGCTGAAGGTGCGCGCTCCCGGCGCCGACGAACTGCCGCTGATGAAACCCGGCACGGCCCTGGTTGGCATGCTCAACCCATTCGACCGCGACGGCCTCACGGCCATGGCCGGTGCGGGCCTGACCAGCTTTGCGCTGGAAGCCGCACCGCGCACGACGCGCGCTCAGAGCATGGACGTGCTCTCGTCCCAGGCCAACATCGCCGGCTACAAGGCCGTCATGATCGCGGCGGACCGCTACCAGCGCTTCTTCCCGATGCTGATGACGGCGGCCGGCACCGTGAAGGCGGCGCGCGTCGTCATCCTCGGCGTCGGTGTCGCGGGCCTGCAGGCGATTGCGACGGCCAAGCGGCTGGGCGCCGTCATCGAGGCCAGCGATGTGCGGCCTTCGGTGAAGGAGCAGGTCGAGTCGCTGGGCGGCAAATTCATCGACGTGCCCTACGAGACGGCCGAAGAGAAGGAAGCGGCCGAGGGTGTGGGCGGCTACGCACGGCCCATGCCGCAGAGCTGGCTGGACCGGCAGAAGGCCGAGGTCGCCAAGCGCGTGGCAGCGGCCGACATCGTCGTCACGACGGCGCTGATCCCCGGCCGCGCGGCGCCGGTGCTGGTCACCGAGGACATGGTCAAGGCCATGAAGCCCGGCTCGGTCATCGTTGACATCGCCGCACCCGCGGGCGGCAACTGCCCGCTGACGGAAGCTGGCAAGACGGTCACCAAGTACGGCGTCGTCATCGTCGGCGAGACCAATCTGCCGGCCCTTGTGGCGGCCGACGCGTCGGCGCTGTACGCGCGCAACGTGCTGGACTTCCTGAAGCTCGTCATCACCAAGGAAGGCACCTTCAACGTGCCTTTGGATGACGACATCGTCGCGGCCTGCCGCGTCACGCAAGACGGCCAAGTCACGAGGGCATGACCATGGAAATCGTTGACCACACCATCATCAACCTGATCATCTTCGTGCTGGCCATCTACGTGGGCTACCACGTCGTCTGGACGGTGACGCCCGCGCTGCACACGCCGCTGATGGCCGTCACCAACGCGATCTCGGCCATCGTCATCGTCGGCGCCATGATGGCCGCGGCGCTGACCGAGACGCCGTTTGCCAAGGGCATGGGCGTGCTGGCCGTGGCGCTGGCCGCGGTCAACATCTTTGGCGGCTTCCTCGTCACGCGCAGGATGCTGGAGATGTTCAAGAAGAAGGAAAAGAAGACCAACGTGGAGGCCAAGCAATGAGCCTCAATCTCGTCACGTTGCTCTACCTGATCGCCAGCGTCTGCTTCATCCAGGCGCTCAAGGGCCTGTCGCACCCGACGACGTCCATCCGCGGCAATCTCTTCGGCATGGTCGGCATGGCCATCGCCGTGCTCACGACGGCGGCCCTCATCGTCAAGCTGGCCGGCTCGGGTCTGGGCCTGGCGTGGGTGCTGCTGGGCCTGGTCGTCGGTGGCGGCTACGGCGCCTGGCGGGCCAAGACGGTCGAAATGACCAAGATGCCCGAGCTGGTCGCCTTCTTTCACAGCATGATCGGCCTGGCGGCCGTGGCCATCGCGGTGGCGGCGGTCGCAGAGCCTGCGGCCTTCGGCATCACGCCGGCCATGGATGCGGCCCTGGCCGCCATCCCGCCGGAGGATGGCGTGGCCCCGCGCACGCTGGCGCCCATCCCGGGCGGCAATCGCATCGAACTGGCCCTGGGCGCCTTCATCGGCGCCATCACCTTCACGGGCTCCGTCATCGCCTGGGGCAAGCTGTCGGGCGGCAGCAAGTTCCGCCTCTTCCAGGGCGCGCCGGTCACGTTCAAAGGCCAGCATGCGCTGAACGCGGTGCTGGGCCTGGCGTCGGCCTTCTTCGTGTTCGGCTTCTGGCATTCGCAGTCGCCCATCGACTTCGGTCTGATCGTGGCGCTGGGCTTCCTGCTGGGCGTGCTGCTGATCATCCCGATCGGCGGGGCGGACATGCCGGTCGTCGTGTCCATGCTGAACAGCTACTCCGGCTGGGCGGCGGCGGGCATCGGCTTCAGCCTGAACAACGCGATGCTGATCATTGCCGGTTCGCTGGTGGGCAGTTCGGGCGCGATCCTGAGCTACATCATGTGCAAGGCGATGAACCGCTCATTCTTCAACGTGATCCTGGGCGGCTTCGGCGGCGAGGCCGGCACGGCCGCGGTGGGTGATGGCAAGGCACGCCCGGTCAAGAGCGGCAGCGCCGACGACGCGGCCTTCGTGCTCGGCAATGCCGAGAGCGTCGTCATCGTGCCGGGCTACGGCCTGGCCGTGGCGCGCGCCCAGCATGCCGTGAAGGAGTTGGCCGCCAAGCTCACCGAGAAAGGCATCACCGTCAAGTACGCCATCCACCCGGTGGCGGGCCGCATGCCCGGCCACATGAACGTGCTGTTGGCCGAGGCCGAGGTGCCCTACGACCAGGTCTTCGAAATGGAAGACATCAACGGCGAGTTCGGCCAGGTCGACGTGGCCATCATCCTGGGCGCCAACGACGTCGTGAACCCGGCCGCCCATGTGAAGGGCAGCGCCATCTACGGCATGCCCATCCTCGAGGCCTACAAGGCCAAGACCATCATCGTCAACAAGCGCTCGATGGCGGCGGGCTATGCGGGCCTGGACAACGAGCTCTTCTACATGGACAAGACCATGATGGTCTTCGGCGACGCGAAGAAGGTGGTCGAGGACATGCTGAAGGCCGTCGAATAGCCCGAGCAGAAGGCGCCCCAGAGAGCGCTATCGAATCCCCTGAGCCGTCCGCTGTCAGCTATCGGTCAGAATCGCCGCAACAAAAGAAGGAGACAAGGCATGGAGCCGATCTGGCTGAAGCAATACCCGGCCGCCGTGCCGCGCGACGTCAATGTGTCGCTCTATCCCAGCCTGGTCGACCTGCTGGACACCTCGTTCAAGAAGAATGCCGCCCAGCCCGCCTATCTGATGATGGGCAAGAGCCTGAGCTTCGCGCAGGTGGACGAGGCCTCGCGCGCGCTGGCCGCCTATCTGCAGAGCCTGGGCCTGGAGAAGGGCGACCGCGTCGCGCTGATGATGCCCAACCTGTTCCAGTACCCGGTGGCCGTGGCTGCCGTGCTGCGGGCGGGTTATGTGGTCGTCAACGTCAACCCGCTGTACACGCCGCGCGAGCTGGAGCACCAGCTCAAGGACTCGGGCGCCAAGGCCATCGTCATCATCGAGAACTTCGCCTCGGTGCTGCAGCAGGTCATCAAGAACGTGCCGACCAAGCACGTCATCCTGGCGGCCATGGGCGACATGCTGGGCTTTGCCAAGGGCATGATCGTCAACTACGTCGTGCGCAAGGTGAAGAAGATGGTGCCGGCCTTCGACCTGCCCGGTGCCGTGCGCTTCAACGACGCCGTCGCCAAGGGCCGCAGCCTGACCTACAAGGCGCCCAAGCTGGGCGCGGACGACATCGCCGTGCTGCAGTACACCGGCGGCACCACCGGCGTGTCCAAGGGCGCCGTGCTGCTGCACCGCAACCTGGTCGCCAACATCCTGCAAAGCGAAGCCTGGTACCAGCCGGCGCTGAAGAAGGTCCCCAAGGGCGAGCAGGTCGTCACCATCTGCGCGTTGCCGATCTATCACATCTTCGGTTTCAACACGAACATGATGCTGTCCATGCACATGGGCGGCGCCAACGTGTTGATCCCGAATCCGCGTGACTTGCCGGCCGTGTTCAAGGAGCTGTCCCAACACCGCTTCCACAGCTTCCCGGCCGTCAACACCCTCTTCATGGCCATGGCCAACCACCCCGAGTTCAGCACGGTGGACTGGAGCCGTCTCGTCATCTCGGTGGGCGGCGGCATGGCCGTGCAGCAGGCCACCGCCAAGCTGTGGCTGGAGAAGACCGGCTGCCCCATCGTCGAGGGCTATGGCCTGTCCGAAACCTCGCCGTCGGCCACCTGCAACCCGACCGACAGCACCGCCTACAGCGGCACCATCGGCCTGCCAATGCCGCTGACCGAGCTGCAACTGCTGGACGACGACGGCAACGAGGTGCCGATGGGCCAGCCCGGCGAGATCGCCATCCGCGGCCCGCAGGTCATGGCCGGCTACTGGCAGCGCCCGGATGAAACCGCCAAGGTCATGACGGCCGACGGCTATTTCCGCACCGGCGACATCGGCACCGTCGATGAACGGGGTTATTTCAAGATCGTGGACCGCAAGAAGGACATGATCCTGGTCAGCGGCTTCAATGTGTATCCGAACGAGGTGGAGGACGTCATCACGCAGATGCCCGGCGTGCTTGAATGCGCCGCTGTCGGCGTGCCAGACGCCAAGGCCGGCGAGGCGGTGAAGGTCGTCATCGTGAAGAAAGACCCGAATGTCACCGAAGCTGACGTTCGTGCGTATTGCGAAGCCAACCTGACCGGCTACAAACGCCCGAAGATTGTTGAGTTCCGCACCGAACTGCCCAAGACGCCCGTGGGCAAGATCCTGCGCAGGGAATTGCGGGACAAGAGCTGATGCTTTCCCATGGCTTGCGAGCGGTGACGCCGATCGTGGGCGAGGCCCGATAACGTGCTCGACCTGTTGTATTCCAAAACCGATGCCGGCCGCGCCGAGATCCGTGCGCGGACCCTGCCGCTGTCTCGCACCGCGCGCAACCTGCTGCTCGTACTGGACGCGAGCAAAGCGGCCAGTGATTGGCTGCGCCTCGTCGCTGGCGCGAGCGAGGCCGACCTCGAGATGCTGAGCCAGCATGGCTTGATTGCACCCCAAGGTGCAGGCGGCCAGCCACGCGCTGCCGCCCCGTCACCAGCGGCGCCGGTGGCGGCCAGCCCCGCACCCGCTGCATCTGCGGCCGCCCCTGCGCCCTCGATGCCGGCCGGCGGCTCGCCGCTGCTCGACCGCGCGGCCCTGTACACCTATCTGAGCGGTGAGGCGACCAAGCTGCTCGGCCCCTTCAAGGGCTATGCCTTCGCGCTCGAGGTCGAGCGTGCCGACAGCCTGTCTGCGCTGCAAGCCCTCGCCCTGCAGCTCGTCGAGCGCGTGCAGAAGGCCAAGGGCGAGGCCGCCGCGGCGGCCGTGCGCGACGCCCTCGGCCTGCGCTGATACTGGCGGGCTCGTCACGCCCCGCCATCCGCCTTGCCCCGCTTCTTCGTCGATACCCCGCTTGCCGTGACCGACGGCGACATCGCCCTGCCTCCCGGTGCCGCCCGCCATGTGCAGGTGCTGCGTCTGCAGCCCGGCGACGCGCTGACCCTCTTCGACGGCAGCGGCCCTGAATGGCAGGCCGAAGTGACCGCCATGGGCCGCAGCGAGGTACGGGTTCGCCTCCTCACGGCCGAGCGGCCGCAGCGCGAGCTGGCCCGTGCGGTGACGCTGGCCGTCGTCATGCCGGCCAATGACCGCATGGACTTCCTGGTCGAGAAAGCCACCGAGCTCGGCGCCGCGGCCATCCAGCCGTTGATGAGCGAGCGTTCGGTGCTGCGCCTGAATGGCGAGCGGGCCGACAAGAAACGCGCCCACTGGCAGGGCGTGGCCGTTGCGGCCGCCGAGCAGAGCGGGCGCACGGTGCCGACTCGCATCGAGCCCGTGCAGACGCTGGCCACCTGGCTCGCGGCTCTGCCGGATCGCGACGACGAATGGCGAGGCTTGCTGAGCCCGCGCGCAGCCGAGCCGGTCGCGGCCTTCCCGCAGAAGCGGGCCCTTTTCCTCAGCGGCCCCGAGGGCGGCTTGAGCGACACCGAAGAGGACGCCGCTCGCGCCCGTGGCTTTGCGGCCGTCACGCTGGGCCCGCGCGTGTTGCGCGCGGACACCGCCCCGCTGGCGGTGCTGTCCTGGCTCGCCTTGACGTGAACAGGAAACTGGCGCTGCTGGTCCTCGCCCAGGGCCTCTTCCTCACCAACAACATCTGCTTCATGGCCATCAACGGCCTCGTGGGGCTGGCGCTGGCGCCGCGGCCATGGATGGCGACGCTGCCGATCTGCGCCTATGTGACCGGCGGCGCGTTGATGGCGCGCATGGTGGGGCGCCACCAGCTGCGCTTCGGGCGCCGACGCGGTTTCCAGATCGGCCTGCTCGTCGCCCTCGCCAGCTGCGCGATGTCGCTGTGGAGCGTGCTGCACCAGAGCTTCTGGGGCGTCGTCATTGCGACGCTGATCGCTGGCTACTACACGGCCAACGCGGCGCTCTACCGCTTTGCGGCGACCGAACTCGTCGCACCGGCCAAGCGCGAGGCCGCGATCTCCTGGGTGTTGGGCGGTGGCTGCCTGGGCGCCATCCTCGGGCCCTGGCTGGCCACTGCGAGCAAGGATCTGCTGGTGGCGCCCTTTGCCGGCGCCTACCTGCTGTTGATGGGCGTTGCGCTGGCGGGGCTGGTGCTGATCTCGCTGATCGAATTCCCCGCGCTCGTCCAGCCCGCGCCCGGTGCCGGCGGCCGCAGCAGCGCCGAGTTGCTGCGCCAGCCGGTCTTCATGGTGGCGCTGGCCGCGAGTGCGCTCGGTTACGGCGTCATGAACCTGCTGATGGCCGCCACGCCCATCGCCATGGGCCAGTGCGGCCTGCCCTTCGCTGACGCCGGCATGGTGCTGCAATGGCATGTGCTGGGCATGTTCGTGCCGAGCTTCTTCACCGGCCCCCTGATCAAGCGCGTGGGGGTGCTGCCCGTCATGTCGGTGGGCGTGCTGCTCAACCTGGGCTGCGTTGCCTTCGCGCTGTCGGGCCAGGACCGCGACCACTTCCTCGGCGCATTGCTGCTGCTCGGCATCGGCTGGAACTTCCTCTACATCGGCGGCACGACACTGTTCACCCAGGCCTACCGCCCCGAGGAGAAGACGCGCGCGCAGGGGCTGCTGGACACCGGCGTCTACGCGACGATGACGCTGACCTCGTTCTCCTCTGGCGCCCTCGTCACGACGGGCGGCTGGCAGTGGATGAACTGGGCCAGCCTGGTGCCGATCGCGTTATGCGCCGCGGCGCTTGCCGGCCTTGCCACGCGGCGATGACTGGGTATTCCGGGCCGAGCGCTGGGCCGCTCCCGAGCCGGCCCGACTGGCGATGTGCTTGCGGCTCAATGCCGCGAGCATCGCCGTCCCCTCGGGGGACCGACCAGGTTTGCGCGCGCTCAGCGCCGCAAGACTGGGCGAGGGGGCAATGTCAACGGCGGTCGTGCTGAAGGTATTCGGCCGCCATCTGCTGGCCGACGAGATCGGGCTTGAGGCGCACCAGCGCTGCCAAGGCGAGGTCGCGCTGGGTCACGAACAGCGGCGCGCCAATGCGCAGGCCGTTGATGACGCCGCCGTCGCCCAGCGTAGGCAGCAGCGGGTAGACGCGCAAGCGCAGCACCAGCGTGTCGTTCTGATCCACAAAGAGGGCGGTTTCGATCAGCGTGTTGCAGTGAAGGTTGTCGGCCTGTTCGAGCAGCGCGACACCGGCGGCCGCGGGATCGGCCTGCACGGCGGACGCCGTCATCGGGATGACGCGCCGGCCCTCGACGTCCAGGGTATTGGTGACGGCGGCGTTGAAGCGCTGGTTCAGATCATCCCAGTCCGGCCCGTCCTTCAACGGCGGGTTGCGCCCCTGGCCGAACACCAGGGTGCAGGGCTCGGCCTGGGCGGCGGCCGCAGCCAGCGCCAGCGCCACGGCAGCGATCAGCTCACGCGGGCGCATCGCCTTCGGTGACCTTGCGTGCCGAGCCCTTGACCAAGTCGAAGCGGAACAGCCGGCATTCGATGGGGCCGTTCCACATCGGCACGCGGCGAGACTCCTTGAGCCGCATCTTGCTCGGCAGCTTCATGTCGGGGCTCAGCATCCAGGCCGTCCAGCCGGCGGGGTTTTCGGTGTACTGGCGCTTCCAGTGCGCAGCCAGGCGCGGGAAGAAATCGTCGCCGGCATCGCGCTCCTCGCTGCCACCGGCGTCACGCGTCATCGCCGCCTTGCCGCGCACCTCGATGCGCTCGCCGTAGGGCGGGTTCATCATGATGCTGCCGGCCATGCCTTCGGGCAACTGGGGCGCGGGCCGCTCCAGCGCGTCGCCGCCGTTGAACTGGATGTACTGGGCCACGCCGGCGCGCTCGGCATTGCGGCGCGCGAAGTCGACCATGCGGAAGGCCACGTCGCTGGCGTAGATGGGCACGGCGGGGGCATGGACACGGGCACGGGCGGCCTGGGCCATCTCGCCCCAGGCGGCCTTCAGCGCGGGCGTGGAGAACGGGATCTGGCGTTCGAAAGCAAAGCGGCGCAGCAGGCCGGGGGCTGAATCACAGGCGATCAGCGCGGCCTCGATGGGGATGGTGCCGGAGCCGCAGCAGGGGTCGTGCAGGGCGCTCTCACCGCGCCAGCCGGCAGCGGCCAGCATCGCGGCGGCCAGGGTCTCCTTCAGCGGTGCATCGCCCTTGTCGACACGCCAGCCGCGCTTGAACAGCGGCTCGCCCGAGGTGTCGACATAGATCGCCGCGCGTTCGGGGCCGACGTGCAGCAGCACCGGCAGGTCGGGCGAGTGCGTGTCCACGCTGGGTCGCTCGCCGGTGTGCTCGCGCAGCTGGTCGCAGATGGCGTCCTTGATGCGCAGCGTCGTGAAATTCAGGCTCTTCAGCGGCGAGCGCTGCGCGATGGTGTCGACGCGGATGGTCTCGCGCGGTGTGATCCAGTCGCGCCAGTCGACGCGCCGGGCCAGCGCATAGAGGTCTTCCTCGTGGCGGTAAGGCCCCTCGATCAGCTCGATCAGCACGCGCTGCGCGAGCCGGCTTTCGAGGTTGATGCGCATCGCGTCTTCCAGGCCACCGACCAGGCCGCAGCCGCCGCGCAGGGGCTCCACCTTGCTGCGCACGCCGGGTGGCAGGAAGCGTTTCAGCTCTTCTTCGAGCAAGGGTTCGACGCCGCCGGCGCAGGACACGAACAGGGAAAGTTTGTTGGGCAGGCTCACGGGGTGCATTGTCGCCGCCCTCTAAACTGACAACGTTGCCATCATCCGTGTGCACCCCCGCCATGAAGCGAATCGTCCTGACTCTCGCCTTCCTGTTCACCGCGTTTCAGGCAAGCGCCCAGGCGCCTGCCTATCCGCTGCACACCGTCGGCAACACGCAACTGCGCGCCCTGCCCAAGAACGCGGATGGCCGCACCTACCAGCTGCACATCCACCTGCCTGGGTCGTTTGCGAAGGACCCGAAGCGCCGTTATCCGGTGCTCTACGTGACCGACGGCTACTGGGACTTCGCCACCGTCGTCGCCTCGTACAACAACCTGAACTACGACAAGGTCGTGCCGGAGTTCATCACGGTGGGCCTGGGCTATGCCGGCGACAACCTCGACTACGGCGAGCTGCGCGGCTGGGAGCTGTCGCCCGTGCGCATGAACCCGCTGTCTTCCAGCACCGGCAATGCCGACAAGTTCATCGCGGCGCTGGAAAAGGACATCTTCCCGCTGATGGAGCGCGACTACCGCGCCGACCCGGCCCAGCGCTACCTGGCGGGCAGCTCGCTCGGCGGCCTGTTCACGCTGCACGCGATGTATGCCAAGCCCGATCTCTTCAAGGGCTATATCGCCGCCAGCCCGGCCGTCGTCATGGGCAACGACTGGATCATCGGCCAGGCCAAGGCCTATGCCGCCACCGGCAAGCCCATCAAGGCGCGGCTCTACGTGACCGGCGCGGAATACGAGTGGCCCGGCTTCCTGGCCGGCATCAAGCGCTACCAGGCGCTGCTGCCGGAACTGAAGCACCCGGGCCTGGTGTTCCAGAACCGCATCATCGACGGCGAGCGTCATGCCGGCACCAAGGCCGAGAGCTACACGCGCGGCATGCGCTTTGTATTCGAGCCGCTGGCGCCGGAGACCGGGCCGTCCAAAGACTAGGACGAGCCGGGCACCGCCCGGCTCCCTGAGGCTTACTGGCGGATGAAGTCCAGCAGGTCCTGGTTGAGGCGGTCCTTGTGCGTGTCGGTGATGCCGTGCGGGCCGTCGGCGTACTCGATCAGACGGGCGCCCTTGACCAGCTTGGCCGTGGCGCGGCCGGTGGTCTCGATGGGCACGATCTGGTCGTCGGCACCGTGGATGACAAGCGTCGGGATGTCGAACTTCTTCAGGTCGGCGCGGAAGTCGGAATGGAAGAAGGCCTCGATGCTGTCGTAGGTGGCCTTGGCTCCGGCCTGCATGCCCTGCACGTAGAAGCTGTCGACCAGGCCGGCCGAAGGCTTGGCACCGGGGCGGTTGAAGCCGAAGAAGGGGCCGCCGGCGATGTCCTTGTAGAGCTGGGCGCGGTTGTCGAGCGAGGCCTTGCGCAGGCTGTCGAATACAGCGGTGGGCACGCCTTCGGGGTGGGTCGGGCTCTGGCCCATGATGGGCGTGACGGCGCTCACCAGCACGGCCTTGGCGACGCGCGCCGTGCCATGGCGGCCGATGTAGCGGGCCACTTCGCCGCCGCCGGTGGAGAAGCCCACCAGCGTGGCGCGCTTGACGTCCAGCGCGCGCAGCACGGCGTCGAGGTCGTCGGCGTACTGGTCCATGTTGTTGCCCGCCCAGGGCTGGCCCGAGCGACCGTGGCCGCGCCGGTCATGGGCGATGACGCGGTAGCCCTTCTCGGCCAGGAACTGCATCTGCGACTCCCAGCTGTCCGCGTTCAGCGGCCAGCCATGGCTGAAGACGACGACCGGGCCGGTCTTCGGGCCCCAGTCCTTGACGTAGAGGGGCGTGCCGTCGTTGGCGGCCACGTAGGGGCTGGCGATGGCCGCCTTGGTCGGGGCGGCCGTGGCCTGGGTCTGGGCAGCAAAACCGCCGATGGCGAGGGTGGCGGCGAGGGCGATGCGGGTGAAGGCGTTCATGGGGGGCTTTCGAAAGTGATGGGGTTGGGGCGTGGCGATCAGGCGGGGCGGTGGGCTTCGCCGCGGCGCGCGGCGTACTCGGCCACCAGGGCGGCATAGCGGTCGCCCTGGCGCAGGGTGGCGTAGCGTTGGCGTGCGGCCAGCAGGGCGGGCGTGTCCTGGCCGGTCTCAGCCGCGGCGCGCTCGGCAGCGGCGAGGCCCGACTCCTGGTAGACCTTCAGGTCGGCCAGCACCTCGGCCCGCGAGACGGTGGACGCCACGCTGACGCTGGTGCCCGACTCGGGGTCCGTCACATAGGACTGGGCGTTGGCCGAAGCGCCGACGAGGGCGACGCTGGCGAACAGCAGCTGGAAAACGGCGCGGTTGAAGCTGGGTTGGCGGGTCATGGCGGGCTCCTGGAAGTCGGTGTCTTGGGGTGGGGTTGTTTGTCTTGCGACAGAACGAACTTTGCCGATGAAGCTCGTACTTGAAATACCATTTGGTACGTCTTAGTTTGCAATTCGTACTGACCATGGCCGACCGACTTGCCGCCCTCTTCACGCACTTCGCCGTGCGGGCCGAGACCTTTCAGACCGGCCCGCTGTGCGGCGTCAACAGCCTGGAGCCCCAGGCCGGGCGCGGTCAGTTGCACCTGATCCGCGAGGGCGGCGTGACGGTCCACCACCGCACGCCAGAGCCGCTGCGCATCGACGAACCCAGCCTGTTGCTCTACCCGCGCCCGCTGGCGCATCGCTTCGTGACGGACCCGAGCTGCGGCGCCCAGTTCGTCTGTGCCCACATGGCCTTCGAGGGCGGCGCCAGCCACCCCATCGCCGCGGCGCTGCCGCCCTGGGTCTGCCTGCCGCTGGCGGCGGTGCCGAGCTGCGCGCCGGTGCTGGGCCAGCTGTTCGCCGAGGCCGAAGCCACTCACTGCGGCCGCCAGCTGATGCTGAACCGGCTGTTCGAGGTGCTGATGATCTGGGTGCTGCGCGAGCTGATGTCGCAGGGCCAGGTGGAGTCAGGCATGCTGGCCGGCCTGTCACACCCACGGCTGCGCGGGGCACTGGTGGCCCTGCATGACTCACCCCAGCTCGAGTGGCCGCTGGAGGAGCTGGCGGCGCAGGCCGGCATGTCGCGCACCGTATTCGCCAACACCTTCCGCGACGTGGTCGGCTGCACGCCGGGCGTCTACCTGCAGCGCTGGCGCATCGGCCTGGCGCAGAAGGGGCTGCGCGAAGGGCGGGCTCTCAAGCACATCGCAGCGGACGTGGGCTACGGCGGCGAGGCGGCGCTGTCACGCGCCTTCCGCGCGCACACGGGGCAGTCGCCGAGGGAGTGGCGAAAGGGGGCGTTGCCGCAGGGCTGAAGGCGAAGCGGCGCCTAAAGCGCCTTGCGCAAATTCGCCGGCGCAATCTTCATCGCCTCGCGGTACTTGGCCACCGTGCGCCGCGCGCACTGGATGCCCTGCTCTTCCAGCATCGCCGCCAGCGCGCTGTCGGACAGCGGCTTCTTGATGTCCTCCGCCGCGACGAACTGCTTGATCAGTGCGCGCACCGCGGTGCTGGACGCCTCGCCGCCAGCCTCGGTGCTGAGCCCTGAGCCGAAGAAATACTTCAGCTCGAAAGTGCCCCAGCTGGTGGCCATGTACTTGGCCGTCGTCACGCGCGAGATGGTGGACTCGTGCAGGCCGAGCTCGTCGGCAATCTCGCGCAGCACCAGCGGCTTCATGGCCAGCGCACCATGCGTGAAGAAGCCGCGCTGGCGCTCGACGATGGCCTGGCTGACGCGCAGGATGGTGTCGAAGCGCTGCTGGATGTTCTTGATGAACCAGCGCGCCTCTTGCAGCTGCCCGCCCAGCGGCGAGTTGCTGATGCCGCCGCGCGTGGCGCGCAATGCGTTGGCATAGAGGTCGTTGATGCGCAGCTTGGGCGCCACCTCGGGGTTGAGCATGACGCGGAATTCGCGGCCGCTCTTGCGCACGATGACGTCCGGCACGATGGCCGCCGCGGCGCCCTGGGTGAAGCGCCGGCCCGGCTTGGGCTCGAGCTGGGTGATCAGCCCCTGGGCTTCGCGCAGCATGGTTTCGTCGGCACCAGTCTCGGCCATCAGGCGGCGCATGTCGCGCCGGGCCAGCAATTCCAGATGACCCTTGCAGATCAGGATGGCGATGACCTGGGCAGGGCACTTCGGGCAGGCGCGCAGCTGCAGCACCAGGCATTCGGACAGGTCGCGCGCGGCAATGCCCGCGGGCTCCAGGCTCTGCAGCAGGCGCAGCGCGATGCGCAGGCGGTCCAGCAGGTCCTCGCGGGCCTCTTCGTCTTCGATGAGGGCCGCGGCGATCTCCTCGAGCGGGTCTTCGAGGTAGCCGTCCTCGTTCAGCGATTCGATCAGCACCTGCAGGGCAGCGCGGTCTTCCGGCGACAGGTGGTGGCCGGCGAGCTGCTCGGCCAGGTGCTCGGCCAGCGTCAGTTCGGCGTACTCCTGGCTCTCGCGTTCGCCGTCGTCGTCGCCGCTGCCACTGCCACTGCTGGAGGGCAGCTCGCGGATGCCGTCGAAGTCGTCCTTCTCGGTGCCGTTCTCCCAGTCCTCGCGCTCGGTGCCGCCGAAGTCCTCGCCGCTCAGCTCGGGCGCCTCGGCGGTCTCTGCTTCGGCGCCGGTGTCACTGCTGGTTTCCGCAGCCGACGTTTCGGCCGGCGCATTGCTGGCCAGCTCGGGCGTGCTGACGGTGAATTCCTCTTCGGTCTCCAGCAGCGGGTTGCTGGCCAGCATCTGCTCGACTTCCTGATGCAGCTCCAGCGTGGACAGCTGCAACAGCCGGATGGATTGCTGCAGCTGGGGCGTCAGCGCGAGATGCTGACTGAGCCTGACCTGGAGGGTCTGCTTCATGGAGAAACGCTCGCGTGTGAGTTGTGCGGGCCGAGCGCCGGGCCGCTCCCTAGCCGGCCCGCCATGGCGATGTGCTTGCGGCTCGATGCCGCAAGCATCGCCGCCCCCTCGGGGGCTGAGGCCGGACACATTGCGCCCAGTGGGCGCGATGTGCCTGCCGAAGGGATGCGGCGCAAGCCGCAGCGCGGTCTGCAAGACCGGCTAGGCTGGCCCGCGTTCAGCGCGGCAAGACTGGACGAGGGGCTCATCACATCCTGAAGTTTTCGCCGAGATAGACCTTGCGCACGTCGGCGTTGGCCACGATCTCGTCGGGCGTGCCTTCGGCGAGCACGGCGCCCTCGCTGATGATGTAGGCGCGGTCGCAGATGCCCAGCGTCTCGCGGACGTTGTGGTCCGTGATCAGCACGCCGATTCCGCGCGCCTTCAGGAAGCCGATGATGCGCTGGATCTCCAGCACCGCGATGGGGTCGACGCCGGCGAAGGGCTCGTCCAGCAGGATGAAGCGCGGCTGCGTCGCCAGCGCCCGGGCGATCTCGACGCGACGGCGCTCACCGCCCGACAGCGCCGGCGCCGGGCTGTCGCGCAGGCCTTCGATGGAGAGGTCGTGCAGCAGGCTGTTCAGCAGCTCGTCGATGCGTGCCTTGGACAGGGCCTTGCCGCGTTCGTCCTGCTGCAGCTCCAGCACCGCACGGATGTTCTGCTCGACGGTCAGCTTGCGGAAGATCGACGCTTCCTGCGGCAAGTAGCTCAGGCCCAGGCGGGCGCGGGCATGGATGGGCAGGCGCTGCACCTCGGCGCCGTCGATGCGGATGACGCCGGCGTCCGAACGCACCAGCCCGACGATCATGTAAAAGCTGGTCGTCTTGCCCGCGCCATTGGGGCCGAGCAGGCCGACGACCTCGCCGCAGTCCACGCGCACATGGACATTCTTGACGACCTTGCGCACGCCATAGGTCTTGGCCAGCGCCTCGGCCTCAAGGCGGCTGCCGCATTCCGCCGCGGGGCGGCTGGTGACGGGCTCGGCCGTGGTCATGGAGATTTCGGCGGTGTGATCGTCGTGGATGGCTGCAGCGGCAGCCCTGCCGGGGGCGCCGAGGCCGGGGTGTCGGGCTGGGCGCGCGGCATCAGCACCATGCGCACGCGGCCATTCGGGTTGGGCGAGGCGCTGCCGCCTTCCAGCGCGAAGACCTCGGTGCGGCTGTCGTAGATGATGACGGCGCCCGTGACCTCCTGGGCCACCGTCGCACCGTTCATGCGGCGCACATTGGCATTGCCGATGAAGCGCACGGTCTCGGACTTGGTGTCGTATTCGAGCTGATCGGCATGGCCTTCGATGGCTTCGCCGGGCGTGTCGCGCGCCTGGCGGAAGCTGACCGGCTGGCCGGTTGCACCGCTGGCATAGGCCTGGTGGTAGCCGTCCCGGGTCTCGCGCACGTCCACCTTCTCGGCGCGCAGCATCAGCGTGCCCTTGGTGATGATGACGTTGCCGAACAGCTCGGTGCGCTGGTTGACGCTGTCGATCCGGCCTTCCTTGTCGGCCGTGAAAACCATGGGCTTGAGCCGATCGGCCTTCTCCGCCTGGGCGGCGGAGAAGGCGAGCGCCAGAGTGAGTGCAGCGGCGAGCGGGATCAGTTGGCGAGGCATGGCGGCACGGAAGTTGCAGGCCATTCTAGGGGCCGGTTGCCGTCCCCAGCCTTTCCCAGGCGGCAAGTCCGTCAGGAAACCTTGCCAGCGCGTGCCATCTTGACGAGGAAGTCCGCCACGGCCAGCGCTTGTTGGCCCTGGGCCACCTCGCTCTGGCCGGGCGTACCCGCCATGCCAGGGTCGGTGCGCCAGCGTCCGCCGATGACGAGCGTCGGCGTGCTGTCGGCGCCGCTCAGTTCGGCCAGCTTCATGCCTTGCTGCACCTTGGCCTGCACGCCGAAGGAGCTGAAGGCCTGCTTGAACTTGGCCGTGTCCACGCCCAACCGGCCGACCAGCGCGACGACGGCAGCCTCGTCATTGGCTTCGACGCCGCCACGGTGGAAGGCGCTGAAGATGCCGCCGTGCACGGCCGGCGTCAGCGCGCCCATCGCCTCGAGGGCGTAGTACATGCGCTGGTGCAGCTTGAGCACGAGCTGTGCGCCCACCGGCACGCGGCGGAAGCTCACGTCGGCCGGCAGCTGGTGCACCCAGGCCTCCAGCAGCGGGTCAAAGGTATTGCAGTGCGGGCACTTGTAGAAGAAGAACTCGATGACCTCGATCTTGCCGGGCGTGCCCGGCAGGGTCTGGCCCAGGCGCGCGTAGTGCTTGCCCTCGACCGGGCCGCCCTGGGCGAACACGGCTGGCGCGAAGCCGCCTGCGATCAGGACCGCGGTGGCTTCCCGGCGCTTCATGTTGGCACCCTTCGGCCTGCGGCCTGACCGCCTGAGCGGGAGCGAGCTGGCTTGGGGCGGCCCGGCGCGGCGCTCATGCCTTGTTCCTCACGCGCTGGATCAGAAATTCGGTGATCTGCAGCGCTTTCTGGCCGAGCTCCTCCTCGGGCAGGCGCTGGCCGGCGGCGGCCTGGCTGGGCGACGTCAGGAAGCGGCCACCGACGCCGATGCTGGGCACGCCGTCGATGTGATAGGCCTCGGACAGCTTCTCCGCCTGGGCGCACTTGGTGACGACGCCGAAGGAGTTGTAGGCGTCCTGGTACTTGGTCGGGTCGACGCCCAGTGGCGACAGGAACTTGGCCTGGCTCTTGGCATCGTCCAGGGCCAGGCCCTGCTGGTGAATGGCATTGAAGATGGCCGGGCGCGCGGCGGCTTCCTTGCCCATGGACTCCAGCGCAAAGAACATGCGCTGGTGGATCTTGACGTTGGCGCGGAAGGCCACGTGCACCTTGCGGAAGGCCACGTCGGCCGGCAACTGCTTGGCCCAGGCCTCGATGGCCGGCTCGAACACTTTGCAGTGCGGGCAGCCATACCAGAAGAACTCGATCACCTCGATCTTGCCCGGCGTCGTGGGCAGTGGCGGGTTCAGCACCAGGTACTGGCGGCCTTCAATGGGGCCGCCCTGGGCGAGGGCGTTGCCGGCAGCACCAGCGAGGGGCGCGGAGGCGAGCAGGGCGGAGAAATCGCGGCGCTTCATGGCGGCAGTCATCCTTCAGGCTGTGGTTGGGTCAGCGTTGTACACGAACGAGATTGGCCTCGAAGCCAGCCCCTTCAATCTTGCGCTGCAGGTCTTCGGCGGCCTCGCGTGTGTCCGAGGGGCCTAGGCGCACGCGGAAGACGGTGCGGCCGTTCTGCTCGCGCTCCATGACCTTGGCGGTGAAGCCCTGGATGGCCAGCTTGGCCTTCTGGGACTCGGCTTCTTCGGGGCGGGTGAAAGCGCCGGCCTGCACGAAGTAGACATAGGCGTCGGCTCCGGCGGCAGCTGTCGCGGGGGGCGCGGAGGCGGGTGCTTCGGCCTTGGCGGCTGGCTTGGCAGGCGGGGGCAGGGCTGCCGTGGCGGCGGCGCTGGCCGTCGCGGCGGCCGCACTGGCGTTCGTGCTGGGCGGCGGCGGCGGCGCAGTCGCCACCGGCGCGTTGACGACACCGCTGGCGCTGCGGGCGGCCTTGCCGGCCAGCGGCGCGTTCGGATCCCAGTTGCGGTTGCGCTCGGTTTCGGCGGCGTCCTGCTCGGCCGTGCGCTGGGGCACCTTGTTCACGAAGGGGATGGGCACCTTGGTGATGTACAGGGCCACGCCCAGCGCAACGGCCAGGCCCACCAGCAGGCCGACGATCAGCCCGAGGACGAAGCCGCCTTTCTGGTTCTTTTGGCCGGCGGGTTTCGAGACAGCAGTCATTCGTTCTCCGTGAGGGATTCGGCAGATTCAGGAATATCGCGGTTCATCTGCTCGGGCGCGCTGACGCCCAGCATGCCCAGTGCATTGGCCAGCACCTGGCGCGTCGCGGCCAGCAGCGCGACGCGGGCGCGGCTCAGCTCGGGTGCCTGGTCCAGCACCCGTTCGGCGCCGTAGTAGGAGTGGTACGCACCCGCCAGATCGCGGGCATAGAAGGCCACGTCATGCGGCGCGATGCCGGCGGCGGCACCCGCGAGCATGTCAGGGTAGGCGGCGAGCTTGAGCATCAGCGCCTCCTCGGTCGGCGCGGTCAGCAGGCTCATGTCGGCGTCGGCGATGGTGGACACGTCGCCGCCCCATTTGCGGATCACCGAGCAGATGCGCGCATGCGCGTACTGCACGTAGAACACCGGGTTCTCGTCGTTGGCCTTCAACGCCAGGTCGATGTCGAAGACGAACTCGGTGTCGGCCTTGCGGCTGATCAGGAAAAAGCGCACCGCGTCGCGGCTGGTCCAGTCGATCAGGTCGCGCAGCGTCACATAGCTGCCGGCGCGCTTGGAGATCTTGACCTCCTCGCCGCCCTTCATGACCGTGACCATCTTGTGCAGCACGTAGTCGGGGAAGCCCTGCGGGATGCCCATGTCGACCGCCTGCAGCCCGCCGCGCACGCGGGCGATGGTGCCGTGGTGGTCGGTGCCCTGGATGTTGATGCACTGCGTGTAGCCGCGCTCGAACTTGTTGATGTGGTACGCGATGTCCGGCACGAAATAGGTGAAGCCACCCTCGGACTTGCGCATCACGCGGTCCTTGTCGTCACCGTAGTCGGTCGAGCGGAACCACAGCGCGCCGCCTTCTTCATACGTCTTGCCATTGGCGACGATGCGCTCGACCGTCTTCTCCAACTGGCCGCCGGCGTAGACGCTGGTCTCCAGGAAATAGCTGTCGAACTTCAGGCCGAAGGCCTGCAGGTCCAGGTCCTGCTCGTGGCGCAGGTAGGCGACGGCGAACTGGCGGATGCTGTCCAGGTCGTTCACGTCGCCCGAGGCGGTGAACTCGCGGTCGTCGGCCTTGACCGTTTCCTTGGCGAGGAAGGCGTCGGCGATGTCCTGGATGTAGTCGCCGTTGTAGGCCGCCTCGGGCCATTCGGCGTCACCGGGCTTGAAGCCCTTCAGGCGCATCTGCGTGGAGTTGGCCAGCGTGGCGATCTGCACGCCGGCGTCGTTGTAATAGAACTCGCGGGTGACGTCGTGGCCCTGGCTCTGGAACACCGAGCACAGCGAATCACCCAGTGCCGCCTGACGGGCATGGCCCACGTGCAGCGGGCCGGTCGGGTTGGCCGACACGAACTCGATCATGACGTGCTTACCCGTGGGCGCGCGGTGGCCGAACTTCGCTCCGGCGGCCAGCACCTCACCGACGACAGCCTGCTTGGCTTCGGGCTTGAGGCGGATGTTGATGAAGCCCGGGCCGGCAATCTCCAGCGCCTGCACCCAGGTCTGGAAGGCGGGCTTGGCTTCGAGGGCGGCGATCAGTCGGGTGGCCAGTTCGCGCGGGTTGGCCTTGAGCGGCTTGGCCAGCTGCATGGCGGCCGTGCAGGCGAAGTCGCCATGGGCGGCCTGCTTGGGGGATTCGAAGGCCACGGCGGCGTTCGATCCGGGGGCAATTTCCTGGAGGGAGTCGGCGAGTGCGGCGAGCAGCGCCTGCTTGGCTTGGATCATGGGCGGGATTCTAGGAGGCAGCCCCTGAACGCATGAGCCGCCGGCGGCGCCGACTCAGCCGGCCGTCGACTCGTGACAGGCGACGCAGAGTTTGTTGCCGTCCGGGTCGCGGAAATAGGCGCCGTAGTAGTTCGCGTGGTACTGGGGCCTCAGCCCCGGGGCGCCCTCGCAGCGGCCGCCGTGGGCCAGGGCCAGCGCATGGGCCTGGTCCACCTGCGCGCGATCGGCAGCCAGCAACGCCACCATCTGGCCATTGCCGGGCACGTGCTCCTCGCCGTCGAAAGGTTTGCCGAGCAGAAACAATGGCCGTGGCCCGGGGCTGCTTTGCCATCCGGCCCAAGGTTTTTCGGGTTCGCAGAAGCGCTCGGCCACGCCCAGCAGTGCCATCAACGGGCGGTAGAACGCCAAGGCGCGCTCGAAGTCACGAGTACCGAGAAATACGTGGGAGAACAAGGGCCGGCACCTCCAGGAGCGGCCCGTATCATGCCTCGCGATGACCGCCTCTGCTGACGATCTGCCCGCCCATATCGGCCGCTACCAGGTGCTCAAGCGCCTGGGCGAGGGGGCAACCAGTGATGTCTTCCTGGCCCGCGATCCCTTCCAGGACAAGGAGGTGGCCATCAAGCGCATGCGCGCCTGGGCGCCGCCGCCCAATGCACCGGCCAGCGATTTCAGCAACCGCTTCTTCAGCGCCGAGGCGGCCCTGGCCGGGCGGCTGCACCACCCCAATGTCGTGGCCATCGTCGACGCCGTGTCCGAGGAGGCCGCGCCTTATCTCGTCATGGAGTACGTGCCCGGTGTCACGCTGAAGCACTTCTGCCGCAGCGACCGCCTGCTGCCGCTGGACCAGATCGTCGAGCTGGGTTTCAAGTGCGCGATGGCCCTGAGCTATGTCTACCGCCAGGGCGTCATCCACCGCGACGTCAAGCCGGCCAATCTGCTGGCCGTGCTGGACCAAGGCGGCCAGGTCGTCGACGTCAAGGTCAGCGATTTCGGCTCGGCGCTGAACCTGCTGGCCGATTCGACGCAGATCCACCGCGTCGGCTCGCTGGCCTATATGCCGCCCGAGCAGATCGAGGGCGGCGATGTGGACTGCCGTGCCGACATCTATGCCCTGGGCGCCGTGCTCTACCACCTGATCAGCGGCCGCCCGCCCTTCGACGCGCCGCACCAGATGGCGCTGATGCACCAGATCTACCACCAGCCGCCGCTGCCGCTGATGGGCCAGCGCCAGGGCGTCACCGAGGGGCTGGATGCCGTCGTGCTGCGCGCGCTGGCCAAGAACCCGCACGAGCGCTTCGCCGACTGGGAGAGCTTTGCCCAGGCGCTATCGGCGCTGGTGGCCAGCCAGCAGGTGCCGCTGAACCGCCTCGGCGAGGTGCGTGACTCCGAACGTTTCAACCTGTTGCGTTCGCTGGAGTTCTTTGCCGACTTCGGCGACGTGCAGCTGTGGGAAGTGGTGAGGCGCGCGCGCTGGAAGCGCTACCCCGTCGGCCATGCCCTCTTCAGGCGCGGCCAGGAGGGCAACAGCTTTCACATCATTGCCCAGGGCGAGGTCCAGGTCTTCCGCGACGGCCGGCTGGTGGCCTCGCTGGGCCAGGGCACCTCGGTGGGCGAGATGGCCTATCTCGCGCCCAACCCGGACCTGCGCCGGCACAGCGCCGACATCCGCATCAGCCAGGAGTGCACGACGATCTGCTTCACGCCGGAGTCCGTGGGTCAATTGAGCCCCGAATGCCAGCACCGCTTCGACCGCGGCTTCATCCGCGTGCTGGTGCGCCGCCTGCATGCCGCCCACGAGGCTCTGCACCATCCGCGAAGAATTCTGTGACGCCGATGAAACACGGCTTGGCAGTGTCATGGGCGCATGCTTGAATTGACTCGCCTATCCACCTCCCGAAGAAGGAGTTCCCGATGAAACGAATTGCCATCCTGCTCGCCTGTGCCGCCGTTGCCTTTGGGGCCCAGGCCACGCCGCAGCAGGACAAGATGAAGGCCTGCAATGCCGAGGCCAAGACCGGCGGCAAGAAGGGTGACGAGCGCAAGGCGTTCATGAAGGAATGCCTGTCCGGTGGCGCCGCTGCAGCATCTGCGCCCGCAGCTGCTCCTTCCAGCGCCGCCTGCGACAAGTCTGCCGCCGACAAGAAGCTGCATGGCGCCGCAGCCAAGAGCCACATCAAGAAGTGCATGGCCGACGCCGCCTCGGCGCCCAAGTGACTGGCTGACAAGCCCTGTAGGACGAGAGCCACCTTCGGGTGGCTCTTTGCTTTGTACGCTAGGACAAGTCCCACGCCTCATCGGCCCCTGGGCTGGTTCCGGCGCCGGCGGCTGGCGACGAAAGTTGACTCACCTGATCACCTCCCTCAAGGAGCAGACCATGAACAGCTTTGCAACGTTTTCCAGCCCGAATGGCGCCTATTGGCGCGTGACGGTCCTGTCCCTCGCCGCAGCCGCGACGCTGGCCCTGACGGCCTGTGCGGGCATGTCATCCCGTGAGACCAGCACCATCGTTGGCGCCACGGCGGGCGCCGTCGTCGGCGGCGCGGTGACCGGCACAACCACCGGTGCCGCCATCGGCGCGGCGGCCGGCGGCGTCGTCGGCAATGAAGTGTCGAAGAAGAGAAACCGCTGAGGAATGAAGAAGGCCGGCGCGAGCCGGCCTTTCCTGGATGCGCCGAGGATGCGCCAAGGCAAGTCTCAGAACTTGTAGCGCGCCTCCAGGTAGTACTGGCGGCCTGACGCGTCGACCTTCTGCTGCTCCGCCTCGCTATAGCGATAGGTGGCGCGGACCGGGTTGGTCAGGTTGGTGGCGCTGAACGAGATCTGCAATTCCGGTGTGACGTTGTAGTTGGCCGAGAAGGCCACGTTGGACACCGGTGCCGCGATCGTCGGCGCGGAAGGCATCAGCACACCACCGATGGTCGAATTGCCCTGGCTGTTGGCCGTCGGGGACGGTGCCGTGGTGCTCGACACGTACTTGCCGCGGTAGTTGTAGACCAGGCGAGCGCTGAACACGTCGTTTTCCCAGTACCCGCCCACATTGCCGGCAATCTTGGAAGCGCCGGTCATCGGGCGGCCGTCTTCGACGCGCGTCTCGGTGTAGCTGGCGTTGGACTGAAAGCCGAAGCCCCAGGCGATCGGCTGTTCCCATGACAGCTCGAGGCCGCGGATGCGGGCCTTCTGCTGCGTTGAGCTGTTGATCAGGTAGGTGCGGTACTGGTTGGTCGTGCCGTCGTACAGCTCGACGGTCTGGCCCGACGACGTGCCTCCGGTCTTGGCGTAGCCGTCGATCAGCGAACTGAAGCCGGAGAGCGCCAGCATGGCGCGCTTGTCGTAATACCAGGCCACCGAGATGTCCAGGTTGCGTGAGCTCATCGGCGTCAGGTTCGGGTTCGGGCCGGTCACCGTGCAGCCCTGCGAGTTGCAGGCTTGGGCTGAATAGGTAGCGCCGTAGAGGTTGTAGTTCTGGCGGCCGATGGTCTTGGACAGGCCCAGGCGGCCGACCAGGCCCGTGGCGAACTCATAGCGCAGGTTCAGGCTCGGCAGGATGTCGTCGAATGTGCGCCGGGTGCTCTCCTTTCGGTAGATCACGCCCGTGGCACCGTTGAAGGGCACGTTGTCGTAGTAGGGCTGGCCTTCGCTGACGTCGAGGATGGCGTCCGGGTAGGCGGCGCAGGGCACATAGGGCTTGCCCGGCTCGATGCGCAGGCAGGCGCCTGCCGGAATCGGCACGGGGGTGCGGGAGGTGACGGTCGTGCGCACCAGGCGCAGGCCGACATTGCCGGACCACTTCTCGCCTTCCAAGTTCTGCATCAGGTAGGCCGCGCTCTGCACTTCGCGCAGGTCGATGGAGCCGGAGATGCGGCGCTCCCATTGAGAGTTGGTTTGCTTGGCCAGGTCGCCGAAGAGGCTGGTCAGCGTGTCCCGCGAGAAATAGAAGCCGGAGTTGTCGAAGTTGCCGCCGAGGTACTGGCCGAAGTCGCCGGGGTAGGGCACGGCCAGGGCCGGGTCAGGCGCGTTGGCTGCCACGAAAGCGGACTTCAAGGCCACGGTCGACAGGCCGTATTGGCGGCGGTGATCGGCGTTGCGAAAGCCGAAGTTCATCGAGCTGAAGATGCCGCTGTCCTGCGTGTACTCGCCGTCGATGGCGAAGCTCTTCTCGCTGTCGATGGTGTGGTAGCGGTTCAGGCCGCTGCGGCCGGTCAGGCGGTAGCCGGGCGTGCCGGCGGCCGCGCTGCTGGCCAGGGGCGTGGTGCCGCTGCCGGCGTTGATCCAGCTGAAGTCCGGCGCCTTCTCCAGGTCGGTGATGTCGTACTTGATGCCCTGGCCGTAGCGCGAGTAGGTCAGGCCGCGGTCCATGTCGGTGTGGCCGACGCCCTTGGTTGTGCTCAGCAGGCCCTTGAGGGTCAGCTTGTCATTGACGACCCACTTGCCATCCAGGTCCAGGAAGCCGGAGCTGGCGTACGCGCCGCTGCGGTAGAAGCCTTCGGAGTCGCCGGCGTACTGGGCCGGCAGGCCGTTCGCGTAAGAGATTTCCGCGGACTTGAGCACGCGCAGCTTGTGGCCGTAGATGGTCTCCTCTTCGACGATCACCGGGTTTTTTATGGAGGCATAGACACGCTGGCCGTTGACGTTGGTGGCCGTGGTGCCGCCCAGCGGGCCGGACTGGCCGGCCAGCATCTGGTAAATGGCGCCCATGGTCGCGCGGCCGAAGTTGGCTGCGTTCATCTTGGAGTAGAAGCCGGTCAGGCCGACTTCGGTATTGCTGGTGGGCTTGAGCTGGCCGGAGAACATGCCGCCCTTGCGGTCACGCACACCTTCCACGAATTCGGTGGACATCGAGCCGGGCAGGCGCACGCCGTTCAAGTCCGCTGCCTTGTAGGGTGTGCCTGCCAGCGAGGCGTCGGTGATGCCCAGCATGGTGGCCGTGTTGATCTGGTCCCAGCCGGAGTTGGCGCCGTAGGCGAAGCGCGAGGCGGTGTCGCGGCGGATGTAGCGCTTCTCGGCGAAGACCTGGCCGATGAAGCCCAGCGTGCTGTCCTCGTTCTTCCAGTTCAGGCTGGCGTTGAGCTGCGGGCTGGTCTTGCCGGGCAGGTCGGCGTACACGGCGCCGGCGCTGACCACGCCGCTGAAGCCCTTCGGATTGTCCAGGGGTTTGCGGGTCGTCACATTGATGGTGCCGGCCAAGCCGCCGTCCAGGATATTGGCCTGCGAGGTCTTGTAGACGGTGGCCGAGTTCAGCACCGACGAGGGCATCAGCGACAGGCTGGTGGAGCGGCTGCTGGAGGCCTGGTCGGACAGGTACCAGTCACCGCCAGAGACGGTGTGGCCGTTGAACAGGATCAGCGACATGTCGGGGTTGGTGCCGCGCATGGCGACCTTCTCGGCCTCGTCGTAGTCCGTGCGCACCGCCACGCCGACGACGCGCTGCAGCGAGTCGGCCAGGTTCTTGTCGGGCATCTTGCCCACGTCCACGGCCGTGATGACGTCCACGTTGGCCGAGGCGTTGCGCTTGGCGTCCAGCGAGCTTTCCAGCGAGGCGCGGATGCCCGTGATGACGACCTTCTCCAGCGCCTGCGCGTCGGCCTTGGCCTTGGCGCTGTCCGGGGCGTTGGCCTGCTGGGCCAGGGCTGCGCCCTGCAGGCTCATCAGCAGGGCGGCGAAGCCACAGGTGATGGGAGTGGGCTGGAATCTCATGGTGTTGTCCTTGCGTTGCCGAATGCAAAGATTCTTGCGACGCAAGTCACACCCCATCAGGGGCCAAGCCCGCGAAGTCGGCACCGGAGCAACACTCCGCGCATCACGGAATGACGGCGGGGCATGTACGGCGGTTATGCCCGCCGCGCCTCACCTGCGAGTCACGTCAAACGACGTGGCAGGCGACGCGCCGCCCGTCCACCTCGCGCAGCAGCGGCACCTCTTCGCTGCAGCGCGGCACGGCCAGCGGGCAACGCTTGTGGAAGCTGCAGCCGCTCGGCGGATTCAGCGGGCTGGGCAGCTCGCCATGGATGACGATGCGCTCGCGCCGGTCCGCCTTGCGCAGCGCCGGTGTCGCGCTCATCAGCGCCCGCGTGTAGGGGTGCAGCGGCGACGCGAACAGGCGCTTCTTCTCGCCGATCTCCACGGCCGTGCCGAGGTACATCACCATGACCTCGTCGGCCACATGCTCGACGACGCTGAGGTTGTGCGAGATGAACACATAGCCCGTGCCGAACTCGTCCTGCAGGTCCATGAAGAGGTTCAGGATCTGGGCCTGGATGGACACGTCCAGCGCGCTGACCGGCTCGTCGGCGACGACGATGCCGGGGTTCAGGATCATGGCCCGGGCGATGGCGATGCGCTGGCGCTGGCCGCCCGAGAACATGTGCGGGTAACGGCGCAGGTGCTCGGGCCGCAGGCCCACCTTGGCCGCCAGCGCCGCCACGCGCTCGCGCCGCTCCAGTGCCGTCATCGGCGTATTGATCAGCAGCGGTTCGGCCAGCGTGGTCTCGACGGTCTTGCGCGGGTTCAGCGACGCGAAGGGGTTCTGGAACACCATCTGCACCTGGCGGCGCAACGACTTCAGCGTGGCCTTGTCGGCCGTCGCGGCATCGGTGCCGCTGATCTTCAAGGCGCCGCGCGTCGGGTGCTCGATCAGCGTCAGCTGGCGCGCCAGCGTGCTCTTGCCGCAGCCCGATTCGCCGACGACGGCCAGCGTCTTCTTGGGCGCGAGCGTGAAGCTGACACCGTTGAGCGCCTTCACCGTGGCCTTGGGGCTAAAGAGGCCGCGGCTGACGCTGTAGTGCCGGGCGAGGTCGGCCGCTTCGAGGAGGAGCTCAGACATGGGCGTGCTCCTCGACGGGGAAGAAGCAGCGCACACCGTTCTCCAGCGCCGGCCGCTCGGCCACGCAGCGCGGCTGCACGCGCGGGCAGCGCGGCGACAGCAGGCAGCCCTTGGGCCTGTCCAGCGCGCCGGGCACGATGCCGGGCAGGGCTGACAGGCGCGTCGCGCCCTTGTTGTGTTCGGGAATGGCTGCGAGCAACGCATTCGTGTACGGGTGGCGTGGCGCGTCGAACAGCTCCGGTACGGGCCCGGTCTCGACGATCTGGCCGGCGTACATGACGGCAATGCGCTGCGCCATCTCGGCCACTATGGCGAGGTCGTGCGTGATCATGATCAGGCCCATGCCCTGCTCGCGCTGCAGCTTCAACAGCAGGGCCATGATCTGGGCCTGGATGGTCACGTCCAGCGCGGTGGTCGGCTCGTCGGCGATCAAGAGCTTGGGGCCGCAGGCGATCGCCATTGCAATCATCACGCGCTGGTTCATGCCGCCCGACAGCTGGTGCGGGTAGGCCCTGGCGCGGCTGGCCGCGTCGGGGATCTCGACCAGCTCCAGCAGCTCGATGACCCGCTGCTTCGCCGCCGCGCCACGCAGGCCCAGATGCGCCTTCAGCACCTCGGCGATCTGCGCGCCGACCGTGTAGCTCGGGTTGAGGCTGCTCAGCGCGTCCTGGAACACCATAGCCACGTCGCGGCCGATCAGCGCGCGGCGCTCGGCGGCATTGAGCTTCAGCAGGTCGCGACCCTGGAACTCCAGCGCGTCCGCCGTGACCTTGCCGGGCGCGTCGATGAGGCCCATCAGCGCCAGCATGGTGACTGACTTGCCCGAGCCCGATTCGCCGACGATGCCGAGCAGCTCGCCCGCGTCCAGCGTCAGGTCCACGCCGTCGACGGCGGGGAAGTTGCCGAACTGGACGCGGAGGTTCTTGATTTGGAGGAGGCTCATCGGTGGTTTGGGTTGATGGCCAGGCCCAGCGGGGAGTTCGCCCCCGCGGGCGAGTCACTTTCTTGGGCGCCCAAGAAAGTAACCAAAGAAACCGCCCCCGATCCGCCCGCCCTGCGCTGCGCTTCGGGTTCCCTGCGGTACTCAGGCCTTGAGGCCCCGCGCAAAACTCCCTTCGCTACGCTACGGTCAAACAGTTGCGCGGAGTCAGTCCACGAAGTGCGCTGCGCGCACGGCCTCAAGGCCTTCCGTTCCTCGGCAGGCTCAGAGGGGGGAAGAGGAATACCTCGTTGCGAACGGCTTTGGGGCTTGGCTGTTGGCTGTCCGGCTGTTCCTGGAGCCTCCCCTTCTAAACCGCCGAGAAGCGCAGAAGCCCGGGGCGCGAGCGCAGCGAGCCTCAAGCTCTGACTTCGCGCCCCTTTGTCTGAACGGAGCGTAGCGAAGTGAGTTGGGCGCGGCCCCGGGCTTCGAGCATCGCAGGGCACCCCGACAGGGGCGGTTTTGCAGGGGAGAGCTTTTTGCCTACTTTTTGGCGGCGCAAAAAGTAGGTCGCCCGCCGGGGCGAAATCCCGGCTGGGCGTAGGCATCAACACATCGTTTCCGCGCCAGCCCATCACGCCACCTTCTTCAACTTCGGGTCCAGCGCATCGCGCAGCCCGTCGCCCATCAGGTTGATGGCCAGCACCGACACAAGGATGGTCAGGCCCGGCAGCGTGACGACCCAAGGCGCGCGGGTGATGTAGTCCCGCGCGGACGACAGCATCGTGCCCCACTCCGGCGTTGGCGCCTGCACGCCCAGCCCCAAGAAGCCCAGGCCGGCGGTTTCGAGGATGGCCGACGAGAAGCTCAGCGTCGCATTGACGATCAGCGGCGCCATGCAGTTGGGCAGCACGGTGATGAACATCAGCCGCCACACATGGGCGCCCGCCACGCGGCTGGCCGTCACATAGTCGCGCCCGATCTCGCCCAGGGCCGCGGCGCGCGTCAGCCGCACATAGCCCGGCAGCGCACCGATGGCGATGGCGATGACGGTGTTGACCAGGCCGGGGCCGAGGATGGTGATGACGCAGATGGCCAGCAGCAGGGCCGGCAGAGCCAGCACGATGTCCATCACGCGCATGATGGCGGGAGACAGCCAGCGCTGGAAGAAGGCCGCGAGCAGGCCCAGCAGCACGCCGGGCATGAGGGACATGAGGACGGCGGCGAGGCCGATGCCCAGCGACACCCGGCCGCCATGCAGCAGCCGGCTCAGCATGTCGCGGCCCAGCTCGTCGGTGCCCAGCAGGAAGCGCGAGTTGCCGCCTTCGGCCCAGACGGGCGGCGTCAGCATGAAATCGCGGTATTGCTCTATGGGGTCGTGGGGGGCGATCAGCGGCGCGAACAGCGAGGCGAGCGCGATGACCGCGAAGACGATCAAGGCGATCAGGGCGCCGCGGTTGGCGGCAAAGCCCAGCCAGAACTCGCGCAGCGGGCCGGGCGGCTCGATGGGTCTTTCAAGCACGGCGCTCATCAGTGACCTCCGCCCCGAATCCGCGGATTCACCACGCCATACAGCACATCGACGATCAGGTTCACGCCGATGAAGGTCAGGGCGGAGATCAGGATGCCGGCCTGCACGACGGGGTAATCGCGCCGGCCGATGGAGTCGATCAGCCATTTGCCGATGCCGGGCCACGAGAAGATGGTTTCGGTCAGCACGGCGCCGGCGAGCAGGCTGCCGGTCTGCAGGCCGACGACCGTCAGCACCGGGATCAGCGCATTGCGCAGCGCATGCACGACGACGACGCGGGTGGGCGACAGGCCCTTGGCGCGCGCCGTGCGCACATAGTCCTCGCGCAGCACTTCCAGCATGGACGAGCGCGTCATGCGCGCCACGACGGCCAGCGTGCTGGTGCCCAGCACCAGGGCCGGCAGGATCAGGTGCATCAGCGCGGATTTGAAGGCGCCTTCCTCGCTGCTCAGCCACGAATCGATCAGCATGAAGCCGGTCACACGCTCGGGGTCGAACTCGATGCCGATGCGGCCCGACACCGGCGTCCAGCCGAGGTTGACCGAGAAGAACATGATGAGGATCAGCCCCCACCAGAACACTGGCATCGAATAGCCGATGGTGGCAGTGCCCATGACGCCCTGGTCCAGCAGCGAGCCCCGCTTGAGCCCCGCGCTGACGCCCAGCAGCAGCCCGAAGCCCACGGCAAAGATCAGCGCCGCCGTGGCCAGCTCGACGGTCGCCGGGAACAGCGCTGCGAACTCCTTGCTGACCGGCTCGCGGCTGACCAGGCTCTGGCCCAGGTCGCCGTGCAGCAGCTTGCCGACATAGTCCGCGTACTGCACCGGCAGCGGCTGGTCCAGGCCCATGCGCTTGACCAGGGCCGCGTGCGTCTCCGGGTCCAGGCGGCGCTCGCCCATCATGACCTCGATGGGGTCACCGGGCACGAGGCGGATCAGGCCGAAGGCGACGATGGTGATGCCGATCAGCGTCGGTACCAGCGTGGCCAGGCGTTTGAGCAGGAAGGCGAGCATTACCAACGCGACGTGTAGGGGCGCGTCTCGGTGTTGGTCGCACCCGCCACGCGCATGGCGCTGGGCGTGGACGCCACCTCGATCAGCGCGGCCGTCTCGGCGTCGGGCGTGCCGGAGATATCGCGTGGCCGGTACTTCATCTGGAAGGTGGCAATGACCTCCTTGGTCATCACGTCCAGCTGGCCCGAGCGCGACACGTTGTAGCCGATGCGCGCCAGCCGCTCCTGCAGCCAGGCCACGTCGCGCGGCGCCACCTCGTGCTCCAGCATCTTCACCGTCACCAGCGGCCCGTCCGGCCAAGGGATCAGCCCGGCGTCGGCGAGCTGCTTCCAGGGGAACTGCGGGCCGGGGTCCTGCTTGCGCCCCGGGGCGATGTCGGCGTGGCCGATGATGCGCTCCGGCTTGACGTTATGGCGCTTCTGGATGTCGCGCACCAGGGCGATGACTTCGTCCACCTGGGCCTGCGGGAAGGGCGCGTAGACGCGGCCGCCGGGGCCGTCCACATAGCCGGCGTTGACGATCTCGATGCCGATGGAGGCCGAGTTCAGGTTGGTGTTGCCCGCCCAGTAGCTGGCGCCGGCATGCCAGGAGCGGCGGTTTTCGTCCACCAGCGCGTAGCTGGCCACCGGGTTGTCGCGCACCAGGTAGTGGGCCGACACCTGGCCGCCGGTCGTCAGCACCTTCAGCGACTTCTCCCAGTCCAGCACGGTGTAGTGCAGCACGATGTAGAGGGCGCGGCTGTCCTGGTTCTGCGAGGTGTAGCTGCGGTCGATGTTGGGTGCACGCACCGTGGCGGCAGGGCCTGCGGCCATGGAGGGTGCAGCAGGCGCCGAGGGCGTGGCGGGGGGCGTCGGCACGCTGGCGCAGGCGCTGAGCAGCAGGGCCAGGGTGGCGGCAACGAGGGAGGTGGACTTCATGCGTGAGAGGGCGTGGCCAGACCCGGATTGTTGCAGCGCACTCGACACGGTGGCCCCGGGGCCAGCCCGCAGGGGCCATGTCGGAGGGCGCGGCGGGTATGAGTGCAGGTGATGGTTGAATGGGTGACATGAGTTACACGACGCTGCACGCCACGCCCACGGCCGACACCTACCGCCACCTGCGCGTCGCCTGCGGCCTCAGTCCCAAGTCGGCCGAGGCGGCCGCGCGTGGCTTGCCCGGCACCTTGTTCGGCGTGCAGATCCTGCACGATGGCGAGCCCGTCGGCATGGGCCGCGTCATTGGCGACGGCGGCACGGCCTTCCAGGTCGTCGACATCGCCGTGCTGCCCGAGCACCAGGGCAAGGGCCTGGGCAAGCTCATCATGGCCGAGATCGCCGCCTGGCTGCGCGAGCACGTGCCCGAGACCGGCTATGTCAGCCTCTTGGCCGACGTGCCGGCCGACGCCCTTTATGCCCAGTTCGGCTTTGTGCACACGGCGCCGCGCACGCTGGGCATGGCCTGGAAGCGCCCCGCATGAGGCTGTTGCTCGCGGCACTCGCACTGGTGGCCGCTTCGGCCTCTGCCAGAACCCTCACCGTCTGCACCGAGGCCAGCCCCGACGGCTTCGACTACTCACTGTTCCACGCCAACTCCACGGCCGATGCGTCGTCCGAGGCCCTCTACAACCGCCTCGTCGAGTTCGAGCCCGGCACCACCAAGCTGGTGCCCGCCCTGGCAGAGCGCTGGGAGCTCAGCGCCGACGGCAAGACCTACACCTTTCACCTGCGCGCCGGCGTGGCCTTCCACACCACGCCCTGGTTCAAGCCGACGCGGCCGCTGGCGGCCGACGATGTGGTCTACAGCTTCACGCGCCAGATCGACGCCAAACACCCCTGGCATGGCCAGCCGCGCCAGGGCTGGTACTACGCCACGGCCATGCAGTTTGGCCAGCTGGTGAAGAGCGTCAGCGCCGTGGACGCGCGCACCGTGCGCATCGAGCTGGCGCGGCCCGAGGCGCCCTTTCTGGCCGATGTCGCCATGGGTTTTCTCAGCGTGCTGTCGGCCGAGTACGCACAGCAGCTGCAGGCCGCTGGCCACATGGAGGACATGAACCTCAAGCCGGTCGGCACGGGCCCTTTCGTCTTTCGCAGCCATGTGAAGGACGCCGTCGTCCGCTACGACGCCCACCCCAGCTACTTCCGCGGCAAGGTGGCGCTGGACAAGCTGATCTTCTCGATCTCGCCCGACCCCGCCACGCGGCTGCAGCGCCTCAAGGCCGGTGAATGCGACATCGCCCTCTACCCCATGCCCCAGACCTGGGAGGAGATCCGCGGCAACCCCAAGCTCCAGTTGCTGACCGGCCCCGGCCTGGTCACGACCTTTGTTGGGCTGAACGTCGAGCGCAAGCCGCTGGACGACCGCCGCGTGCGCCAGGCCCTGGTGCTGGCGACCGACCGCGCATCGATCGCTCGAGCCGTTTACGGCGGCGCGGCCAGCCCGGCCAGCAACCCCTATCCGCCCTCGCAATGGAGCTATGACGACAAGGCCGGGCCGGCGCCCCAGGACCTCGCCAAGGCCCGCGAACTGCTTCAACGCGCCGGCCTGGCCAACGGCTTTGCGCTGAAGCTGTGGATACGCGCCGGCGCCGGTGCGACGAATCCGAATCCCAGGGCGACGGCCGAATTGCTGCAGGCCGACTGGGCGCGCATCGGTGTCAAGGCGGAGATCGTCACGCTGGAGTTTGGCGGGCTGCTCAAGCGCACCCGCGCCGGCGAGCATGACGCGACCCTGCTGGCCTGGGCCTCGGACAACGGCGACCCCGACAACTTCCTGACGCCCAACTTCGCCTGCGCGGCCGTGGCCGGCGGTAGCAATGTGGCGCGCTGGTGCCGCAAGGACTTCGACGCGCTGCTGGCCGAAGCGCGCGAGGTGGCTGATCAGGGCAAGCGCGACGCTCTTTACCGCCGTGCCCAGGCTCTGTATCGCGACGATGCGCCCTGGGTGCCGCTGACCTACCCGACGACGGCCATTGCGACGAGCCAGCGCGTCACCGGCATGAAGGTCAGCCCCTTTGGCCTCAACAACTATTCGGCTGTGGACGTGAAATGAAAATTTCGGACATGAACTGGATGCAGGTCGAGGCCTACCTCAAGGCCGACGACCGCTGCCTGCTGCCCATCGGCTGCACCGAGCAGCATGCCTATCTCAGCCTCGCGGTCGACGCCATCCTGGCCGAGCGTGTCGCCGTGGAAGCGGCCGAGCCGCTGGGCGTGCCGGTCTTCCCGGTGCTGCCCTTCGGCATCACGCCGAGCTTCATGAGCTATCCCGGCACCGTCACGTTGAAGGTCGAGACGATGGTGCGCGTCGTCCACGACCTGCTCGACAGCCTCGACCACCAAGGCTTTCGGCGTATCCTCATCGTCAACGGCCACGGGGGCAACCAGCCCGTGGCAGCCGCGGTGGCTGAGTGGATGGCCGCACACCCGCGCACGCGGGTGCGCTTCCACAACTGGTGGAATTCACCGAAGACGCTGGCCTATGTGAAAGGCATCGACCCGCAGTCCGCCCACGCGTCGTGGATGGAGAACCTGCCGTGGACGCGCTTGGCCGGTGTCACTCAGCCCGAGGGACGCAAGCCGCCGGTGGACTACCAGCGCTACGCCGTGCTGCCGCCCAATGCGGCGCGCGAGCTGGCGGGCGACGGCAACTTCGGCGGTGCCTACGAGAGGCCGGACGCCGAAGTGCTGCAGATGTGGTGCATTGCCGTCGAGGAGACGCGAGCGCTGATCAACGGCCCTTGGGCTTAGCGCACTACGGTTCAGTCAGAGCAGCTGTCGGCCAGGAGCGGGTACGGTGATGGACTGCTTTCAAGCAACCTACGTCACTACCATTGAGCCATGGCTTCGCTTCACGAAAGCACAGATTTCGCCGGCAGGTCCGACCTTCCAAGAGGTTGGGAGAACGATGTCTTCCTGTACTGCACCTTCTCCAATCTCAACGTCGAGGGTGCGGCATTCGAAGGCGTTCTGAGCAGTTGCAGAGTCAACAACTCGTCCTGGTATTGGGGGCTTTTCAACACTGCCAAGTTCGTTGAAGTGGAATTCACCAACTGCGTCTTTCGAGGATCAGCCTTCGCTGGGTGTCTCTTCGTCAAGTGCCGCTTTGTGAACTGCAAGTTTGCGAAGGACAACCTCGATGCAAACTGCAGGTTCGATGAGTGCTCCTGGCACGACTGCGAGCAGACAGGTTGCGAGGGCTTGCCTCGTCAGTTCGCCGCCGAAGGCAAGCGGCGCAAGTAGGCGTCGGTGATCGGCCAGAAGCCGCCGTCGCCAGCGGGTTCACGCGAACCCGATCTCGATCCCGTAGATTTGCCGGACGAGACGGACTGCCAGAAGTCCGACGTCCGCGGTGGATCTCGGTCAGCCGCCGCCTACCGCGCGTTCGCACTGACGAGCCCCTTAGCGCGTCCTTACACTGAATTGCGTCGTCCGGCCTTTGCCGTTGGCGCAGCAACTGGGCTTCCAACCCGGTGAGGCGCCCCTCGAATGCCGCCGCCGTCTAGCTTCACTTCTACCAAGGAACGACCATGACCAGTCCGATGTATACCTTCGCCGTTCCCGTCTTCAAGCAAATGCTGGTGGCGCTGAAAGCCGTACTGGCGCAGGCGAGTACGCACGCCTCGGCCCACTCGATTGAGTCCGACGCCTTGCTGCAGGCGCGCCTGTATCCGGACATGTTTGCGTTGGCCAAGCAGGTGCAGATCGCAGCCGACTTTGCGCGTGGAGTATCGGCACGCCTGGCGGGTGTCGAGGCCCCCACCCAGGAGGGACAAGAGAAGAGCTTTGCTGATCTTGACGTCCTATTAGCCCAGACGGTGAGTTTTCTGGATGGCCTGAGCGCAGTGCAGTTCGAAGGCAGCGAAAGCAGAGAGATCATCTTGCGTCCCGGTACACCAAAGGAGAAGCGGCTGATCGGTCAAACCTATCTGGCCAACTACGGCCTGCCGCAGTTCTTCTTTCATGTCACCACTGCTTATGCCATCCTGCGCCACAACGGGATCGCCATCGGCAAGCGTGACTACATGGGCGTGTATTGACTGGCGTTCGATGCTGCGAGCGCCGAGTGAGCTCGCGGTCCTTCGACCATCCAGTTGCCGTAGCTGATTGACAAGCAGGGGCGCGAGCGACTGCTTTGGAGCTATCAATTCAGAGCTGCGAATGTCGCTTCAGGGTCGGCAACTGCCTTAGCTGAACCGCATCGAGCCTAAGCCACAGGCGGCAACTCCGGCGCGCTCAGCCCCTCGAACGGATCGGCCCAGGCCGGCAGCGCCATCAGTCTTGCATGCCAGGCCGCCACCGCCGGGTAGTCGCTCAGCGGCAGCCGAGCTACGTCGTTGTAGGGCAGGAAGACGCCCATGCGGAAGTCGGCGTAGGACAGGCCGCTGGCCAGCAGCCAGTCCTGCTTGCTCAAGTGCGCCTCCAGGATGGACGCCGTCGCGTGGAAGCGCTCGGTGCCTCGCGTCACCAGGTCTTCGTCCAGCGCGCCCAGCTTGTAGCGCTGCTTGGTACCGCGCTCGAAGTGCACCATGTCGCAGGCATGCATGAAGTTGTCGCGGCTCCAGCTGACCCAGCGGATCATGTCCGGCAGCTCAGGCCCAGTGCGCCAGAACTCTGAGCCCACCATCTGCGACAGCCGGCAGGCGATGGCATCCGCCTCGAACAGTGAGCTGCCGTCGGCCTCGACAAGGATGGGCAGGCGCAGCGAGGGGTTGAAATGGCGGTAGTTGTCTGCCTGGCCGGGGGCCAACGGCGCGGCGAACTCGTAGGTGACCGGCGCGGCCAAATACTTCGCCGCCGCGACGGCCAGGCGTGGGTTGGGGTTGCGGGAGAAGTAGAGGATGGGCGTCATGCGGCAGGCTGGAGGGTTGGCAGCGTTGTCATCTTCGCGCCCGAGCCCTGTCAGATCCTGTCAGCAGCGAACTGCTGTGCGCGTCAACGCCGCCGAGCGGCGGGCTTGCGGGCCGGCCTGGCATCGCTTTCGGCGGCAACCTGCAGCGGTGCCAGCGCGGCCAGTGCATCGATCTGGGTCAGCAGGCGCTGCAGGTAGTCGGGCGACAGGGCCTGCAACTGCTGCAGTGCACGGGAGACCAGCACCTGGCTGTTCAGCGGTCCCAGGTGCTCGGGCACCGGTGCGCTGACCTCGGCCATGCGGCGTGTCAGGCGCAGCGCGCTCCAGGTGCGGCGGTGGACCTGCACATTGCGCAGCTCGGGGCCGGCCTGCAACTGGGCGACAAGTTCGGTCAGTGGGCTTGCGGCGTTCGCAGTCCGCCGAGTCGGCAGCACGACCGGCTCAGCCTCGGCGCGCTGCACCAGCCGCGCAACCAGCCGTTCGCGCAGCGCGCCCGGCGCCAGCGCAGAGGCTCGCCGCGCCAGCGCTTCCAGCACGCGCCGGCGCACGGGATCGGCTTCGGCCCGGGCTTGCACCCAGGCGACGGGGTCGTCCATCACGGGGCCGATGCCGCCGCCCGCTTGGGCCGCGGCGTGGGTGCGATCTCGACGCGGCGGTTCAGCGCCCGGCCCGCCGCGTCGTCGTTGGACGCCACCGGCTGCTGGGGCCCGAAGGCAGCGGCAAACACCGCGTCCGGCGGCAGCCCCTCGGCCATCAGCGTGCGCGTCACGGTCAATGCACGCTGGGCCGACAGCTCCCAGTTGTCATTGAACTTCGGCGCGCCCTTGCCGGTGAGCATGCCGCGGTCATCGGTGAAGCCGCTGACCATCAGGATCTCGTCGCGCTGCGCGAGATAGGTGCGCAGGGGCACCGCCAGGCTCTTGATCAGCGCGCGGCCGTCGGCGTGCAACTGGTCCGAGCCGATGGCGAACAGCACCGCGCCGCTGATGCCGATGCGGCCCTCGACCAGCGTGATGCGGCCGTCGGCCAGCGGGCCGGCCAGCGCACGCTCGAGCGCTTCGCGGCGCGCCTGCTCGGCCTGGCGCTGCTCCACCTCGGCCTTGAGCTGGTTGGCGAGATCCAACTGGCCCACCAGCGCCGCCGCCAGCACCAGCACGAAGGCACCCAGCACGCCGGCCATCAGGTCGCCGAACGCCGCCCAGGCGGGCGTGCCGACACCTTCCTGCTCGATCTCCAGCGGCTCATCCATTCGCGGCGGCTCCCTGCAGCGCGTCCAGCACCTGCTTCTGTGAGCCGAGGCAAAGGTCGATGACCTCGCGCGCCTGGGCCACGTAATAGCTCAGCTGCTCGTCGCTGCGCGTCATCGCGCCGGCCAGGCGCTCTTCCAGCGCGGCCAGGTGCTGCACCAACTGGGCATTGGCGCCCTGGAACTGCTCCACCGCCGCGCCAAAGCCTTCGCCCAGGCTGCCCATTTCGGCGGCGCTGGCGGCCAAGGTCGTCGCGGCTTCGGCCAGCTTCTCGCCGGTGGCGTCGGCCTGCGCGGTGAAGCGCTGGCCCAGGGCTTCGAGCTGGGTGGCGGAGCTGCCCACCAAGGCATCGATGGCAGCGCGCTGTTCACCAGCGGCCTGCTGCAGCGAGGCCAGCAGCGTCGAGACGGTCTGCATCAGTTCGGCGCGTTCGGCCAGGGCTGTGCGGTCCTGGGCCTGGCTCTGTGCCAATTGCTCGCGCAGCGCGGCCACCACTTCGACGGCTGCGCGTGGGGCTTCGCCGGCGGCCTGCAGCAACGCGCCGGCTTCGCTCAGCGTGGTCTTGGCCTGGGCTTCGGTCTGCGCGACCAGTTCGCGGGTGTGCCGCAGCAGGCCATCGGCCAGTTGCTGCTGCTGGGCCAACTGCGTGGCGCCGGCCGACTGCAGTTCGGTGCGCCATGCGGTCAGGCGCTCAGCATCGTGCGCGGCATGGGCCGATTGCAGCTGCGTGTGTGCCTCGGCCAGCGTGGTGACGGCGGCCTGTGTCTGCGCAGCAAAGCCGGCGGTCAGCTCGGTCAAGGCGCTCTGGGCACGTTCGCCGCTGGCGGCCAGCAGTCGCTGCGCGGCTTCGCGCTGGGCGACCAGCAGCTGTTCGTTGGCGGTGCGTTGCCGGGCCAGGGCCTCGGCGTCGGCGCGGGCCTCGGCGCGGCGTTGGCTGTCCAGTTCGGCCTGCAGCGCCGTGTGGCGGGTCTGCGTGTCGGCGATGCGGTCCAGCAGGTCCTTGGTCTGCGCGGCGAAGCCAGTGGTCAGCGCGGTCAGCGCGTTCTGGGCGCGCTCGCCGCTGTCGGCCAGCAGCTGTTGCGCGGCCTCGCGCTGGGCGGCCAGCAACTGCTCGTTGGCGGCGCGCTGCTGTGCGAGCGCCTCGGCGTCGGCCTGGGACTCGGCGCGGCGCTGGGTGTCCAGCTCGGCTTGCAGGGCCTGCTGCCGGGCCTGCGCCTCGGCCACGCGGTCCAGCAGCGTCTGCGTCTGTGCGGCAAAGCGCTCGGCGGTGTCGGCGATGGCCTGTTGGGCAGCGGCGCGTTGCTCCGCCAGCGCGTCAATCTGGCGGCCCAGCGCGGCGGCGCGGGCGGTGTCGGCTTGTGCCTGTGCGGCCAACAGGTCTTGCGCCTGCGCGGCCCAGCGTTCACCCAAGCGATCCACCGCCTGCTGCGTGGCGGCGCTCGTGTCGGCCAGCAGCTTCAGCGCGGCCTCGCGCTGCTGGGCGAGGCCCTCCGCCTGTGCCTTGGCCGTGGCCTCGCCCTGCTGGGCGATCTGCGCCACGCCGGCTTCGAAGCGGCTGCTCAGCGCGCCGAGCTGGCCGGCCACCTGCGTGCCCACGCGCTCATGCAGGGCGGCGGCCTCGCGGGCGATGCCGGCCATTGCGGCCTCGGCGGCGGGCTGGATGGCGGCGCCGGCCAGGCGGGCGCTCTCGGCCAGGCTGCCGCGCAGCGTCGTGTCCACGCTGGCGGCCAGGGCGGTGTAGGCCTTACTCGTCTCGCCATGGAAGCGGTCGTTCTGCGCGGCGAGCTGGTCGGCCATCTGCTGGGCGTACCGCTGCAACTGGGCGACGAGTTCAAGCTGACGCTGCTGCGCTGCTTCAGCCGCGGCAGCTTCGGCGGCCTGCTGCTCCAGTGCGCGGCGGTGCGCGGCGGTCAGCGGGCGCAGCTTGCCGAGCAGGGCGGTGTCGAGCTGGCCCGACACGGCCGCGCGTTCGCGCCTTGCCAGCGCGACCATCAGGCCCAGCATGGCCGAGCCCGTCACGCCGGCCACGCTGGCGCTGAAGGCCAGGCCCAGGCCCTGCACCGGCGCGCCCAGTGCGGTGCGCAGTGCGGCCAGGTCGGCCGTCTGGCCCAGGGCACTGGCCGTGCTGCTCAATGTGATGACCAGGCCGATGAAGGTGCCCAGCATGCCCAGCAGCACCAGCAGGCCGGCCAGTGCCGGCGCGAGTGCCAGGCCGGGCAGGGCCACGCGCAGGCCTTCCAGGCGCTGCTGCACGCTGGCGCGCACGGTGGCGGGCAATGTCGCGACCCAACCCTCTTTCGGCTCGGCGTCCAGCGCGGCATCCAGTTCGCGGCTGACGCGGCGAAAGGCAGTCAGCTCCCAGATGCCGATGGCAAAGAAGGCCGCGATCAGCAGCGTCATTGCCAGCGCCACCGGGTGGTGGCGGGCGGCGGCCAGCGCGGCGCCGGCAATGCCCGCGAGGCCGGCGGCCAGGGCGAGGGAATAGAGGGCGTTCAGGAAGCGGTTCATCAGGATTCAGCTTGATGCAGGGCTTCAATGAGCCCCTGCACCGGTTGCAATCTCAGGTCCAGCTCGGCGCGCAGCGCGCGCTGCAGGTCGGCCCAGAAGCGGGTGCGCCAGCGGCGCGGGTCGGTGGCGTGGTGATCTGTCGCGCGTTTCGTCAGCAGCGCGGGCAGGCTGGCCAGCAGCGGGCGCTCCTGCGCGACGATGGCGCGTTCGAACACCGCATCCAGCTGCGCCAGCCGGGCCAGCGCCCCCGAGGCTTCGGCCAGCCGGGGGCGCAGGCGCTCGCGCAGTGTGGCCACGCGCGCGGCCATGCTGCGCTGCTGCTGGGCGTGGTGCAGGCGGTAGGGCGCCAGCAGGTCGGCCAGCGGCACGCCTTCTGGCGCGGATTCGGCGGATTCGCGCGCCAGCAGGGCGTCGTCGAAGGCGGCGGTCAGCTCTTCCTGCAGGCGGGCCAGTGCGGCGTCGGCCCAGTCCACCGCTTCGCGGCGGGCGGCGACGTTGGCGCCGGCTGCAGGCGCTGTGGCCAGCAATTGGGACAGGCCGATGGCCTCGGCCCAACCCAGCCAGCCGCCCAGGCGCTCGGCCACGGGTGCTGCCACCACCGGCGCGACGCCCCATTGCAGCAGCAGCCGGGCCAGGGGCTCGGGTGCGAGGGGCTGCGGTGAGAGGGCTTGCATGGGGCTGGCGCGCCTGTGCGGCGCGCGCGAGGAAAAAGGGCGAGAGTTTAGTGAACCCCGATCAAAAGGGCATTCCCGCCCGGCGCGGCGTTGTCGCCAGCGTCGGCTTGGAGAGGCAGGCGACACTCCCGGCCATGCCCTCTGCCAGCTACTCCAACACCACCCTCAACGCCGACACCGAACTGCGCAAGCGCTGCACCCGCTGGCTCAATGGCCACCGCCCGCCGCTGTCCATGCGCGAGTCCCTGCTGGCGCTGGCCGAACTGCCCGAAGCCGAGTTGCCGCTGGACGTCTACGGCCAGGGTCAGGCCATCCAGGCGCTGGAGGCCGAGGTGGCCGCCCTGCTCGGCAAGCCGGCCGCGCGCTTCATGCACAAGGGCGTGGCCGCCCAGCTTGCGGCGCTGCGCGTGCACTGCGGTGAGGGCAACGGCCCGGTGGCGCTGCACCCGCAAAGCCATATCGCCATCGACGAGGCCGAGGCCTTCGAGAAGCTGCTGGGCTTGCGCGGCCTGCGCATCGGCATGACGGACGAGCCCTTCGGCACCGCGCAACTGGCTTCGCTGCCCGGCCAGCCGGCGGTCGTTGTGGTCGAACTGCCGCTGCGCCGGGCCGGCTACCGCCTGCCCGAATGGGACGAACTCATGGCCATCAGCGCCTGGTGCCGCGCGGCCGGCGTGCCGCTGCATTTCGACGGCGCGCGGCTCTGGGAGGCTTCGGCCCACTACGGCCGGCCGCTGGCCGAGATCGCCGCGCTGGCGGATTCGGTCTACGTGTCCTTCTACAAAGGCCTGGGCGGCCTGGCCGGCTGCGTGCTGGCCGGCAGTGAGGATTTCATCGCCCAGATCGCACCCTGGCAGACCCGCCTGGCGGGCAACCTGTTCACCGTTCACCCCTACGTGCTGAGCGCGCTGCAGGGCCTGCGCACGCAGCTGCCGCGCATGCCCGCCTACCGCGAGCGCGCGCAGGCGCTGGCCGCCTTGCTGGCGGCCGAACCTGGCTGGCGCGTGGCGCCCGGGAAGCCGCAGGTCAATGCCTTCCAGTTGCACCTGCCGGTGGCACCCGAAGCGTTGCGCGAAGGCCTGCTGGAGGTGGCTCGGCGCGACGGCTTCTGGCTCGGCGCGCGGGCCGTGGCCTCGCATGTGCTGGCGGGTGGCGCGATGGTGGAGGTCGTCATCGGCGATGCGGCCGACAGCTGGACCGACCATGAGGCCCTGGCCGCGCTGCGGCGGGCGGTGCTCAGCGCTCAGGCGGGCTGTTGACGAAACCTGTCACGTCTTCCAGCACGGGTGCCAGCCAGCGCAGCGGCGCACCGAAGGCGGCAATCAGCGTCGTGTGGCCGACGCGGTCGTAGAACTTCACCGTCACCGGCACGCCGAAGGTTTTCAGCCGCGTCGCCAGGCCCTGGGTGCTGCGTTGCGGGTTGACCAGTGAGTCGTCTCTTGCCGCACCCAGGAAGCTGCGCGGCGCGGCCTTGCTGGCGTGTTCCAGCGGTTGGGTGCCGGGCGGGTAGTCAGGGTGGAAGAACACCGGCTTCGCGTCGGGGTTCTCGATGGGCAGGAAGTCGTAGGGCCCGGCCAGGCCGATGAAGCCGGCCAGCTCGCGCGGCGTGTGGCCGGTGGGCTTCAACCAGCGTGCGTCCAGTGCCAGCATGGCGGCGTTGTAGGCGCCGGCGCTGTGGCCCATGACGAAGACCCGCCGCGGGTTGCCGCCCAGGCCCGCGGCGTGGCTCAGGCTCCAGGCCAGCGCTGCGGCGCTGTCGCGCAGGAAGTCGGGGTAACGCACCTCCGGATAGAGGCGGTAGTCGGCCACCAGCGTCAGGATGCCGCGCGAGGCCAGCGCCTCGCCGACGAAGGCGTAGTCGCCGCGCTTGCCGCGGTTCCAGGCGCCGCCGTAGAAGAACACCACCACCGGCCAGCCCTCACGCGGCGCCGCGCGGGCCGGCTGGTACACGTCCAGCTGCTGGCGCGGCCCCGGCCCGTAGGCCAGGCCGGCCGTGCGCGTGTGCGTGTGGACGGGCGCAAGCACGTTCAGCGCCTTCACCGGCGCGTAGGCCACCAGCACCCCCGCCAACAGCAGGGCGCCGAGCAGGAAGAGGGCGGCTTTCAACATGGGAACGCAGAGCCTACGCGGTGGGCGCGAGCTTGGATGTTGCAAGCGCACCAATGGAAACGGCCGCCAGGCATGCCATGGCGGCCGATTCGGGGTTTGAGCGGGGTTTGAGCCGCGAGGGCTCAGCGGCGCTGCTGGCTGCCACCACCGGACGGCGGCGGGCCGCGACGCTCCAGGTGGCGGAAGGTGATGCGGCCCTTGCTCAGGTCATAGGGCGACATCTCCAGCGACACGTTGTCGCCGGCCAGGATGCGGATGTGATGCTTGCGCATCTTGCCGCCCGTGTAGGCGATGACCTTGTGGCCATTCGACAGCGTCACGCGAAAGCGCGAGTCGGGCAGGATTTCATCCACGACGCCTTGCATTTCGATCAGTTCTTCTTTGGCCAAGTGTGGGGCTCCGTTGCGAAAGTTAGACGGGAGGCCGAGCACGTGGCCGTGCCGGCGTCTGATGCGGCCGGTGACCGCCGCGCGCTCCTCAATGGCAGCGCGCCCAGGCAAGGCCTTCATTCCGCGCGTAGTGCAATGCTGCCTGCGGGCTGATGAACTGTGGCGTGAAACGCATGATGCGATCCACGCTGGCCATGCCGCGACCGGAGCGGATCGACACCAGGGCGTCGAAACCGCCGCCCTCGCGGGCTTGGGTCATGGGTGAAACCAAAAAGCGTCCCACCTCGATATTGTTATTGTTCATGTTGTTCTTCTTTTTGTGGGGCTCCCGCGCCGGTCTTTGCCGGCGGCGGTTGGGCGCCCAAGGCGCCCTTGCACAAATTACAGCGTGCGGATGTTCGAGGCTTGCGGGCCCTTGGCACCTTGGGTCGATTCAAACGACACCTTGGCACCTTCGGCCAGCGAGCGGAAGCCGCCAGCGTTCTTGATTTCGCTGTGGTGGGCGAAGAGATCCTTGCCGCCGTTGTCAGGCGTGATGAAGCCGAAGCCCTTGCCGTCGTCGAACCATTTCACGGTGCCGGTTTCTGTAGTCATGGTGTTTCCTTTTTGGAATGTATAGATGGAAAAAATACTCCGTCGGCGTCATGCCGTGCGGAGACAGAAACACTCAAGAACACTCACCGGGGAGTTGCTGAAGCGAGCCGCTCGCAAGAAGGGCCAGGGGGTGGCCAGCGGGGCTGCAGATAAGACCTTGAGGAAACGGTCTTGTGCGAATCTATGCGGCGAATGTACCACGCCGCCCCAAAGCCCTTGTAGGACACCGGCGCAGCAACCTGCGTGCGGCGTCGTTAGGTCACGGTTGCAGCCTTTAATCGCTCACCGGTTCACCCGGCTGCGGCCCGTCATAGCCCTCGACGATGACGATGTCTGCCTCGGCCGCGGCCTGGCGCAGCGTGATCTGGGGCGCGTACTCCGGCGAGTGATAGCAGGCCAGCGCCACCTCGTAGCTCGGGAACTCGATCACCACATTGCGACCGCGGCTGCTGCCCTCAGGGTTCTCGAACTGGCCGGCGCGCACGAGAAAGCGGCCGCCGAACTTGGCGAACACCGCGTCGTTGCGCTGCACGTAGAGCTTGTATTGCTCGGGGTCGTTGACGTCGACGCGGGCGATCCAGTAAGCCTTGGGCATGGGGGGGGCACTCCAGCTGAAGTTCGGGTCAGGCCCCAGTGTGACGCGTCATCGCGCCGTCCGCCGGGCGGGTTGCGTCGCCGCCTGGAACGCGGGCTTGCCCCCAAGCTGCGCCGCCGCCGCGGGGCCGCCGGTTACCAAGAGTTCGGCGAGGGCCACGCCCGACTGGCCCTTGCCGTCCAGCACTTCGTAGGCCACGACGACCTTGCTGTTGTTGGGCGTGCTGGCCGATGGCGTGACCTTGCAGGCACCGTTGGCGAGGAATTCGATGCTGGCGCTGGCCTGCCCATAGATCTGCTTGCATGTCCGCAGCCATTCGCCACCGTTCGCGGTGGTGCTGCCCGCGTCCTGGATCATCACGGCCTGGCCGGCCGTGGCCGTGGTGGGCGCAGTGACCCTGACCACCGGCGGCGACATTGGCGTGTAGCGGAGCCACAGCCGCAGATAGCTGCCTTGCAGCTCGCCACCGCCCTCGGTGCAGCCAATGTGCAGCGTGACGGCGCCACGGTTCACTGTCGTCAGCTGGGTGGGGTCGCGGTCCATCTCGGCCACCAGGGCTTCCCATTCGGAGGAGTTGCACATGTGGCCGGCATAGCTGGCGCTGGCTGCCGGGCCGGCCCCCGGCTCGAAGCCGGCCCGCAGGTTGCCGGCATAGCTGCCCGGCGTGAGCGCAAGTCCGGCCGTGTTCGACAGCACCAGCTCCATGCTGTCATAGGCAGCATTGCCGTTGGGGTTGAACACCCAGCGAATGCGCTCCGCCGTCTGGTCGGCAAAGATGGCCTCGGTCCCGCCCTTGACCGGGACATCGAACACGCCATCCGATTCCGACATGCGCAAGTCGCTACCGCTCGAGACGTGGCCGCTGCCCCAGATGTCGGCCCGCGACTGCGTGTCCTGCCAGCTGCGCACGCTGATGATCAGATCGGCCGTCGCCGACTTGCCGGACTCCGAGACCGCCGTCAACCTGAACTTCGCCTGAGCGCCGCCCTTTGCCACCAGCGGCGTGTAGGTGTCGCAGATGCCCAGCCGGCAGTTAGACAGGTCGAAGCTCGGCCCCGACAGCTGGGTCCATTCGATGGAGCGCAACCTGCTGGCAGGGTTCCAGGAGAGCGAGCCGTCCAGGCGCAGGGATTCGCCCTCGTTCAGCGTGCGGTCCGCGCCGGCCACGGCGAAGCTGCGGTCCAGCGCCGCGGCCACGGCCGACCGGTAGCGGATGGCGCCGCTCACGTAGGCGGCATAGCCCAGCGAGCATCCGGCCGTGAAATCCGCGGCCAGACTGCTCAAGCTGCCATCGGCCGCATAGGCCACGTCGTGCACCACGTAGGCGCCATTGCTGGGGCGGCAGTTGGGCGAATCCAGCGTGCCCACGGAGCTGGACGCCATCGGCCAGATGGCGTGCGGCACCAGCCCAACCTGCAGCTTCAGCGCCGGCGCAGTCGTGCCGAGGAAGAGCCCGCTCTGCGGCTGCGGGCCGATCCAGAAGATGCCGCCACCCGTGGCGAACTGGTTCATCCACGTGTACTGCGTCAGCACCGGCTCGGCCGCGTCGAACATGTTCATCGTCGTGCCGCTGGCCGACGCCAGCGGGTTGCCGCCGAAGTTGCGCTGCCAGATGTAGCTGGCCGCCGATGTCGCGGGCACGGGCTCGAAGGCCGCGGGTGCTGGAGCCGGGGCGGGTGCCGGGGCAGGCGCTGGGGCGGGTGCTGGGGCGGGTGCCGGTGCAGGCGTTGGAGCTGGGGCGGGCGCAGGTGCCGGTGAGGGGGCAGGTGCAGGCGCGGGTGCAGGTGCGGGTGTGGGCGCAGGCGCAGGTGCAGGTGTGGGCGCAGGCGCGGGTGCAGAACCTCCGCCCCCGCCGCAGGCGGACAAGGCGGCCGCCATGGCAGTGGCGCCCATGCCCAGGCGCCAACGACCGGCCAAGCGCGCCGGCGGCGCCGGGCACGGGTCTGGAATCGACATGCTTGTTATCTCCCTGAGTCCGCCTCCGGCGGGCACTTCAGTTTGTCGTGCCTGATCGCGCCCGATGGCTCGCGCGCAGTCTAGGTGTAGGCGTAGAACAGCGCCGCGAAGAAGTGGCAGGCGCTGCCGCCCAGCACGAACAGGTGCCAGACGAAGTGCGAGTAGCGCACCCGGTTGTCCAGCAGGAAGACGAACGCCCCCAGCGTGTAGCTCAGGCCGCCGGCGATCAGCAGCGTGAGGCCCGCGGCCGGCAGGCTGTTCACCAGCGGCCCGGCCGCGAACACCACCACCCAGCCCATGGCCAGGTACAGGCCCGTGGACACGAAGCGGTGCTTGAGCCGGTTCAGCAGCTTGATCGCCACGCCGAACGCCGCCGCCGCCCAGACGGCGATCAACAGCGTCACGCCCGGCCCGGTGTGCAGCACGCCCAGCGTGAAGGGCGTGTAGCTGCCGGCAATGAAGACGTAGATGGCCGCGTGGTCCAGCCGCAGCAGCACCGCCTTGGCGCGGCCCTGCCACAGGCTGTTCGGCAGGGCGTGATACAGCGTCGAGATGCCGTACAGCAGGATCATCGTGGCCGCGAAGATCGCCGCGGCCACCACATCGGCTGTGCCGCCATGGTTCATCGCGCGGATCACCAGGATGGGCAGCGCCGCGATGGCCAGCACCACGCCCAGGCCGTGGCTGATGGCGTTGGCGATCTCTTCACCGAGGGTCTGGTCGCGGTCGGGGGTGGGGGCGGTGTGCAACATAAGGGTCGTCTCGTACTGCTGAGCGATGAGCCAAGCATGCCAGCGTGGCATGACGGTTCCGACCCAAGGTTTGAGGGGGTTGAAAAAGCACGAGCACCGCGTTTGACCCGCATCAAACGCTCATGCCGCCCTGAGCTTGGCGCCGGTGCCGCGCCAGACGTTGGCGGCAAAGGCCAGCACCGCCACGCCCACTACCACCGAGCCCAGCCCCACCAGCGGCTCGGCCGCCGTCACGCCGCGCATCAGCGCCGCCAGCGCCGACAGCATCACCGGCAGCGCCAGCTGGTGCAGCCAGAACTGCAGCGCCACCAGCCGCGGGCTCAGCGTGTCGGCCAACTGCTGCACCACCAGGCCGAAGCCCAGCATGCTCGCCCAGCCCAGCAGGTTGACGTGGGCATGCACCGAGCGCAACCCGAAGTCGTGCGTTGCGCCCATGTAATTGCCCAGTGACACGCCCACCACGAGGTAGAGCGCAGCCATGCGAAGCCACCAGGCGCCATAGCGTTTGTTGTTGTTCATCATGGGCCTCCGTCAGGCCGCCAGGCCAGGTGCAACCGGCAGGCCCAGGCCGCGCGCCAGCGCAGCCCAGTCGTCGTCGTTGAGCTGCTCGCGCGCCATGGCCAGCACCGCGCCAAACACCGGCGCCGGCGCGTTGGCCCGCATGCCCCCCAGCAGCCCCAAGCGCTCCGCCGGCGCCAGGGCCGGCAGCATCCAGCGCAGCGAGGCCATCATCTCGGCGGGCGACAGCGCGGCCAGGATCTGGCCGTGGATGGCCATGATGCCGGCATCGTCCAGATGCGCCCACAGCACCGCGTTGTGTTCGGTCTCCTCCAGGTGCATGTGCGCCAGGTTGTGGGCCGCGAACAGGCTCACTGCGTGGTACAGCGCCCGGCAGGCGGCGGCGCAGTCCTGCGGCGGGCAACCGGCCAGCGCGCGGGCATGGGTGCGCAGCGCCTCGATGTCGCGCTCATGCTCTACATGCTCGGTCGCGATGCGCTGGCTGGTGCCCGGCTGCGCGCGTTCCAGCGCGGGGTGCACGAAGGCGTTCTCGTGCTTCAGGTGCGACGCGCAGAAATCCGCCGCCGCTTCGACCTTGCCGGCCAGCTGCTGCAGCGACGCCGGGTCGCCCGGGTCGACGCACCCGGCGCTGGTGACCAGGTCGGCCAGCATCAGCCGAAGGCCCTTGTGAATGCTGGCGTAGATGTCAAAGCGCGGCGCCGTGGCCGTGCCGTGAACGGCGAGGATTTCTTGCAGTGAGGTGTGCATCTCGGATTCCCTGGGTGGTGTGTCGAATGGCTCGCTGCGCCTGGCATCGAACCGTGCAGTCACTGTAGGAATCGGGGCGGCGGCGCGCCGCTAAATGCTTGCTAGCCGAACCTTAAGAGTTTGCTAAGTGCTCGTGGATATTGGTATTTTTTCCATCCAGCCGTGCCGGAGGGCATGCTGGCACAGCTGAATGGGCGGGCTGCCTTACTTCAGCACCAGCTCCTGCAGCTCCATGCCGCCCGCCAGCTTGCGCATCACCTTGCGCTCGCCGGAGGCCGCGTCCATCTTGTGCTGGTCCATGGCCATGAAGGCCTCGTACTTCTTCTGCACTTCCAGCTGCTGCGCCGTCGTCAGATAGTCCTTGGACTCGATGGCCAGGATCAGGTCGGGCTCGCCCTCGCGAGCGTTGTTCACCGAGAACACGTGGTACGACACGATGTAGCCCTCCTTCTTGCCGAACTCGTTGGACTTCTTCCAGGTCTTGGCCAGGAAGTCCATGTAGTTCTCGAACTGCCCGGGCTCGACCTTGATATGGGAGAAGTTCCACACCGTGCCCGGCTTATAGCTGGAGTCCTGGGCGGATGCCGCAGTGCCAACCATCATCAAACCTGCCGCCAACAGCCCCGTCAGCATGTGCTTTGCGTAGTTCATTTGAATGCCTCCTCACCTGTCGACGCCGGTGACTGCGTTCGCGCGGTGGTGCGCCGGCGCACTGTGCGCCTGCTGACCCGTTTGCGGTGGGCGGGCGGCGATGGGGGGGCGCGAAGCGTCCTTCACCTTCAGGATGCCCGGGGGGGTGGAAGGGCGGCGAGCTTGATCGTCAAGCGCCGAGGATGAAGCCGCCCAGCGCAACCAGCCACAAGACAAGCACCGCCATCCACGCGAACACCGCCGCGCGCGTAGCGGCGGCCGGCCACCAGCGGGCCAAGCCCAGGCGCCGCCCCAGCACGGCCAATGCCGCGCCGCCATTCAAGTACGGCAGAGGCAGCAGGTTCAACGCTGCGACCTTGGCCGCCAATAACGCGAGGATGACCGCGAACGGCGCCGATTCAGCGAAGGCAGCGATCCGTTGCAGCAGTGCTTGCGCGTCGCCCAGCGGCGAAATCACACCGGTAAGCCATTGGGCCGGCAAGGCCAGGAAGGCGTCGATACCCGCGCGTCCCTGAAGCGCGACGGCCAGCCCCAGCAACAGCGCGCAGCCGGACAGCACAACGAGCAATTGCGCAGGCACCGAAAGGCGGTCGAGCGCCCTGGGCCATTCCTCTTCAGACAGCCGGTCCTCGACGGAATGCAGGAAGCGCACCGAACCTCCGATGGGCAGGGCCCGAATTTCAAAGAGGCCAGTCGTGAACAGCGCCGGCCCGAAGCCGTAGGAAATCCGTAGAAGCTGCGCGCCGACGGCATGGCCCATGGCGGCCATGGTCAGGAGGTGAAGTGCCGTGACGGCGGCGATGGCCAGGAAGAGATTCAGCATCAGGTTCAGGCCTCGGCCGCCAGCACGAAGGCCGGGGCCCAGAAGTAGTCGCTGATGTGGGCCAGGCGCGTCACGCGCCAGCCCAGGGCTTCGAGCTTCTCGCGCCAAACCGGCGCCGGGTGCTCCCAGTTCGTCGCGGCCGTCTGCGCGTCGAGCTGGCCGAGGAACATCGGGATCAGGAAGCCCTGCGCGACCAGCTCGCGCGTAGCGCCTTCGTACTCGCCCAAGGCGCGTTCGTAGCGCTGCGCGAGCGAGGCCACGTAGGCGTCCGAGCCGCGCTGCAGGTCGGGAATGTCGAACTCCACGATCACCAGCCGCTTCACGTGGGCGCGCAGCCGCGCCAGGCCGGCCCAGCGTTCGGGCTCGGGAATGGCCTGCAGCGCGAAGGTGGCTTGGGCGAGGTCCCAATGATGGTTGCTGTCGTCAGGCCCGAGCCTGGCGGCGAAGGCGCCGAGGCCCTCGTTCAGCGCCTGCAGGGGCAGTGTGAGCTGCTCAGCGTGGGCTCGCGCCACTGCACTGGTCAGCAGCGCGCTCGCGGGCTCCACGAGGGACAGGCGCTCCAGCGCGTGCGGGTGAGCGGCGGCCAGTGCGGGGAAGAGGGCATGGCCGTCGCCGCAGCCGATGTCCAGCAGCGAGCGCACGTCGGGCGTGCAGTGGCTCGCCAGCTCTGCGCTGACGCGCTCATACAGCGGCACATTGCCACCGCCGCGGATGAAGGCTTCGAAGGCGGCGGGGGAGGTGTAGACCTGGGTGTCGCGCGCGCGGGCAGCGTGCTGACGAAGCGCGGGGATCAGGAGCGGGAGGTCGGCGGCTGCGCGTTGCAGCGTGGTGCTCAGATCAGTTGCCATGCTGGACTTTAAATTTGAGATCTGACCCCGTGACCCCGAACTCGCGAACTTGAGGCTCGTTCGGTTGCCGTGGCGCCCCAGACCGGGTATTAACCACGCTGCAACGATGTTCGCGGGTGGTCACAATTGCTGAAGCGAGGGATCCAGAATGACAAGCGAAGTTTTGATTTTGAACAAACGGGCGGTCGTTATTGGTGCTGATAGTGCGGTGACCACTTCATATGCAGGGGATCATCCACGATATTCCAAGACCGCCAATAAAATATTTGAATTAAATAGGCGAGGTTCGATTGCCGCCGCAATCTACGACACGGCGAGCCTGGACAGGGTTCCGTGGGAGCTCGCACTCAAGCTCTTTCGTACTCATCTTCAAGACGGAACCTTTTCGCGGGTTTCTGAATATGTTGCGGCGCTGCTGACCTATCTCAGTGGCAACAACAAGCTCTTTCCCGAAGCTCACCGGCAGGGCTGTGTTCCGTCTCAATTTGATGATGCCGTCCGCTCGGTAGCTGCGCATGCAGTCGCAAAAGATCCGCGTATCAAAGATGAGACTTTGCCTCTGGCAGACCGCCGAACTCTTTGGGCAGAGCAGTCTACAGATTTGAAAACATGGCTCGATGGTTTGCCAGTTAAGCCGATCCTCAACGAAGCTGCACTAGAAGCCCTCCTGGGTGATCTTGACCCTTGGGCGCAACGAGTACAGGGACAGCTCGACTCTGAATCTATTCTCGAGGCATTTACTGCACCTGAACTCGCTGAGCTTGCTCATCTCATTCGATACAAGGCGCCGGCAGCTGCATTTACCTCAAGCACGGGCTTGGTGGTCGCTGGATATGGCGAAGATCAGATTTTTCCGTCCTATGAGCAACTTCTTGTGTATGGACACGTTGGAGACGACCTCTACTACGAGCATGTAGATAAGTTCGAGGTCACGCACACCGGTATCGCAATGATTAAACCCCTCGCAAAAACCTCCATGATGGATGTGTTTGCTGAGGGCTTCGACCAATCGCTGAAGGACGTCATCGCTTCAGAAAGCAAGAAATCTATCCAGTCAGTTTTTGACAAACTTGTGGCTGCCGGTGTTGATATTCCTGTCGACCTGCTGAACACGTTGCCAGACGAGTGTCACAGCGCCTTCATGAAAGATTGGACGCGAGTGAATTGGGAAAACAATTTTTATCCTCTGCTGAGTGTTTTGCAGAGCCTTAGCGTTCAGGAAATGGCACACTTGGCAGAGTCACTTCTAGGACTCGAGTCGCTCAAGGAGCGCGTAACCTCGTCGTCAGAGACTGTCGGCGGGCCAATTGACGTGTGCGCCATCTCGAAGGAGGAGGGTTTGGTGTGGATCAAGCGAAAGCACTACTTCGACGCCTCACTCAACATGCGTTACGCGGCGCGGCTCAACCGCTCGTTTGAATAGGGGAAGTCATGGACAAGCTGGAGCAGTTCCTGGCGTCGCGCCGAAGGACGGTGGCGACCTTGTCAGAGATCGCAGAAGCGCAAGGGCCGCAACGTACCAAGATCCATCAGACGTTTGCTGCCGACAAGCGCGCAACCGATGCAAGCCCAGAGTGCAGCCCGCTGGCGCGCTTGGCTAGAAGGGACTTTCAAGATACGCGAGCCGATGATCGGGTGACATTGCGCAAGCTTGCGACGCGATGAGCGGTTAGACGGCTCACCGCCACACTCGGTTTCGCCTCCAACCGTAGCCTCGCCCCAAGTTGAGAAACCCGCTTGGCGGTACAACTGCCTAGCGGGTTTTTGTTTCGGTACCCAAGTTCGCAAGTTCGGGGTCAGGTCTCAAATGTTTAGCCCACTGCCACAGCGTTGCTAGCAGGAAGTTGGTCTGCTTGCGATTGCATCTGTCGCCGTCGGTCAGCACGCCCAGGCCCTCGCCGGAGCCGCCGACCCCTACACCCGATCAGAAGCGATAGCTCGCGTTCGCGCTAGCCAGCCAAGTCCGCCCCGGCGCCGGCTCGAAGAACCGCCCATTTCCATCGTTCACGATGACCGAGCCCGCGTAGCGGCGGCCCGTCAGGTTGTCCACGCGCAGTAAGGCGCCGAAATCCCAGGGGCCGAGGCTGAGCTGGTAGCCGACATAGGCGGCCAGCGCCGCGTAGCCGGGGGCGGCGTCGCTATTCAGATCGTTGACGTAGGCCTTGCTTAGCGCCCGTGCCTCCAGCCCGGTGCGCCAGCCGCTGGTGGGCTGCCAAGTCAGCGCACCATAGACCGCCGTGCGGGCGATGGTCTTAAATCTAAAGCCGGGCGACCCGGGAGCAGCAGCAAACGCACCGGGCGCCGCTGTGCTCAGAAGAACACGGTCCCGCCGGACGCGAATCCGTTCATCCTGGCGCAGACCACATGGCGCGCCGCGTCGGCACCGCCCGCGAGTCACCGCCCCGACATCGCCGCAACCAGCGCCTTGCCCACCGCTTCGCTCGAATTCGGGTTCTGGCCGGTGATCAGATTGCCGTCCTCTTCCACGTGGCTCAGCAGGGGCAGCAGCGCGGAATGGAAATCAGCACCGCTGGCCTTCATCTCGTCTTCCAGCAGGAAGGGGACGACGGCCTTCAACCGCGCCAGGAATTCTTCGGCGTTGGTGAAGCCGGTGGCGCGGCGGCCCTGGAAGAAAGGCTGGCCGTCGGCGCGCCTTGCGTGCACCAGCGCGGCCGGGCCGTGGCAGACGGCCGCAATCACCTTGCCGGCCGCGTCGTGCCGCGCTACCAGCGTGTGCAAGGTGGCGTCCTTGGCCAGGTCCATCATCGGGCCGTGGCCACCGGGGATGAACACGGCGTCGAAGGTCTCGCCCTGCACGGACGCCAGCGTCACGCTGTGCCCCAGCGCTTCCAGCGGCATGGCCCATTCCTTGCGCTGCTTGTCGCTCGGTTCCGTCTTGGGGTCCAGCGGCACGGGGCCGCCCCGGGGCGATGCGACCGTGACGGCGATGCCGGCCTCGATGGCAGCCAGGTAGGGCACGGCGAACTCCTCCAGCCACAGGCCGGTCTGATGCTCAGGCGAGAGTTGTGTGGCACTGGTGGTGACGAAAAGGGCGCGCATGGATGGTCTTCAAAGTGGCTACGCGCCAATCTAGGTTGCTGTCAGCTCGGGCCTTGTAGGCGGCAATGCCGCTCGCGACCGCGCGCACGCCTGAAAGCGCTCGCTTCTTCCGTCGGCTCGCGACGCGGGCCGTCAGCGCTGGGTGTGCAGCACCATCTGCGGCCCGAGCAGCGCGTTCAGCCGCGGGCTCGCTGGAACTGGCGCTTTCGGGTGATCATGCAAGCCTTGCAACAGTCCCTGCCCTCACTGCCTCATTGACCGCCAAGTGTTGCAGTTGGGACTTGAGCCGCCAACCGTCAAGGAATACAAGGGCTCGAATATGGCTGTGAACTGTGCTTCGAACGCCGGAAAGGCTGGGTGCATGATCGCGTTCGCCGTTTCCTGCGCTCTGGCCGGTTCTTGCTGGGCGGCGGATCGCAAGCTGAGCATCGTCACGGAGGAGTGGGCCCCGTATAACTACAGTGAAGATGGCGCACTGACAGGGTTTTCGGTAGAAGTGGTCCGGGCGATTGCCCAGGCGCTCAACGCAGATATCGATATTCAGCTGATGCCCAGCATGCGCGCCAAAGCATCGCTGGAAGGCAATCAAAGAACGATGCTGATCACGATGTTGCGAACCCCGGAACGCGAGACCAAATACAAATGGATTGGCCCGCTGGGCGACAGTTCCATTTATTTCTACAAGCGCAAAGGCAATCCTCTTGAAGTCTCGACACTCGAGGACACCAAGAAGGTTCGCTCGATTTGCTCCCGGCGCGGTGGCCTGACGACTTCCAGGATGCAGGCAGCAGGCTTCACCAACCTCGAGGCAGGCGCATCCGACGGCAAAGCCATTTACAGGATGTTGATATTCGGCAGATGCGATTTGGCCGTCAGCGATTCACCGTTGGGCGTCATTCACCTGTTGAAGCAAATGAACTATTCGTTGGATGCGGTCGTTCAAACGCCCGTCAAACTGATCACCTCTCCCATATACATTGCCTGCAGCAAGGACATTTCCGACGCGGAAATCGCTCGCTGGCAGGCGGCGCTCGATAAGCTGAAGGCTTCAGGCGCCTTTCAAGCCATACTCAAAAAATATAGTGAGTAACCGGCTTTGTTGAGTGTTCAGAATTTATATCTCGCCGAGAGCATGTAACTTCGCCCCGCGCCGGGCAAGACCCAGGCCTGCATATATGAACTGCTGTAGTACAGCCGGTCGAGCAGGTTGTCGATATCGAGGGACGCGCGCCACTGCTTGCCCAGTTGCAGCGAGCCGATCAGCTTGAGCGTGGTGTAGCCCGGCAGCTTGAAGTTGTCGGCTGCCACCAGCGGCGCCACGGCCCCCTCGCGTTCGCCCACATGGTTGATGCCCGCGCCCAACGTCGCGCTGTTGGCTCCCAGCAGGAAGGCCTGCACCAGCATCAGATTGGCGCTCTGGCGCGGTACGTTGGCCAGGCGCCGGCCGACCAGGAAGGCATTGCTGTCGCGGGTCACCTGGGCATCGGTCCAGGCGTAGGCAGCCGACAGACGCAGCCCGGGCAGGACTTCGCCCGAGATGTCGAACTCCAGGCCCCGGCTGCGCACCTCGCCGGCAGCCACCGAGAAGTTGTTCGGGTCCAGCGGGTCGGGGGTCAGCACATTGTTCTTCGCGATCCTGTAGATCGCCAGCGTGCTGCTGGTCTTGCCGTCCGCGGTGTCGAACTTGACTCCCAGCTCGCCGGCCCTGCCCGCTTCAGCGGGGAAGGACTGGAACGCGCGGCTGACGCCGCTGTTGGGGCGAAAGCTCCTGGACGCCGAGGCGTACAGCGACAGCGTCTTGCTCGGCTGGTAGACCAGGCCGACGCGCGGCGTGGTGGCGCTGAGGGACTGGGCGGTCGTGATGCCGTTGCGGCGGTTCAAGAGCGATTGGTCGTAACTGTCGTGGCGCACGCCCAGCAGCATCTTCCACTGCGGCGACAGGTCGATCTGATCCTGGCCGTAGATCGACCTTGAGCGCTGTGCCTCGCGGGTCCAGGTGGTCAGCGGCATGGGCGGGGCCACCTGGCCATAGACCGGCTCGTAGATGTCGATCACGGAGGCTTCGGCGACGCGGTACTGCTTGCGATGGTCGATGAACCTGTACGCATCTGCGCCGACCAGCAACTGGTGCACCAGGCCGCCGGCACGCAGCCTGCCCAGCAGTTCGAGGCGGCCCGACATGTCCAGCGCCGAGTTGTCGCGGCTGCGGCGCTGGCGCACCAGGCTGCGGTCGTCGGCCAGCAGGAAGCGCGCCTCGGTCGAGATCCCGTTGATCGAGCTGTCGCGGTGACTGAAGCCGGCCTGGATCGCCCAGTCGTCGTTGAAGTCGTGCTGGATGAAGACCTGGTGGCCGGTCGTCTCGGTGGCGTGCGGGCCGTCGCCGGGCTCGCCCAGGAAGCGCGAGCGGGGCAGGCGGCCCAGTTCACCGTGGATCGCGACGATGCCGCGGTCGAAGTTGGCGCGCTGCCTGGCGTGCTCCAACTCGTAGGACACGGTGGTGGTATCGCCGGCCCGCCACAGCAGGGACGCCGCCACCATATGGCGCTCGGAGCGCACATGGTCGCGGTAGCTGTCGCCCTTCTCGCTGGCGGCGTTGAGCCGGTAGGCCAGGCGCTCGCTGAACGGGCCGGTCAGGTCAGCCGTGCTGCGCAGGCGGCCAAAGCTGCCGCCCGAGACCTCCAGCGCATGGCCGGGCTGGAACAGCGGCTTCTTGGTCACGATGTTGACCGTGCCGCCCGGCTCGCCGCGTCCGTAGAGCGCCGAGGCCGGCCCCTTCAGCAGCTCGATCATGGCGGTGGCGGCGGTATCGCGCAGCCCGTTGTAGCCGTGGCTGTAGTTGAAGCCATTGACCATGTAGTCGGAACCGAAATTCGGGTCGCCCGTGAAGCCGCGCATCGCGTAGCTGTCCCACAGCCCGCCGAAATTGCTCTGCCTGGCGATGCCACTGCCGAGCTCCAGCGCGTCGGCCAACTGGGTCACACCCGCGTCCGCCAGCATGTCGGCTGACAGCACGCGCACGCTCTGCGCCAGGTCGCGGATCGGCGTGTCGGTCTTCATCGCACCGGTGACGAAGAGGCTGCGATAGGGCTGCCTTGCCGCTTCAACTCTCACGGCCTCCAGCTTGTTGCCTTCGGTGCCGGCCGCAGTGACCGGTGGCATGGCTACGGGCTGCGACCAGGCGCCGGCACAGCAAGCCGCCTGGATGAGTGCCGCCATCGCGGCATGAAAAGAGCGGCGCCTGGATTGCAAGTCAGCTCCGGGTCAATCGGGCCTCAGTTTGCCTCGGCGCTGGCAGGCCTGCCAGGAGTCTGCGCCGCGCGACCCGCACGGCGGCGGCGCGGACTGCTTTCGCAGCCGCGCAACGCGAATCAGATATTTGCCAGGATTAACGCCCTCGTCGCGTCGCCGCGAGGGCCGTGCGATAGGTCAGAAGAACACGATCCCCCCCAGTGCTACGCCGCTCATCTTGGCGTCGCTGCCGGTCACCGGCTTCGACGTCGTCCGGCTCACCTCCCCCACCAGCGTCACGCTCTTGGTCAGCCCGTAGTACAGGCCCGCCGTCACATTGGTGTTGCTGCGCAGGTCGGCCGCCGCGCCATCCTTCAGCTTGCTCTCGCCCCAGTTCAGCCCGAACTTGGTCTTGGCCGTGGCCTGCCAGGTGGCTTGCAGCAGCACATTCGTCTGCTTGCGGTTGCCGCTGTCGCCGTCGGACAGCACGCCCAGGCCCTTGCCCGATTGCAGATTGGCCGCGAAGCCCAGCGCGCCGAGGCTGACGCTGGCGCCGACCTCGGCGCCGTTCATCGTGAAGCTGGCAGCGCCGCCGGTGCCTTCGAACTTCTGGTGCTTGACGCCCACCCAGGCCTTGCCGCCATTGAACTTGGCGGTGGCCAGGGCTTGCAGCTGCGGCTCGTTGCGGCCGATGGCGGCGCCGGCATCGACGGGGCTCATCAGCGCGATGGTGGCCGAGAAGCCGCCGCTGCTGGGCAGGCTGTAGGCGATCTGGCCATAGGTGCCGAGGTAGGTGTAGCCGGAGCCGATGTGGCCCAGCGTGACGCGGTTGCGCTGGGTGGCGCTGACGGGCGCGCCGGCGCCGAGCAGGGTCATGTCGCCAAGGATGGCGGACTGGCCGAACAGGCCGTAGTCGCGGCCGAGCTTGACGCTGCCCATGTCGGCATTGCCGAAGGTGACGAAGCCCTGGCGCACGTCGACGTTGCTGTTGTTGGAGATGGCGTCGCCCGAGGCGACGGCCGCGCCGATCATCAGCGTGGCTTGGATGTCATAGCCGTCCTGGCGCGTCTTGGCCGTGGTGGTGAGGGCATTGGGCAGCAGGCCGTTGCCGATGACGGTGCGGCCATCGGTGCCGCCGCAGCCCAGGCCCTTGGTCGCCAGCGCCACGCCGCCGACGGCCTGCGAGCCGGAACAGCTGGTGTGGGTGTAGTAGGCGTTGATGATGCCGCCCAGGCTCAGGTCCCATTCGCCGGCCTTGAAGTCGGCGGCGTGGGCTGTGCCTGCGGCGGTGAGCGCGGCGGCGATGAAGGTGCGGGTGTTGATGTTCATGTTGTCTCCGGTTGTGGTTTTGGGCAGGGTGCTTTGCGCAAGCGCTGTGCCAGTACCGGGCTGGAGCGAAGTGCCCGCGCGGGCGTTGCCGCGCGGCGCAGTGGGAGCCATGACGCGTGCCGCGCTGGCACGCTGCTGCGGGTGTGCCCCGACGCGGGCTGTTGCGTGGCGCGGGCGCGCGCTGTGCCGCCGTGCAGCGTGGGTGTGGCGGCGCGCAGCAGTGCCCGAGGGCTTCTCGCTAGAAGCTGTACTTCACGCTCACCACCACGCTGCGCGGCGCGCCTGGCGCGTAGAACGTCGCATGGCGCAACGGGCGGTCGCCGTTCGCGTTGGCGGCGAAGGGCCGGCTCTGAAAATTGCCCGCGCTGTCGAAGCCCGTGGGGCCGAGCTGCGCGGCCGTGGCGTACGCGCGGTCGAACAGGTTGTTGACCTGGGCGAAGAGCTTGAGCCCCTTCATCGGCGTCCAGGCCGCGTTGATGTTGACCACCGCGTAGCCGGCGCTGCGGCCCGCGCCGAGGTAGTACGTGTCATCGGGCCGGTGCAGGCCGTTCTCGTTGCCGCGCGCTGCTGCGCCGCTCATCGCGATGGCGTCGGCGCCGAGCGACCACGCATCGCCGAGGTCGAGATCGGCATAGAGCTTGAGCATGCGGCGCGGCACCAGCGGCATGTGGTCGCCGGGGCGGATGGCGATATTGCCGTTCACGCCGAGCAAGCCCGCCTGCGCCGCATCGTTGCTGCTGTTGGACGCGCCGTTGACGCGCTCGGCCGTGCGGTAGGTGGCGTCCAGCAGCGTGAGGTTGATGCCCGCCGTCAGGCCCTTGGCGGGCTGCCCGCTCAGGCCCAGCTCCACGCCCTGGCGGCGCGTCTTGCCGAAGTTCTTGAAGTAGCCAAAGCCTGCCGCGTCGTCGGCGACAAAGAGCAGGTCGTCGCGGTTATCGGAGCGGAACACGCCGACGCTCCAGGCCAGTGGCCCGCCCGACGCACCGCGGATGCCCGCCTCGACGGTCGTCGTGACGACCTGCCTGAGCGGCGGGTCGCCGGCCATGGCGTTGGGCAGCTTGCAGGGGTTGGCCGGGTCGGCGCAGCCCAGCTCGATGGAGGACGGGTCGCGGCTGCCCTGGCTCACGCCGGCCCAGGCGTTGACGCCGGCCACCGGCGTGAAGGTCAGGCCCAGCGCGGGGTTGAGGCGGCTGAAAGCGTGGTCGCCGTCCAGTGAGCCCGGGCCGGCGCCTGGCGTGATGGCATCGCGGTTGCGCGCCGTGCTGTGGTTGTAGCGGGCGGACACGGTCAGGTGCGTGCCACTCGCCACCGTGAGCACGGTGCTGGCGAACAGGCTGAGCGTGCGCGTGCGGCCCGCCAGGTCCACGCGGGTGTCGTAGGGCGCGCCGTCCATGTTGCCGCCGCCCACGCCATCACCCAAGGCGCTGACGCCGGTGACGCTGCGGTCGGCATTCAGGTAGCCCAGCTCCGAGCCCTGCACGAAATGGCTGCGGCTGAAGTCGGCCGCCGCGCCGATCAGGGACTGACTGGGCAAGCCAAGCAGCCGACCGTCGTGGCTGAGCTGGGTGGTGAAGCCGGCGTTGTGCTGGTTCGTGCGGGTCTGATTGATGACGCCATTGCACTTCTCGCCAGGCTCGTCCTTCAGCAGCGCCTGGGCAATGCAGCGCCACTTCGGGAAGGGCGTGTTGGCCGCGCTCTCGCCCGCGGTGGGAATGCCGGTGTAGCCCGCAGCCGCCAGCGCCGCGCGCTCGGCGGCACTGGGCTGGTAGAGCGACTGGTCGAGCGCGTCGTCGTTCAGGTCGCCGTTGTAGGTGCGCGTGCGGATGCTGCGGACGTAGGCGTTGCCGGCCAGCGTCCACTGCTCGCCGAGCGAATGAGAAAGCGCGAGGTTGAGTAGTGCCGCGCGGTTGCGGGTGTTGTCCGGCCGCGTGTAGACGCTGGCGCGGTCGCGTTCCAGAAAGCGTTGCTCCTGCAGGCCGTTGCCGTTGAGGTCGGTGTCGGCGAGCGACGCGGTCAGTGCAATGTCGGTGTCAGCGCTGCGGTGGCCGAGCTTGGCGAAGAGCTGGTTCACGTCGGACTTTGAATCGACCCGCCAGCCGCGCTCGCGGAACTTGTGGCCGGCGACGTACCAGTGCGTGCCGCCGGCGCTGCCGCCGCCCACCTCGAACTCGGCGGCGCGGCGGCCGTGCGAGCCGGCCGTCAGCTGCAGCGACGTGCCCGGTTGCTTCAACCCGTCCTTGGTCTGCACGCTCAGGGCGCCGCCCAGCGTGTTGAGGCCGAACAGCGGGTTGGAGCCCGGGTTGAGCGCGATGGAAGCGATGGCCGCCTTGGGGATCAAGTCCCAGCTCACCACGTCGCCAAACGGCTGGTTCAGCCGCACGCCGTCGAGGTAGACCGACAACCCCTGCTGCGAGCCCAGCAGCGGCGAGGCCGTGTAGCCGCGGAAGTTGACGTCGGCCTGCAGCGGGTTGCCCTGCATCTCGTTGAGGTGGACGCTGCCCAGGCGCCGGTTCATGAAGCTGGCGAGGTCCAGCGCCTGGCTGCGCTCGATGTCGGTGGCGCGCGTCGTTTGCACGGCGGCGGGGATCCAGTCGCGCGGGATGTCGACGCCGGCAACCGGCGACACACCGACGACCTGAACCCGTTCGAGCTGGATCTGGGCGTGAGAGGCGGACGCATAGGCGAGTGCCAGCGCCGCCCAGCAACTGCTGTGGCGGTGAGTCATGGGGTTCCCCGGTTGCCGCTGCTAGCGGATCACCACGCCCCAGGGCAGCTTCCCCACCGCCACCTCGGCCACGCGCTGCAGCGTCTCGGTGTCGATGACCGACACCGCGCCCGAGCGCCCGCAGGCCACATAGAGCTTGCGGCCATCGGGCGTCAGCGCCATGTTCCAGGGCCGCTGACCGACCGGGATGGTGGCGACGAGGGCCATGCGCTCCACATCCAGCACCGACACGGTCGCATCGCCGCCGTTTGAGATGAAAACTCGCCTGCCGTCGGGGTGCACGCTGATGCCATTGCTCTTGGGCCCGGCCATCAGTTTGTCCTGCACCGAGAAGGTCTGCATGTTGATGACGTAGATCTCGCTGGACATCTCGGCCGCGACAAAGGCCCGCCGCCCGTCGGGCGAGAAGCCGATGCCGCGCGGCCGCGTGCCGACCGGGATCTGCGCGACCTGGGCGCGCTTGTCCACGTCGATGACGTCCACCGCGCTGCCCTCCTCGGCGCTGACCAGCACCCAGCGCCCGTCGGGGCTGAAGACAGCGTGCTCGGGGTTCTTGCCGCGCACCTTGACGGCGAAGCTGCGCGCCATCGTGCGCGTGTCGACGAAGACGATCTCGTTGGCCTCCTCCACGGCGGCCACGACCCAGCGTCCGTCGGGCGACTGGCCCAGGCCTTCGGGTGATTCGCCGAGCGGGATCTCGCCGGCCTGGCGGCGCGCGGCGAGGTCGATGACGACGAGGCGGTTGCCGGGCTGGTCGCTCACGTAGGCGCGGCGGCCGTCAGGGCTGATGACGGCGCCGCGCGGCTTGGCGCCCGCGGGCAGTTCGTAGAGCACGGCGTCGGTGGCGGTGTCGATGACGCTCAGCGTGCCGGAGCCCTCGTTGGACACATAGGCCAGTGGGCCGGCTTGGGCCTGGGCTACTGCCGCGGCAAGCAGGGTCAGGGTGGGCAACAGGCGGGCCATGAGGGTCTCCGGTTCAGAAGCGATAGCTCAGGTTGGCGCTGGCGAGGAAGGTGCGGCCCGGTGCGGGCTCGAAGAAGCGGCCGTTGCCGTCGTTGACGATGACGGAGCCGGCGTAGCAGCGGCCCGCGAGGTTGTCCACGCGCAGCAAGGCGCCCAGCTCCCAGGGGCCGAGGCTGAGCTGGTAGCCCGCGTGTGCGGCCAGCGTCGCGTAGCCGGGGGCGGCGTCGTTGTTGAGGTCGTTGACGTAGACCTTGCTCAGCGCGCGCGCCTCGGCGCCGAAGCGCCAGCCGCCTGCGGGTTGCCAGGTCAACGCGCCATAGACCGCGGTGCGGGCGATGCCGGGGATGCGGTTGTCGGCCGCGACCTGTTGGTTGGCGGCAGCGCAGGGCGTGGCGGTGCAGGTCAGGAAGCCGTCGCGGTAGCGCGCGTCCAGCCAGGTGGCGGCGACTTGCGCCTGCAGCGTGCTCGCGAGCTGGAACGAGCCCGACGCCTCCAGGCCGCGGCGGCGCGTGGCGCCGGCGTTCTGGTAGGTGGCGCGGCCGCCCAGGTTGGTCTGCGTGACGATCTCGTGCTCGGTGCCGGTCTGGAACAGCGCCAGCGCTAACTCGGCGCCATCCCAGGGCCGGGCCTTGATGCCAGCTTCAACGCTGCGGCTCAGCGACGCCTGCAGGCCGAAGTTCAGGCCCGTGGCGCCGCTGGGGCGGTAGGCCAGCTCGTTGAGCGTGGGCGTCTCGAAGCCGCGGCCGGCGGTGGCGTAGACGCGCAGTCGCTCGCTGACCGCGAAGCTTGCGCCCAGCACCGGCAGCGTGGCCGAGTAGCTGGCGGCGCCGCTGTCGTCGGGGTTGGTCTTGGTGATGTAGGCGTCGGTCGAGCGGAAGCTGACCTTGGCGCGGCGCACGCCAGCGTTGAGCAACCAGGCCGGCGTGGGCCGCCATTCGGCTTGCAGATAGGGGTCGGCATTGCTGACGCGGTTGGTCTCGTCGCGGCGCAGCGTGCCTTGCACACCGAGCGTCGTGCCGATGAAGTTCTGGGTGCCGACGCGGTGCTCGCTCAGCTCGTCCGCCGCAATGCCGGCGATGACGCTCGCCGCGGCACTCTTCCAGCGCCAACGCACATCGGCACCCTGGTAGTCGCGCGCCAGGTCGATGACGCCGCCGGGGTGCAGCGCATTGGCCTGGGTCGCGACCGGGATGGACTGGAACTGCATCGTCGTGCGATGGCCCTGGTAGACCATCACGCGCAGGGTGTTGGCGCTGTCGATGCCGTGCTCCAGCACCAGGCCGCCCTGCTGCTGCTTCATGGTCTTGCGGGTGTTGAAGCTCAGCGCGCCGGGGTCGACGCCGCGCGGGTCGGCTTGCCATTGGGCACGGGTCAGGCCGAGCGGATCCTGCGCCTCGGGCAGCTCGACGCTGTTGGCGATCAGCGTCAGCTGCGTGTCGGCGCCGAGCTTGAAGTTCAGCCGCGCATTGCCCAGGCGGCGCTCGGTGGCGCTGTGCTGGCGGTAGCCGTCGGTCTCAAAGCGGCTGGCGCCGAGCGTGTAGCCGATGGCGCCTGCGGTGCCGCTGGCGGACGCGGCCACGCGACGCAGGCCGTCGCTGCCAAAGCTGACGCCGGCGTCCAGGTGCGGCGGGCCGGCGGGGTTCTCGGAATAGATGCTGATGACGCCGCCCGACGAGTTGCCATACAGCGCCGAGAACGGCCCGCGCAGCACCTCGACACGGCCCACCGTGCCGATCTCGACATTGGTGATTTGACCCTGGCCGTCGGGCAGCGTGGCGGGAATGTCGTCCACGTAGACGCGCACGCCGCGGATGCCGAAGCTGGCCCGCGCGCCAAAGCCGCGTACCGAGATCTGCACGTCCTGGGCGTAGTTCTGGCGGTCGCGTGCCAGCAGGCCCGGCACTTGCCCTAGGCCCTCGGAGATGTTGACCTGGGCGCGGCCGGCGCGCAGCGCGTCGCCGTCGATGCGGTTGATGGAAGCGGGCACGTCGAAAGGCGTGGCTTCAGTGCGCGTGGCGGTGATGACGACGGGTTCGAGGACGGTCGGTGCGGGTGCGGGTGCGGCGTGGGCGGCCGCGCTGGCGGCTGCCAGTGCGAGTACCGTCCTTCGCGCCGCGGGCGCGAATCTCTTGTTCATGGGTATCTCCAGATGCGATCGGGCCGGCTCTTGCCACTCAGGCCGGACGCCAGGCCACTTTGTACTTGGTGAAGATCTCGGCGACGCGGCCTTGGCTGACCAGTTGGTTCAACGCGTCCTGCAGGGCCTGGGCGAGGTCGGTGGCGTCGCGCTTCACGGCCATGCCGGCCGCCCAGCCGTCGCGCGGCGCACGCGGCGACGGCAGGGGCTCGATGCGGTAGGCCGCGTCGCCAGCCAGCACCGTCTCCAGCTCCGACGCCAGGCCGGCGGCGGCGGCCACTTCGCCGCGCTGCAGTGCGCGGGCGGCCTCGCAGCCGTCCTTGAACTGCGTCAGCAGCTGCTCCCGGTAGGCGCCTCCGTCCGCACCGATCATCAGCCAGCCGGCCAGCGTCTGGCCGGGCACGGCCACGCGGCGTGTGCCGAGCTGGGACAGCGTCTCCAGCCGTGGCAGCTCATCCACACGCCGCGCCAGCATGACGCGCTCACGGTAGTAGGGGCCGAAGATGCGGGCCTGCGGCGTGGCCTCGATCAGCGGGCGGTCCACCGGCACGTGCATCAGCACGTCGGCCGGGCCATGGCCGAGGTAGTGGCCCTTCCAGACCATGTTGCGCAGGTCGTCGTTCATGTTCTCGTCGGCATTGAAGGCCAGCGGCGCGAACTTGACGCCCAGGGCCTCGGCCAGCGCCTGGCCCAGCTCCATGTCGATGCCCTTGCCCTTCACATGGAAGGGCGGCATGTCCTCGTACAGGCCGACGATGAGCCGGCCGCGCTCGCGCACCTGGGCGAGGGTGGCGGCGCCCGCCCCCGTGCCGGTGAGGGCGCTGGCGGCGGCCCAGGCGAGGATGTGGCGCCGGTTCACAGCGGCTTCTCCCGGCGCACTTCCAGGTAGGACTTGATCGCCCACATCGCTTCCTGCGTGAACACGCCCTCGAAGGGCGGCATGTAGACGGCGCCGTTGCGGCTGCGGCCGTGGCGCACGGTGTTCAGGAAGTAGTCGTCGTTCTCCTTCACGCAGGCGGCCTTTTTGGCGGCGTCCTTCAGCGTGCTGCAGTCGTTGTCCAGCCGGCGCAGGTCGGGCGCAATGCCGCCCGAGATGGCCTCCAGGCCGTGGCAGCGAGCGCAGTTCTGGTTGAAGGCCGAGCTGCCGATCTTGATGGCGGCCTCATCGCCGCGAAACGGGTTCTCGGGTCGCCAGCCTTCGCCCAGCTGGGGCAGGCTGCTGGTGTCCACGGCCTGGGGGGTGACGTCGCCGTGGGCCCAGGCCACGACGGCCGCGACGCACAGGCTGCCGGCGATGTAGCGGGGATGGAATTTCATGGGTTGTCTCCGGTCGTTGTCTGGGTTTGCAGGCCCGTTCGGGCTCTGTCCCTGCGCTGCAAGCGACATGCCAGGATGGAACTGCTCCAACCTGGAACAACGACCGTGTCCGCGCTTGACCTGTGTCATGGACAGCCGAACCGCTTTGGGACACGATGGCCGCCAGACACAGACAGGCGTGGCACCGACCGCGCCGCCGCCGAGACAAGCCTGCAACAGGCAGGCGCATGAGAGCCTCTATGCCCACCATCGAGACCGAAGCGCCGGCCAGCCCGGCGCCGCCGGGGCCCCCACGACAGGCCTTCATCGAGCGCAGCCACCAGCGCAGCGAAGCGCTGGGCCTGAAGCGCCACGAGAAAAGCGGGCTGGACCCGATGATCCGCAGCGACCTCAACCTCGCGCGCGAACGCAACCAACGCCTGTACACCCACGCCGCGCCGGTGATGCAGCTGCTCTATGAGCAGATCGTCAACACCGAAAGCATGATCGTGCTGACCGACGCGCAGGGCACCATCCTGCACGCGGTGGGCGACGACAGCTTCCTGGCCCGCGCCCACCGCGTGGCGCTGGCGCCGGGTGAGAACTGGGCCGAGCATGCCAAGGGCACCAATGCCATCGGCACGGCGCTGTTCGAGGAGGTGCCCACGCTCGTGCATGGCGGCGAGCACTTCATCCACGCCAACAACTTCCTGACCTGCTCGGCCTCACCCATCTTCGACCCGCGCGGCAACATGCTCGGCGTGCTGGACGTGACGGGCGACCACCGCGGCTACCACCAGCACACCATGGGCCTGGTGCGCATGTCGGCCCGCATGATCGAGAACCACTGGCTCTCTGACGACTACAACAACCGCCTGCGCCTGCACTTCCACAGCCGGCCCGAGTTCATCGGCACGCTGCTCGAAGGCATCCTGGTCGTGTCGCCGGAAGGCCGGCTGCTGGGCGCCAACCGCGCCGCGCTGGACCAGCTCGGCGTCAGCGGCGCGGAGCTGCGCATGCGCAGCCTGAGCAGCCTGCTGGGCACGACGCCGGCGGCCATCTACGACCATTTCCGCATGCCGATGTCGCCGCCGATGCAGCTGTGCCTGCCTACGGGCCAGAGCTTCTTCGTCAGCGCTCGCTTCGACTGGCCCTCGCGCCCGGTGGTGGGAGGGCTGCGCAATGCGGAGATGGCCGACGTCATCGATGCGCGCGAGCCCTCGCAGGGCACCAGCTCGCTGCGCGAAGGCGAATGGACTGGCGGTGTGCCCAGCCCGGACGCGCCGGCCCAGCCGGCGGACATCGTGGCGACGGCGGCCACGGCCAACGGCGCCCAGCGCTTCTCCGGCCTGCAATACCTGCGCACCGGCGACCCGCAGCTGGAGACCGTCATCCAGAAGGTCAAGCGCGTGCTGGACCGCGGCATCCCGCTGCTCATCCTGGGCGAGACCGGCACCGGCAAGGAATTGCTGGCCCGCGCGGTGCACCACGACTCGGTGCGCGCCCGCCAGGCCTTCGTGGCCGTGAACTGCGCGTCCATCCCCGAGAGCCTCATCGAGGCCGAGCTGTTCGGCTACGAGGAAGGCGCTTTCACCGGCGCGCGGCGCAAGGGTGCGCCGGGGCGGCTGGTGCAGGCCAACGGCGGCACGCTGTTCCTGGACGAGATCGGCGACATGCCACTGCCGCTGCAGGCGCGGCTGCTGCGCGCGCTGCAGGAGCGCAGCGTGACGCCGCTGGGCAGCACCAAGTCCATCGCGGTGGACATCGCCGTCATCGGCGCTACCCACCGCAACCTGCGCGAGATGATTGCCGCGCAGACCTTCCGCGAGGACCTCTACTACCGCCTCAACGGCCTGGCCCTGCGCCTGCCGGCGCTGCGCGAACGTACCGACGTGGAAGCCATCGTGCGGCGCATCCTGCAGGCCGAGCGCCCGCAGGACACGCCCGAGCTCAGCCCCCAGGTGCTCTCCATGTTCCGCCGCTACCAGTGGCCGGGCAACATCCGCCAGCTGGCCAATGTGCTGCGCACGGCGGCGGTGATGTCGGCGGGCGAGCGGCTGGTGACGACGAATCACCTGTCGGATGACTTCCTCGAAGACATGCAGCGCGCTGTGGGCGGCATGACACCGGCCCCGCCGCCCGCGCTGGCGCCGGCCTGGCCGCCCTTCGAGCCGCATGCCGCGCTTCCTGCACTGGTCGCACCGGCCGCAGCTGCCGCGGAGCCCGCGAGCGCGCGCACGCTGGAGCAGGCCGAGATCGACATGATCCGCGCCACGCTGGACGCAGCGGGCGGCAACATCTCGCTGGCCTCCAAGCAGCTGGGCATCAGCCGCAACACGATCTACCGCCGGCTGCGCTGGAACACGCCCAGGGCCTGTTAACGCTACGGCAGTAGGTCGCGAAGGTCAGCCGCCAGGGGCCAATCAAGGCGCAGTGCGCCGCCCGCATTGATATGCGGGCAAGCGGTGCAACGCTGAGTGGCCCCTGGCGGCTGACCTTCCCTTCGGGTTGTAGCCAGAAAGCCCGCGCGCGGCGTTGCGAAGCCTCGCTTGGGGCCTACCCAAGCTTCGTTTCGCGCCTTGCTCGCGGGCTTTCTGGCTACAACGCGGCCTGCTGCCGTAGCGTTAACAGGCCCTAACCGTTGTTCCCGGGCCTCAATGCAGGCCCGGGACTTTCCCGGGGGAGGTGCTGCACCGCGCTGTGCCGAACTGGAGCAAAACCCCTCATTGACGCCGGCTGCAACGGCGTTCTGGCAAGGCACGGGTCTTGCACCCCTGGGTGCATCGACCTGCTGACTGCCTGCTCCCATGTCCCGTCTTCTTCTGCGCGGCTTCCCATGAAGCTCCTCGTCCTCGGCTCCGGCGCGGGCGGTGGTTTTCCGCTGTGGAACTGCCACTGCCGGCTGTGCAGCAGCTGGCGCCGCGGTGAGCTCGACGCCAGCGCGCGCACGCAAAGCGCCATCGCCATCTCGCAGGACGGGCGGCCCGGCGAGGGCTGGCTGCTCATCAACGCCAGCCCCGACCTGCCGCAGCAGATCCGGGCCACGCCCGCGCTGCAGCCGGCCCACGCGGGCGACATGCCCATCCGCGCCGTCGTGCTGCTGGACTCGCGGCTGCATCACGTGGCCGGGCTGCTCTCCTTGCGCGAGAGCCGTGAGCTGGAGGTCTATGCCACGCCGCTGGTGTTCGAGGACCTGACGGCCGAGCTGCCGCTGCTGCACGTGCTGGAGAGCTACTGCCGCGTGCGCTGGCGCATGCTGCCCATCGCCGGCGACGTGCGCAGCGCCGCCTTCGAGATCCCGGGCTTCCCGGCGCTGAGCTTTGCCGCCGTGGCCGTGCCGGCGCGGGCGCCGCGGCATGCGCGGCTGCGCAGCGAGGCAGCAGGCGAGTGCATCGCGCTGCAGGTGCAGGACCTGCGCACGGGCCGGCGCGTCTTCCTGTCGCCAGCGCTGGCCGAGGTTGGCGAGGCCGAGCTGGCCTGGATGCGCCGGGCCGACTGCGTCGTCGTCGACGGCAGCTTCTGGACCGAGCACGGCATGCAGGAAGCCGGCATCGGCTCGGTCAGCGCCAGCGACAAGGGCCACCTGCCGCAAAGCCGCCACGGCGAGCGGCCCGGGATGATCGACGCGCTGCGGGCCAGCGGCGCGCCGCGCAAGGTGCTCACGCACATCCACCACAGCAATCCCATCCTCGACCGCGGCGGCGCCCAGCGCCGTGAGCTGCTGGCGCACGGCATCGAGGTGGCGCATGACGGCATGGAGATTGAACTGTGAGCACAGCGACCGCCGCCCCACGGCCCGCGCGCCCGGCCGAGCCACTGTGGCTGGAATGGCTGACCCTCGTCGGCGGCCTGGCCTTTTGCACCTGGCTGCTGGGTGCGCGCGGCGTCTGGGCGCTGCTGCTGGGCGCCGACCCCACGGGCCTGACGCTGGTCATCATGGCCGTCTTCCTGTGCTCCACGCTGTGGTGCGGCCAGCGCTCGCGCGAGCTGCAGCGCCAGCGTGACTTGCTGGCTGATCCGCGGCTCGCCCGCGCCGGAGAGGCCTGCTGGGCGGCCGAATACCTGGGCGCGCCTGGCGACATCGCCACCGAGCTGCTGCTGGAGCACAGCCATGGCCCGCACGGCACGGCCTGGTGGGTCAACGGCATCCAGCTCAAGCTCGGGCTGCTGGGCAAGGTCATCGGCTTCTCGATGCTGGCGCTGACCATCGGCAAGCTGCAGAGCTTCGACCCGGCGCAGTCGCAGGAGTTGCTGCGCAGCCTGACGGCGGGCCTGGGCGTGGCGCTGCTGACGACCATGGTGGGCCTGGTGGGCAACATCCTGCTGGGTTTGCAACTGACCCGGTTGGACCGTTTCGCTGATGCCTTGGTGGCCGACATCCAACGCGCCGCGCTCCGAAAGGACGGTGTGTGATGCGCCGCCTGCGCCGGGGTTCGAGGGAGGCCGAGGTCGACCCCTTCTACGACATGCTGTTCAACCTGCTGATCGGCTTTGTCTTCTGCTTCATCGTGGCGTTGCTGGCCATGAACCCGCGCGCCACCAAGGCCGGCGACGTGCCGTCCAAGGCCGAGTACCTGATCAACGTCGCCTGGCCGGACAACAGCCCCAACGACATCGACACCTGGGTGCAGGACCCGGGCGGCAACCTGGTGTGGTTCCGCCAGCGCGAGGCCGGGCTGATGTACCTGGACCGCGACGACCGCGGTGACGCCAACGCCGCCACCATCGTCAACGGCCAGCGCATCCAGAGCCCCTTCCGGCAAGAGGTGGTGAGCATCCGCGGCATCGTGCCCGGAGAGCACATCGTCAACGCCCAGTACTACCAGTCCAACGACGGCCAGCCGGTGCCGGTGACCGTGACGGTCATCAAGGTCAACCCGCGCGCCGACGTCGTCTTCTACGGCACGGTCAAGCTGGCCCGCAAGGGCGACGAGGCCACCGCCGTGCGCTTCACGCTGCAGCCCGACGGCAGCGTCGTCAACGTCAACACGCTTCCAAAAAGTCTGATGCAAAGACCATGACTCTGCCCATCATCCTCAGCTTTGCCGCGCTGCTGCTGCTGTGTCTGCTTTCCCTGCTGCAGTCGCGCTGGCCGGTGTGGCTGCGCGGCCTGCTGGTGGTTGGCGTGAGTGCTTTCTACTTCTACGCCGAGGGTGCCATCCACACGCTGTGGGGCTGGCCCAGCGGCGACCCGCTGCCCGAGCGCTTCGTGCTGCTGGCCGCCGTCATCGAGGAGCCCGCTGGCAAGCGCGACGGGGCGCTCTATGTCTGGGTCAATGCCGTGGAAGACGGCAAGCCCGCCGCCCAGCCGCGCGCCTACCAGCTGCCCTACAGCAAGGACCTGCATGCCCTGCTCAACGAGGGCCTGAAGAAGGTGCGCAACGGTATCGCCCAACTGGGCACGGCCGAGCCCAAGGCCGGCCGCAAGGGCCTGGCCTGGCTGCGGCCGGGCAGTGACGAGCAGCGCGTCAAGCTTCGCGACATGCCCTTGCCGCAGCTTCCCGAGAAGTGATCATGCGGCGCTACTTCTTCCTCGCTTCGATCGCCCTGGCCGGCTGCAGCCGCGCGCCCGAGGGGCAGTCCTGGTTCCCGCTCGAAGCCGGCCACCGCTGGACCTACACCGTCACGACGCGCAGCGGTGCGGACACCAGCGAGCGCGAGAGCCTGACGCTGCGCACGCTGGGCTCGGCCACGCTGGTGCTGGACGAGCAGCCCGCCTGGCAGCGCCGCAGCGACAGCGGCGTGAACTACTGGCTGCGCGCCGACGCCAGCGGCATCGTGCGCGTGGCCAGCAAGAGTGACATGCAGGCCGACCCGGTGGCCGATGCGCCGGGCCGCTTCGTGCTGAAGGCGCCGTTCGTGGTCGGCACGCAATGGCAGGCGCCGACGACGGCCTACTTGCTGATGCGCACGGCCGAGTACCCGCGCGAGATCAAGCACAGCCATCCGAACATCCCCATGACCTATGAAATCGAGGCGGTGTCCGACGTGGTGCGCACGCCAGCGGGCAGCTTCTCGCCCTGCCTGCGCGTGCGTGGCAGCGCGACGGTGAAGATCTTCGTCGACGCCATCACCGGCTACCGCGACCAGCCGCTGACGACGTTGGAGTGGTATTGCCGCGGCGTCGGCCTCGTGAAGCTGGAACGCAGCGAGCCCTCCACCTCACCGATGCTGGTGGGCGGCTCGCGGACGCTGGAGCTCGAGTCCTGGCAGTAATACCCATGGGCCGAGCGCTGGACCGTTCCCTGGCACGGCACACTGCGCCCCGGCCGTGTCGGCCGAGGGAGCAAAAGCTGTGTTGGATGTTTCGCGTGTGACGGCAGCCCGCTTGGGGCGCCGAAGGTTCCTGGGCGGGATGCTGCTGGCGCCTTTCGCTGGCGCGGCCGGCGCCGCCGGTTGGACGCCCGGCAACGGCCCCTACGCGGTGGGCAGCAGTTGCATGAAGGCCGAGCCGGCGACCGCAGCGCCGATGGAGCACTACCTCATCGGCCGCTCGCAGCCGCAGGGTTCGCTGTATCTGGACCAGCTGATCAGCGATCGCCAGGCCACGCTGGTGATCGACGTGAAGGTGCCCAAGGACTGGCCGTATGCCGGGGCGCTGGCCGGACGCAGCCTGCCGGTGGTGCTGACGGTGTTCTACCCGACACCGGCCGACAACCGCCGCCCCGACTACACCTTCCCTGAGGAGACCGGCTGGTATCGCCTGCCGCACATGCAGCGGCCCGGCGAGGCGCCGCTGTTTGCCGACGAGCGGGCGCGCTACCCGCTGATCGTTCACTCCGGCGGGCAGGGCACGCATGGGCTGTGGCACATCGGGAAGCTCGCGCACCTGGCCTCGCAGGGCTACATCGTGGTCGACGTTTACCACGGTGACAGGCGCACGCCGGGCGGCAGCGAAATGTTCGCCCTGCGCAGCCTGGCCGTGCGCGCGGCGCTGGACCATGTGCTGGCCCACCCACACTACGCAGACCACATCGACGCCGCCCGCATCGGCGCCACCGGCAGCAGTGCCGGCGGCCTGACCGTGCTCACGCTGATGGGCGGCTTGAACCCCGCGCGGCGCGGCCTGTCCCTGGCCGACGAGCGCATCAAGGCCGGCTTCGGGACGGTGCCCTTTCCCGGCATCGGCATGGCCGCGGCACGGGCCATGGGCCTGCCCGTGAACCTGCCTCCGGGTGCCGGCCCGAATTTCTGGAACTTCGGCCTTGACTTCGCCGGCCTCGCTGCCGTCAAGCGGCCCTGGTTTGCGGTCAGCGGCGAGTTGGACAGCAACGTGCCGGCCGCCGACGTGCTGGCCGCCGCCCACGCCGTGGGCGGCCCCGCCTGGGTGGTGGAGATGAAGGGCCAGACCCACGGCTTCAACGAAGCGGCCAACGCCGAGACGGGCGGCTGGGAGGCGGCCTTTTTCGACGCGCACCTGCGCAACGACGCAGCGGCCCGCGCGCTGCTGCGCCCCGATGCCCAGCCGGCCGGGCCCGAGGCGCTCGGCCGCATGCTGCTGCAGCCGGCCTGAGCTCGGTAGGCTAATGGGGTGAGCATCGCGAATCCCAACGCAAGCGGCGGCATATGGGATCAACGACGTCGCGCGTGGCTAGGTGTCAAGACCCGCCTGTTTGTATACGGCGCGCTTGAACAAATGGGGTTTGGAGACCTGCCAAGCTTGAAGGGCGTGCACGGGTGAGCGATGGTCGGGCATAGATGCGCCGGCCCAGCGTGGTGCGGCGGGTCCTAAAGGTGTAGACGCCGATCAGGCCCGTCATCAGCATCAGCACGTTGGGCAGGCCCTTGTACGAGGCCAGCAGCCAGACCAGCGCTGCGCTACTGCGGTTTCATCGCGCAATCACATCGAGCCGCATCCGCTGCGTCGGCAGGCCCTCGACGGCAACTTCAACCACGATGGGGCCGGGCGAAGCGCCCGCGCGGACTGCCGCCACCATCCGACCGTGGAAGGTCTTGCGTTCGCCCGATTGCAGGCTGCTCGCATCGACGGGATCGCCGTTGCCCGCGCCGCCCAGCACGCCGGCGCCGGTCACACTGACCTTCGCCTGGCGATCACCGGCGCGCGCGTAGATGGGAACGCCGTCGCTGTCGGCCAGCTCGATCGTCACGTAGGCCAGGTCCTCGCCATTGGCCTTCAGCTGCGACCGATCCGCGGTCGCCTTGAACGCCGCCGGCAGACCCGCTGTGCGCAGCTCCCACTGGCCAGCGCGCCTGCCGTCCCGGTAGCCGACCGCCAGCAGGCGGCCCGGCGCATAGGGCACGACGAACCGGGCCTTGTATTCAGTGGCGAGGCCTACGGCCTGCCGCCCCAGGCTCTTGTCGTTGAGGAAGAGTTCGACCTCCGGGAACTCCGAGTACACCGCGACGTTCAGCGGCCTGCCTTCCTGGCCGCCCCACGACCAGCTGGGATGCACGTCCTCCAGCGTCCAGTCGCTGTGCGGGTCGCCTTCCGGGAAGGGATGGTGCGGGAAGGCGCGAGTGCCAGCCGGCTGCTCGACGAAGGCCGCGATCGGGTCGATGCCGGTCTTCCACAGTACCTGGCGGTAATAGGCGGCGGGTCGCTTGCGCCCGGTAGCGTCGATCTCTCCGCAATAGGCCAGGTGCCACGGATATGGGCCCCAGGTCTTCCAGTCCTGCTTGGCGTTCACCCAGCCGATGCCGGCCTCGCCGAGGTAGTCGAAGGAGGTCCACACGAAATCGCCGATCACCCACGGCAGGGTCTCCACCGGGCGCCAGTAGTTGAAGGCGTATCGGGACAGGGACTCGCCGCTGTACATGACGCGCGACGGGTATTGCTCGTGGTCGCGCTCGAACAGGTGGGGCATGTAGTTGTAGCCGGCCGCGTCGAGCTCGCCATAGGCGCTGGCGATCGTCGGGGAGTCGATGCTGACCGCCTGGGTCACCGGCCGGGTCGCGTCGAGCTGGCGGACCCGCTGGACCAACATCCGTGCGGTCTTCGCGCCCTCGGGCGTGCCCTGCTCCCGGATCTCGTTGCCGATGCTCCAGAACAGCACGCTGGGGTGATTGCGGCCGCTGATGATCAGGCTGTCCAAGTCCTTCTGCCAGTTGTCAGCGAAGAAGCGGGCGTAGTCGGCGCTGGTCTTGCTGTTTCGCCAGGCGTCGAAGGCCTCGTTGATGACGAGCATGCCGAGCTCATCGGCAGCGTCCAGGGTGGCTTGGCTTGCTGGGTTGTGGGCGTTGCGGATGGCGTTGTAGCCGGCAGCCTTCATCAGCGCGACCTTGCGCGCATCCGCATCGGGAAGCCCGGCGGCGCCGAGCATGTAGTTGTCGTGGTGGATGTTGCCGCCGCGCAGCAGGACCTTCTCGCCATTGATGCGCAAGCCGTTTTTCGCATCGATCGCCACGGTACGGATGCCGAAACGGGTCAAGCGCACATCGGTCGCGACACCGTTGACGCGCACCTCCTGGCGAAGCAGGTAGAGATGCGGTGCCGATGGCCCCCACAGCCTGGGCTTGTCCACGGCCAGAGCTTGCCCGGCATCCATCTGGCCGCGCGCCGGCACGACATAACGCTTGCTGGCGCGGGCGACGGTCTCGGTGCCGTCGACGCTGGTCACGGCCGTGACCACTTCCACCTGCTGTGACTTGGCCTGGCGGTTGGAGAGGCGTGTGCGAACGTCCAGGTCCGCCCGTTGAGCGGTCGCGGCGCGGGTCGCAACCGCCACGCTGTCGGGGTCGATGTGCACCGGGTCCAGCAGTTCCACAGCCACCGGGCGGATCAGGCCCGAACCGGCATACCAGCGCGACGACGAGTCCACATGGCGCGCCCGGACGACGATGACGTTGTCGCCCGCCTTGACCTTGCCTGTCAGGTCCAGCGTGAATGCGGTGTAGCCGTAGCGATGCTGTCCCACAGGCTCGCCGTTCAACCAGACGTCAGAGTCCATGTAGACGGCTTCGAACTTCAGCCGGACCACGCGGGCGGCTTCGGCCGAAGTCAGCGTGAGGTGACGCCGGTACCAGCCGGTGCCACCCGGGATGTAGCCGGAGTCGCGGCCACCCACGGTGGCGGGATCAAAGGGTGGCGCCCCGTCCGCCTTGTCCAGGATGGAGAAGTCGTGCGGCACGGCCACCTGGCGCCATGCGCCGTCGTCGAAGTCGGGCCGCTCCGCGCCCTTGACCTCCCCCGCCATGAAACGCCAGCCCATTGAAAGACGGCGTTCCTCAGCGGCCGACGTGATCGAGACGAGCGCCAGCATCAGCGCCCATGGCAAGCGGCGCGTGAACTTGTTGAGCCTCAACATCAATTTGTGTCCAATGAAAATCTCGAGAGGCAGCCCCAGCCCCCACAGAGCTTCGTCAGAAGTCAGCGGGCTGCAGCCCGTAGGTTAATGGGATGAGCATCGCAAACCCCAGCGTCTACGCGCCGGTACCGTTGGGGTTCACTTTGTTCACCTCAGCCTACGGGCTGTTGGCGCCCAAGTAGTGGCAGAGGGCTCGTTTCGGCCATGAGCGGAAGTTCACTCTGGCGGGATCATCGGCCGGTCAACTCACAAAGCTGTCGCCCAACGTGAAAGCTCAGCGGACGGCGAAGCCGTCCGCTGGAGTGAAAGGTTGGGCCGCTTGATCATGGGCAAGCAGGCAGCTGTCGCTCTGCAAGCTCAGCCTCCGACGCGTCCTGAACATATGCCCCAGCCACTTCAAGCACTTTGAGATCTTCGCTCCAGGAAGCACCCAGTCGTTCAAGATTCCGGCGAGACAGTGATTCCTCTGTTTCACGCGCCATGAGATCTGCGCAAATGTATTTAGGAATCCATTGCTTCTTTCGAGCGCACTGCGTGAATTCCGGCGACTTAAGCCTCAGTCGGCCTTCTGCAATCCAGCGCCCGAGGAAGGTATCGGCGTACGCCGCATCTTGCGCAACGCAAAGCCGAATCACCGGAAACACCCACATTGGCCCGGCACCGCCCGCCAATACCGGCGCGGCACAGGAAAGAGCTAAGGCAGCGAAATAGCTTCGGAATCTCATGCGGTTCAACGTTTGAGATCAGCGGGCGGCGAAGCCGTCCGCTGCAATGAAGGGTTCGGCCGCTTATGGCCGCCAGACATTGACTTGCCCCGTTGGCGTGGTGGAAACGAGCACCATCTGCGAGCGCCAGTCGACTAGGACGAGTTGGAACTTCTTGTTGAGGGTGATGAATGCCTTTGTTAGCGGCCGATCATCACCATCAACGAGCGCCGCCAACGACGTGACGCCATCAGCGTCAGCAAGCCCGTACAGGAAGACCGATGCGGATATGCGAAGCGCGTACCCATCTTTGACTTGCCCCAACGGCCTCGACGTTGTGGTCAGGATCGGTGCCGGGAGGTTGGTCGCGGAGACAGAGCTTGCAATGTCTGCAAGCCCGGAACTGCCAAGAACCGGCATGCGTGGCAATCGTCTGGCGTAGATATCAGTCCATCCGTGTTTCGTCCGATGCTTCGCCTCGAACGATTTGTACTCGGTAAGGCGTGTCTTGATCTCGGAAAGTCGGCTTGAAGGTAAGAACTCAACTTGTCGCCAGTCGTCTTCGTGAAACTGCGGAGCACCCTCAAACGTTTCGCGCGTGGGCATGACGAACTGGATCTCGTCAGCCGCGACAGTTGGCATGGTGAATCGAACGGTCTTGGCATCGACCGTCGCTGTGGGCTGTACAGCTTGTGCTGTAGACCCTAAGCCGATGAATGCGAGAGCGGCAGCAACAATTTTTCTCATGAAGCGTCTGGCGTGGAAGCGGTCTAACGTTCGCGCTCAGCGGGCGGCGTAGCCGTCCGCTGCAGCAAAGGGTTAAACCGCCTCATAGTTGAAAGAACTTTCTTGCCGCTGGATGCATGTTGGCGATGGTTGCAGGCGGTGCCGAACCTTTGCGACGCCAGATCTCGGATAGAGATTCGCCCGCCGCATCTGCCACGTCGGGGTCCTCCGTGAGGTTGAGAGCGATCGCAAGCAACGCAGCCTCAACCTCCGGTTCGTCAAAGACACCAAGAT